>NZ_CP063401.1:3662500-3962500 GCF_021729885.1 Devosia sp. SL43
GCGACGTTCGCTCCTGGGAAGAGGCCAACCGCGTCTTTCACCGCACCATCCTCACCCCCTGCGGCATGCCGCGGCTTCTCGCCGCCATCGACGACCTGCATGCCGCCAGCGCCCGCTTCCTGTTCGCAGCCTGGCGGACCGAATGGGAAGTTCGCACCGACCAGGACCATCTGGCCATCCTCGCCGCCCTGCGCAGCGGCCAGATCGACGCTGCGGTCGCTACGCTGGGCCGCCACGTCCAATGGATCGGCCAGAAGCCCGTTCGCACTGCCTCCGGCGCCACCCGCGAAGCCTTCGCCATCGTTGGCTAATGGTTCAAGGCTTGCACAAGTCACCGGACTGTGAACTTAATAGATCGAAGTCAGAAATTATCTATAATTCTGGATGCGATCCAAGGACACGTCATGAACACCACCGCTGCCTCAAGTCTCGATGCCTATAGCCCGCTGCGCCTGCAGAGCCGTTCCCTGACCTGGCAGGTTGCCGCCGTCCTCCTCGGTACGCTGTTCCTGGCCGCTATGTCCTATATCGAGGTGCCGATGCTGCCAGTGCCGATGAACATGCAGACCTTCGGTGTAGCCATGGTCGGCGCACTCTATGGCTGGCGCCTGGGCGGCATCACCGTCATCGCCTGGCTGATCGAAGCGGCGCTGGGCGCACCTGTCCTGTCAGGTGGCGCAGCTGGGGCCATCCACTTCGTCGGCCCGACTGCCGGTTACCTCTTTGCCTTCCCCATTGTGGCTGGCCTGGTCGGCTGGCTCGCCGAGCGCGGCTGGAACGGCAGCAAGCCGCTGCTCGCCTTCGTCGCCGCCCTGGCCGGCAATGCCCTCTGCCTCGCCATTGGCGGCGCCTGGCTGGCGACCTCCATCGGTGTCGACCAGGCCCTGATCTACGGCGTCGTGCCGTTCCTCTCGGGCGCCGCACTCAAGTCGGCGCTGGGCGCCGCCGTCCTCTTCGTGCTGCACCGCGCCACCACCAAGGGCGCGCATTGACCATCCAACTGCGGGCGCATCATCTGCTCTGCATGCTGACCTATATAGGCAGGGGCTATACCCCTGCCTTCGTCGCGAATTACGACGCCATCATTGTCAGGCTCGGCGGTGGTGAAACGATCGAGCTGGTCGACGGGCCCGATGATGTCTGCGTGCCCCTGCTCACCGAGGGCGAGCCCCACTGCCATCACGACAATGTTCTGGAACGCGATCGGCTGGCCCGCCTCGCCATCAGCGATCTGCTGCAAACCGACCTGACGCGACCCTTCAGCCTGGATGAGCAGGTGCTCTCCGGCCTGCGCGCCGCCTTTTCCACCGGCCAGATCCGCCCGGCCTGCGCCGGCTGTGAATGGGCTGAGCTGTGCGATAGCGTTGCGCAATCCGGCTATTCCGGCGTCCGGTTGAACGCTCGGCTCTGCTAGCCCAGGCCGCCGTTGCCATTTGGCAACACTTCGGTAACCTTGTCGCAAGCGTCAATCCCCGCTACCAAAGGGCGCTCCCGCCAAGAGGATGCCGTTTCGGCCGTGGATTGCTACCGCGATCCCGTCCAGGCGCTGCCACAATGAAGCCTACCGCAGGATATATTCGCCTCTGATGCGTCACCTCTATGCACTCGCGATGTGTTTTGCGTTCGCGCTGGCAATCCTCGCGCCCGCCACCGCTTTCGAAGTCATCTCGGTCCCCGAAGACGTCAATGCCGTCAATCTGAGCGACGTGATCGAGGTCACGCCGGGCACCGATGGCCGCGTGCAGCTCTCCACCGCACCGGGTGAGGATGGCATCATCCGCCGCATCGAGGTGCTGGCCAGCGAGCAGGGCACCAATCCGTCCTTCGCGCTCTTCGCCCTGCGCAACGAGAGCGACCAGCAGATCGACCGCCTCTTGGTGGCGCCCTTCTTCCGCCTGCCAGGCTCCGGCGTATTCCAGCCTGATCTCGGCAACGACCGCCTCAAGGCGCTGACGCCCAGCGCCGGCATCCGCCCGATCCGCCTGCCCGATAGCGAGGCCGACGCCTTCGAAGTCACCCTCGACCCCGGCGCCACTGTCACCTTCATCGCCGAACTGACCTCGGGCGAACTGCCCGAACTCTATCTCTGGCAGCCCAATGCCTATCGCGACTACGTCAACTCCTTCACCCTGTTCCGCGGCGTGGTGCTGGGCGTGGCTTCGCTGGCAGCGGTGTTCTTGACCATCATGTTCGTGGTCAAGGGTCGCGGCGTGTTCCCGGCCACGGCGGCCTTTGCCTGGGCGGTGCTGATCTATTTGCTGATTGATTTCGGCGTGCTGGGCCGCCTGCTGGGCCTGCCCGCCAGTGGCATGCAACCGCTCCGCGCTGCGGCGGAGGCGGGTATAGCCACGACGCTGGCCGGGTTCCTCTTCATCTATCTCAACCTCCACCGCTGGCATCTGCGCTTCATCCATCTCGCGCTGGGTCTGGCTGTGCTGTTCCTGGCGCTGTTCGCCTTCGCCTTCTTCCAGCCCGCCATCGCTGCCACCATCGCCCGCCTGGTGCTGGCGTTGCTGGGCCTTTCCGGCTTCTTCCTGATCTTGCTGTTGGCCTTGCGCGGCTACGACCGTGCCGTGCTGCTCGTGCCCACCTGGATCATCCTGATTTCCTGGCTATTCTATTCCTGGCTGGTCGTTTCGGGGCAGGTTTCCAACGACGTCGCGCAGCCCGCTGTCGGCGGTGGTCTCGTGCTCATCGTCATGCTGCTCGGCTTCACCGCCGTGCAACACGCCTTCTCCGAAGGCCAGGTGTCGATCGGCACCCTCAGCGAAGTCGAAAGGCGTGCTCTGGCGCTTACCGGCTCAGGCGACTTCGTCTTCGACTGGAACATCGAGCGCGACCGCGTCTCGGTCAGCGACGAACTCGCGACTCGCCTCGGCGAAAAGCGCGGCGCCCTGCGCGGCGCCATCAAGCGCTGGCTCGATCGCGTCCACCCCGACGATCGCGACCGTTTCCGTACCGCTTTCGACACGCTGGTAGAGCTGCGTCGCGGCAAGGTTTCGGCCGATATGCGCATTGCCGGTCACGATGGCAGCTATCGCAGCTTCCGCATGCGGGTGAAGCCGGTGCTGGGTGGCGACGGCCAGGTCAATCGCATCGTCGGCACCCTGCAGGACGTCACCGAAGACCGCGCCTCGCGCGAGCGTCTGCTGCATGACGCTGTCCATGACAGCCTCACCGGCCTGCCCAACCGCATGCTGTTCCTCGATCGGTTGGAGCGTGCCCTGGTGCGCGCCCGCACCCCAGGCGGCACCAAGCCGGCCGTCTTCCTGATCGATATCGACCGCTTCATGGAGCTCGAGGAGCGCATCGGCCACTCCGCCGCCGACTCAGTGCTGCTGGCCATCTCCCGCCGCATCTCCCGCGTCATGCGCCCGCTCGATACCGTGGCGCGCGTCACCGGCGACCAGTTCGCGGTGATCCTTGCTTCGGAGCAGGCCGCCGGCAAGATCGCCGAAACCGCCGAGCAGATCCGCAAGGCCCTCAAGGCGCCATTCAACTTCGGCGACCGCGATCTCACCCTGACGGCGTCCATCGGCGTCACTATCTATGACAGCAATCCGGCCACTGCGGCCGATGTGCTGCGCGACGCCGAGCTCGCCATGTACTATGCCAAGCGCCTGGGCGGCGACCGCATCGAGGCCTATCGCGCCTCGGCGCGCTCCATCGCCGCCTACAACCGCGCCAGCGAGGAAGATCTCGAACGCGGCATGAAGCAGGGTGAGCTGCATGTGCAGTTCCAGCCGGTCATGGATATCCAGACCGGCCAGATGGCCGGCGCCGAGGCCCTGATGCGCTGGGTCCATCCCACCCGCGGCACCGTGAACCCGGACGAATTCGTGCCGCTGGCTGAGCGCTCCGGCCAGATTGAAAAGCTCGGCCGCCTCGCCTTCGAACAGGCTGCGGCACAGGCCAAGGACTGGATGACCACCCTTGGTCTGCCCGAGGATTTCTTCATCTCGGTAAACCTCTCGCCGTCGCAACTGGCGACCGAAACGCTGCTCAACGACATGCGCAGCCTCGTCAGCGCCGACAAGGAGCTGGCGCGCCACCTCAAGCTCGAGATCACCGAGAGCCAGGTGATGACCAATCCCGAGCATTCCGCCTATATGCTCATGGCCCTGCGCAACCTGGGCCTTGGGCTGGCGCTCGACGATTTCGGCACCGGCCACTCATCGCTGAGCTACCTGCACCGCTTTCCGTTCGATACCATCAAGATACCGCAGCCCTTCGTGAAGATGGGCGAGGATAACGGCATGGCCCATACCCAGAGCCCGATCATCCGTGCGGTGGTGGCGCTGGCCAGCGATCTCGATCTAATGGTCATCGCCGAGGGCGTCGAAACGCTTGACGAAATCGAGCGCCTGCGCCAGCTCAACTGCCGCTATGCCCAGGGTTTCGCTTTCGGAGCCGCGATGACGGGCGCGGAGTTCGGCAAGAAGCTTGCAGCGCAACTGGCGCGGTAGAACCTTTACCTCGCCCCTCCGGGGAGAGGTCGGCGGCGAAGCCGCCGGGTGAGGGGCCTTTACTGGGTGAGGTGCGTGGGAAAGACCCCTCACCCGACCCTACGGGTCGACCTCTCCCAGAGGGGCGAAGCCCTAAGCATGCCCCGCATCCGGGCTCAGCGTCGCCCTTGTAATATGCAAACTCGCCAGCGCCGCCTCGTACCGCTCTTCTACCGGGGTCCGGAACACGATGTCCCCCGAGACCGGCACCGTCAGCCAGCCATTGTCGGCGATCTCGCCTTCGAGCTGGCCGGGGCTCCAGGCGCAGCAGCCCAGCACGAACAGCGAGGCTTTTGGCGCCGGGCCGAAGGCCATGACGCGCAGGATATCGAGCGTCGCGGTCAGGCTGATGCCTGATGTCACGGGATAGGTGTTGCCGCTCTTGTAGTCGGCCGAATGCAGCACGAAGCCGCGTCCCCGTTCGACCGGGCCGCCACGCATCACCGCACGCTGGCGGATCGTGTCGGGCAGGCGGATCACCGCATCCGGGTCGCCAAGGTCAAGCTCGTCGAGAATGTCGGCAAAACGCAGATTGGCCAACTCGTGATTGACCACGAGCCCCATGGCCCCCTCGCTGCCATGGCCGACGAGCAGGATGACGCTTTCCACGAAGCGCTCGTCCGCCATGTCGGGCATGGCAACGAGCATCTGGCCTTCGAGCGAGTTCATGTCCCAATTGTAGGCACGGGTGTCGTTGATGCCAAGTTACGATCCGGGCGGGGCAGCGATGCGCTCATCACGAAGGCATGATGCGCCGTCAGCTGTTTCTTCACCTCGTCCTGCGCTAATGCCATTCCATGCGCCGCGTTAGTCCCCTCTGCCTCCTCGCCGTCCTGCTTGCCTCACCCGTCACGGCGGGCGAGACCGCGTGGCAGGAAGTTGCGCCCGGCGTGAAGCTGCGCCTGATCAGCACCGGCCAGGTCAAGGCTAACGGCACGACGCTGCTCGGGCTCGAGATCGACATGCCCGAGACCACCAAGACCTATTGGCGCGTCCCCGGCGACACGGGCCTGCCGACCGAACTCGATTTCTCCGCTTCGACGGGCGTGCTGGCGCACCAGATCCTCTGGCCCTATCCTGTCAGGCACGAAGGCGCCGACTATCTCGACTACGCCTATTTTGGCCCGACCGTGCTGCCGATCGAGGTGACTGTGGCGCCGGACGCTACCGAGATCGCGTTGACCGCGGTGCTTGGCGTCTGCTCCGATATCTGCGTGCCGGCCCAGGCAAAGTTCTCGCTGCCGAAAGGCGATGCTGTCCCAGACCGCCCCAACGGGCTGCGCATTCGGCAGGCCCTGGCCACCTGGCCCATGCCCTGGGAGGGCGATCCGCAACCCCTCGGCAATGTTGAGTATGATGCCGCCGCAGGCCAGCTATTGGTCCATGTCGGCGATCCCGATCTCGATCCGGCCTCGCTCATTGCCAGCACTGATAGCGGCGAGCCGCTGTTCGGCACGCCGCAAAAAAGCCCGGAACCCAACCTAGTTCTCATTCCAATCTTGGCTCAGGGCGACGAAATCGACCTGGAAGGCCGGGATGTTCAGCTGACATTCATGACTGGCATGGGAGCATTCGAAGTCTCGCGGCCCGTCAAGGTGCTGCGGCCGGACTAGAAGCGCGTTGGGGAAGGGGCCGTAAGGTCTTGTCTGCGGGGGCAAAGCCGCATATCCCGAACGTAAGAATGACCGAGGGGGGCGCCATCCGGCGACCAAGTCATGGGGCTAATCGAAATATGATCGAACGCGGCAGTCCGATACCGTCCGTGCGGACCAAACTCGTCAACGCCGAAGGCGCCACCGATACTACCAGCGACGCTGCACTCGGCACCGGCCTTGTGGTTCTCTTCGCGGTCCCCGGCGCGTTCACCCCCACTTGCCACGTCAATCACCTGCCTGGATTTATCGCCAACGAGAGCAAGCTGCGCGCCAAGGGCGTCGATCGCATCGTCTGCGCGTCGGTCAACGATCATCACGTGATGAAGGCTTGGGCCGAGGGCTCGGGTGCCTTGGGCAAGATCGATTTCATGGCCGACGGCAATGCCGAGCTGGCTGAAGCCCTCGGGCTTGCCAGGGATTTTTCCGGTTCGGGCATGGGCAAGCGGTTTGCCCGCGCCGCCATGCTGATCCGCGATGGCATCGTCGATGCCGTCTTCATCGAGGATGGCCCAGGGGTCAATGCCAGTGGCGCCCCCGCTATCCTCATGGCGCTCGAAGTCGCCGCTAGCTAGTATTGCGTCAGGAGACCTGCCGATGACCACGTTCACGCCCCTGGCCCTGCGCCTGTCCGCCGCCTGCGCTGCCGCGATCCTGCTCGCCGGCTGCTCGATGGGCAGCATGTTTGGCGGCGGTGCCACCACCGCCCAGAACCAGAATTTGCAGAACGCCACCGCGACGCCCGCCGCAGTCGCCCAGGCCCAGACCAATGCACTACCCGCCATCGCCACCCAGTGTCCGCCGATCCGCGTGCGGCCCGGCAGCGAGGCCATGTTCTATTATGGCGGCGGTCAGGTGGGCGATGCGCGCTCCCTGCAGTATCAGGGCGTCATCGACGAGAGTTCGCGCAATTGCGTGGTGTCCAACGGCCTGATCACTGTCAACATGGGCGTCGTCGGCCGCGTGCTTCTGGGACCCAAGGGCAACCAGACGTCAGTCAACGCCCCGATCCGTTTCGCCGTCGAGCGCGATGGCCAGGCCATCTTCTCGGAAAAATACACCATCCCCGTGGCCATCACTGCGCCGGCTCGCTCCGCCGAGTTCGTCAAGGTCATCGAAAACGTCGCTATCCCCTATCTGGGCGGCGAGACCATCACCATCTGGGTCGGCTTCGACACCAGGGGCTGATCGTCACCTCTGAAATTCAATGGCCCGCGGATCGCTCCGCGGGCCATTTTGTTTACTCCGCCGCCTGCGGCAGCTCTTGCGGCCGTTCCCACTTGAGGATCGGCGAACGCGCCGCCCGCGTTTCGTCGAGACGGCGCCTCGGCGCCTTCAGCGGGGCCGAGGTGAAGCGTTCGCTGTTTCCGGCCTTGGCATCGGCCGCCAGTTCTTCCATCACCTCGCAGAACCGGTCGAGCGTCTGCTTGCTCTCGCTCTCGGTCGGCTCGATCAGCATCGCCCCATGCACCACCAGCGGGAAGTACATGGTCATCGGGTGGAAGCCCTCGTCGATCAGCGCCTTGGCGAAATCGAGCGTGGTGACGCCTGTACCGGCCAGGAAGCTGTCATCGAACAGGGCCTCATGCATGGTCGGATAGTCGCCGAAGGGCACCGAGAAGGCGTGGGCGAGTCGTGCCTTGATGTAGTTGGCGTTGAGCACCGCATCCTGCGCCGCTTGAGCCAGACCGTCGCCGCCATGGCTGAGCATATAGGTCAGCGCACGGACATACATGCCCATCTGGCCCTGAAACGCCGTGATGCGACCGAGGACTTCGCCCTCGGCATGCTCAACCAGTTCAAGACCTCCAGCATGCTTGCGCACGAAGGGTACCGGCGCGAACGGCGCCAGGGCTGCCGACAGCACCACCGGACCCGCACCCGGACCACCGCCGCCATGCGGCGTTGAGAAGGTCTTGTGCAGGTTGATATGCATGGCGTCGATGCCCAAGTCGCCCGGACGGACCACCCCCATGATGGCGTTGAAATTGGCGCCATCACAGTAGAAGAACGCCCCCGCCGCATGCACGGCCTCAGCGATTTCAATCACCTGCGGCTCGAAGAGGCCGCAGGTGTTGGGATTGGTCAGCATGATCGCCGCCACATCAGGCGACAGCGCGTCTTTGACCGCCTGCACATCCACGGTGCCGTCGGCACGCGCCGGGATCGGCCTGACCGAGTAGCCGAGGAAAGCAGCCGTCGCCGGATTGGTGCCATGGGCGCTTTCTGGGACCAGCACGATCTTGCGATGGTCCTGCCCGGCAGCAGCTTGCGCTGCCTTGATGGCCATCATGCCGAGCAATTCGCCATGCGCACCGGCCTTGGGCGTGAGCGCCACGGCTGCGGTATTGGTCAGCGTCATCAGCCAGTGGCTAAGCTCGTTCATGAGCTCCAGCGCCCCCTGCACGGTCGACACCGGCTGCAGCGGGTGGATGTCGGAGAAGCCCGGCAGGCGGGCCATTTTCTCGTTGAGGCGCGGATTGTGCTTCATCGTGCACGACCCCAACGGATACATGCCCGAGTCGATCGAGTGGTTGAGCCGGCTGAGGCGCACATAGTGGCGCATGGCCTCGGGTTCGGTGAGCCCAGCCAGATCGAGCGGCATCTTGCGCTCGAAGCCGCCGAGGCGGCCGGACGAGATGGTGACGTCCGGCAGGTCGACACCCGAATGCTCGGTATCGCCGGTCTCGAACAGCAGTGGTTCGTTTGGCAGCAGTGCCGAGCCGGAGGTGGAGGCGAAGCCCGAAGTGCCCGTGCCGGTGGGGCGGCCCTGATTGTTCATGCTCATGCGAGTTCCTCCGCAAGGGCGGCGCAGAGCGCTGCGATATCGGCATCGGTGGTGAGTTCGGTCGCCGCAAGGACGATCAGGTTCGCAACCGATGGATCGGTGGGCTCCAGTCGGCTAACCGGTACCCCAGCCAGGATGCCACGCTTGGCCAATCGCTCGACCAGGCTTGCCGCCGGCTGCGATGTGCGAATGGTCATCTCGTTGAAGAACGTCTTGTTCAGCACCGTGACACCGGCCACAGCCTCCAGCGCGTCTGCCAGCTTGCAGGCATTGGCGTGATTCAGGCGGGCCAGCCGGGTGAACCCGGCTTCACCCAGCAGAGCCATGTGGATGGAGAAGGCCAGGGCGCAGAGCCCCGAGTTCGTGCAGATATTGGACGTCGCCTTCTCGCGGCGGATATGCTGCTCGCGGGTCGACAGGGTCAAAACGAAGCCGCGCTGGCCCTCGGCATCGACGGTTTCGCCGCAGAGGCGACCCGGCATCTGCCGGATGAATTCCTTGCGGGTTGCCATCAGGCCGAGATACGGCCCGCCAAAGTTCAGCGCATTGCCGATCGACTGACCCTCGGCGACGACAATATCAGCGCCCAGCGCGCCGGGCGCTTCGAGCAGGCCCAGCGACACCACTTCGGTGATGACAACGATCAGCAGGGCGCCCTTGGCATGGGCGGCGTCGGCTGCCGTCTTGATGTTGCGCAGGTGGCCATAGAAGTCCGGCGTCTGCACCACGATGGCGGCGGTTGTTTCATCGATATGATCGAGAATGTCGCCCTGGCCTTCCGGCGAAGCCGAGAGGCATTCGAGATCGGCATCGTCCTTGAGATAGGCGCGAACGACGTCGCGATAATGCGGGTGCAGACCACCCGACAAGACGATCTTGTTGCGACGGGTCAGGCGTCGCGCCATCAGCACCGCTTCTGCCGTGCCAGTCGAACCGTCATAGAGCGACGCATTGGCCACATCCATGCCGGTGAGCTTGGCCACCTGGGTCTGGAACTCGAACAACATCTGCAGGGTACCCTGCGAGATTTCCGGCTGGTAGGGCGTATAGGCCGTCAGCCATTCCGAGCGCTGGATCAGGTGATCGACACTGGCAGGCACGTGGTGGCGATAGGCGCCGGCGCCGACGAAGAACGGGCCATCGGCGCCCGCACGGTTCTTGCCGGCCAGGGCCCGCATATGGGCTTCGACCAGGAATTCAGGGCTATGAGCGGGCAGGCCGAGATCGAAGTTCTTCAGTGCCTTGGCAGGCACCGCGCTGAACAGCGCATCGATATTGGCCGCGCCGATGACGCCCAGCATTTCGGCGCGTTCGGCTTGGGAGTGGGGGAGGTAGCGCATGTCTGTCCGTTACTTGGTCAAGTCGGCATAGGCCGCATCGTCGAGCAGGTCATCGAGCTCGGACGGATTGTTGATGGCGATCTTGTAGATCCAGCCGGTGGCGGTAGGGTCGGTGTTGATGAGACCCGGGTTGCCCGAGAGCTCCTCGTTGACCTCGGTCACGGTGCCGGCCACCGGGGCATAGATTTCCGATGCCGCCTTGACGGATTCGACGACGGCCGCTTCGTCGCCCTTGCGCAGCACTTTGCCGACGGCGGGCAGTTCGACGAAGACGATGTCGCCGAGCGCTTCCTGGGCATAGTTGGTGATGCCGACAATGCCGGTCGAACCCTCGACGCGGATGTATTCGTGGTCTGGGCTGAATTTGGTGGTCATGATTGGGTCCTCAACGAGATCAGGCTTTGGGCTTGCGGTGGTAGCGATGCGGCACGAATGGGGTGGCGGTGACTTCTGCCGGCTGCAGGCGGCCGCGCACCGAGACCTGCAGTTTGGTGCCGGGGGCGGCATAGGCAGGCGGCACGAAGCCCAAGGCGATGGCACGGGCCAGGCTCGGCGCGAAGCCGCCGCTGGTGACGCGGCCGACAACGGCGCCGCTCTCATCAAGAATGTCGGCACCTTCGCGGGCCGGAGCGCCCTCGACGAACAGACCGACCCGAATGCGGGCCAGGTCACCGGCAAATTCCTTGATGATGCGTGCCGCGCCGGGGAAGTCGGCCGCCTCACGACGACGCTTCGACACGGCGAAGTTGAGGCCCGCCTCCGTTGGTGACACGGTCTCGTCGAGATCGTGCCCATAGAGCGGAAGCCCGGCCTCGAGGCGGAGCGAGTCACGGGCACCGAGGCCGATCGGCTTGACACGTTCGTCGGCCAGCAGCGCATCCCACAGCTGCACGGCCTTTTCCACCGAGCACAGGATTTCGCAGCCGTCTTCGCCGGTATAGCCGGAGCGGGCAATGATCAACTTGCTGCCGTTCCAGTCGAAGGGCGCATAGGTCATGAAGCTGAGATCGGCGACGCCGGGCACGATGGTGTCGAGCACCGCCACCGCCTCGGGGCCCTGCAGAGCCAGCAGCGCACCGTCATCGGCGCGGGTCAGCTTGGCCTTGTCGCCGGCTGCCTTGGCGATGAGCGCAAAGTCATTGTCCTTGGTGCCGGCATTGACCACGATGTAGAGCGAACCGGGAAACAGTGGCGAGCGGCCGATCATCAGGTCGTCGATAGCGCCGCCGCTTTCGTTCAGCATCAGCGTATAGCGCACCTGGCCGGGCTTGAGCCCCTTGATGTCGCCGCAGACCAGCGGTTCGACCAGTTCGGCGACGGCGGCGTGACCGGCTTCTGCATCGCCGGTCGGATTGGTCAGGGTAAGGAAGCTCGGGCCCATATGCGAGACATCGAACAGCCCCGCATGCTCGCGGGTCCATTTGTGCTCGGCCATGATACCGCTGGGATATTGCACCGGCAGCGAATAGCCGCCGAACGGCACCATACGGCCGCCGAGCGCGACATGACCCGCATCGAGCGGTACAGTCTTGAGTTGTGTTTCAGGCTCTGACACGCAGATTCTCCGACAATAGGGCACGATAAGCGCCCAATGACGGACGCCGTCCATGCCCCCTCTGTCCCGCGAACCTGAGAGATTCCCGATCGCCTATGGATCGGTTGCTCCTTCGGTGAGGCGTTAGCGCCTGCTTTCCAGAGTTGTCGGCTGACACGCGGTCCTTTTGCCTGAGAGTTTCCGGGGCGGTTGCTCCTTCGGCGCTGGAGGGAACCAGTCTCTCCCGCAGTCGAGGGCACCATGGTGGAGATTTATCGAGGCGTCAATCGCGAGAAATGAGCGCGTACAGGAATTATGCGACGATCTGGCGGTAGGTCTGGAACGCCACGCTGCAAAGAAAAAGGGCGGGCACTCAGTGCCCGCCCTCGAAATCAATGCACCGAACCTCAGTTCAGGCGATTGCCCACATCTGCGATGGCCTTGTTGACGACGTCGCCGCCCTTCTTGGCCATTTCGTCGGTCAGCACTAGGCGCGCAGCCTCGATCGCAACGTCGGCCGAGCGGGC
Organism: Devosia sp. SL43; assembly: GCF_021729885.1. NCBI lineage: Bacteria > Pseudomonadati > Pseudomonadota > Alphaproteobacteria > Hyphomicrobiales > Devosiaceae > Devosia > Devosia sp. SL43. Next base: position 3,674,847 of record NZ_CP063401.1, read on the forward strand.
GCGGACTTCGGCGACGGCGGCGGCTTCAGCCTGCGCGATCTTGTCTTCCACAGCCTTGGTGCGGCGCGTGACCAGGTCGGCCAGCGACACCTGCGCCTCGGCGGTGAGGCGGGTGGCCTCTTCCTTGGCGGCGGCGATGATGCCTTCGGCTTCAGCTTCGGCAGCGACGCGCTTCTGCTCGTATTCGACGAGCAGAGCAGCGGCTTCCTCGCGCAGCTTTTTGGCTTCGGCCAGGTCGTCGGCGATCTTGGCGATCTGCTTGTCGAGCATCTTGCCGATAATGGCGGGGATGCCGAAATAGAGCGCGATCGCGATGAAGATGACCAGCGCGACGAAGGCGTAGAAGCTGTTATCCATCCATTCCATCGTCACTTACTCCTTGGCCTTGGCGACCGCAGCGCGGACGCTGTCAGCCGAGACGTCGCCCACCAACTGGGTCACGACGGTCTGCGCCGTTTCGGTGGCGATCTCGTCGACATGGGTGAGCGCTTCGGTCTTGGTCGCCGAGATGCGGGCCTCGGCAGCGGTCACCTTGGCGGTGAGGTCGGCCTCGACGGCGCTGCGCTTGGCAGCCAGGTCGGCCGTGATGGCCTCGCGGCTTTCATTGGCAATGCCTTGGGCCTTGGCCTTGGCAGCAGCAAGCGCAGCTTCATAAGCGGCGATGGCTGCGTCGGTCTTCTGGCGGGAGGCATCGGCTGCCGCAAGGTCAGCGTCGATGATGCTCTTGCGGTTTTCGAGGATGCCGCCGATGCGGGGCAGGGCGATCTTGCTCATCAGCAGGTAGAGCGCGCCGAACGTGATGGCGAGCCATAGCAGCTGCGATGGGAATGTTGCCGGATCGAAGGGCGGGAACACGCCTGAATCATGCCCGCCACCATGTGCTTCGGTGGTGGCATGGGTATCAGCGGTCGGATCGGCGTGGGTCGCGTCGGTGGCAGGCGCCTCGACGTGCTCTTCGGCCGGTGCAGCCGCTTCTTGGGCGTAGGCTTGCGTTACCATCAGGTGAGGTCCCGTTAAATCCGGTCAGCCGGCGTGAGCCGGAGAATGCACGCAGCCGAGACAAGCCCGGCTGCGGATATCAGTGATCGACGCCTGACTTAGGCGACGAACAGCAGGATCAGGGCAACCAGGAACGAGAAGATGCCCAGAGCTTCGGTCACGGCGAAGCCGAAGATCAGGTTCGAGAACTGGCTCGGAGCAGCCGACGGGTTGCGCAGGGCGCCCGACAGGAAGTTACCGAAGATGTTGGCCACGCCAATGGCGGCACCGGCCATACCGAAACAAGCAATACCGGCACCGATGTACTTTGCGGCTTCAGCTTCCATTTTTTAGTCCTTTCAAGCGACTTAGGCGGGTTGTGGCGGAACAGCCCGCCGTGACTGGTAGATTAGTGAGACGGGTGGATCGCGTCGTTGAGATACATGCAGGTCAGGACGGCGAAGACGTAGGCCTGAACGGCACCGACGAGAAATTCGAGGCCAGTCAGAGCGATGGCCATGATCAGCGGCAGCGCCGAACCAAGAATGCCGAGGAAACCCAGGCTGCTCATGGTGACGATGAAACCGGTGAAGACTTTGAGCGTGATGTGGCCGGCCAGGATATTGCCGAACAGACGCACAGAGAGCGAAATCGGGCGGCTCATGAACGAGATGAACTCGATCGGCGCCACGATGGGAAGGATGTAGCCGGGCACGCCCGACGGCACGAACAGCTTGAGGAATTTGGGGCCGTTCTTCATGAAGCCGTAGATCACCACGGTCAGGAACACCAGCATCGACAGCGCGAAGGTGACGATGATGTGGCTGGTGACGGTGAAGAAGTAGGGCACCATGCCAAGCATGTTTGCCGTGAAGATGAAGGTGAAGAGGCAGAACACCAGCGGGAAAAACTTCATGCCCGCCGTGCCGGCGGCACTTCTGACCATATTGGCCACGAATTCATACATCAGCTCGCTCAGGAGCTGGGCGCGGCCCGGGACAACGCTCTTCGAACCGGTCGACAGGATCAGATAGAGCGAGATGATCGCGACGGTGGCGACCATGAACAGCGACGAATTGGTAAAGGCGAAGGTGGTGCCGGACCCTTCGGTGCCGTCACCGCCAATGGTGAACAGCTTGAAGATGTCCTGGATGACGAATTGGTGGATCGGATCAGTACCGGCCAAGATGGAACCCTCTAAGCGTCATCATTTGTCTTCTTCGTCTTCCACGTCCGGACCCATATCGGATCCCGGTGGCGGGGGAGGCGAAGCGGCATTCATTTGCGCCACCACACGGGTGACATTGAGTATTCCAGCGGCGAAGCCCACCAACAGCATGATGAGCAAGCCCCAGGGGCTGGTCCCCAGGCCCAGATCGATGAGGTAGCCGAAACCGGCACCCACCAGGATCGCGGCGATGAATTCGGTACCGATGCGCATGCCGCGCGCCATACCGCTCATCTCCGGGGATGCACCTGCCGAGGCTCTGTTGTCCTCGATCGCGCGGTCCCGCTTGGCCGAGGCGATGCGCGATGCAAGATCGCCCGTCACCCCTCTGGCACTATCAGGCTGACCTTCGGTATCTTGCGGTTTTACCATCCGCTCGTTCCCCCTGGCCGGCCCTTTCCCGAAAGTTTCCGGGGCGCCTTATTAGTCGCGCGCAACATAGTTGTGGGGTCTGAGAGTGTCAAGATAACCTTACCGGCTCTAACCTGTTGTTTTTGATGGTGAAAACAGCTTGTCGCAGGGGTGCGGCATGCTGTCCACAGAAGATGATGGCGAAGTCGGGGCGGGGAGGCGGGGATTCTGGGCGTGACAGTGCGCTGCGCGGGTCTGTCCGGCAGTGGAAAGCTGCGGCGATGGCGAGACCTCCGTCTCGTATGCGCGTAGTCCGCGATTTTAGTGAAACCGAAGTCTCGCCATCGCATCGGGTGCGGCTCCTGCCCAGGGCTTTGCTCTGGCGTTGTGCCGCAGGCTGGAGCGACCTCCATCCGCCGATCTCCCCCCGCCGACCGTTCGTCGCGACCGCGCAGTAGTGCGGGAGTGATAGGGGGCAGTGTCGCACGGGATATAAGGACGGGGATAAGATGGATAAGCGGTCTTAAAGCGGTCCCTCGACATGGGGTTCGGGTTGGCCAGCCCAGGTCATGCGGAAGACCGCCCCTTGGCGCACGGACTGGACTGCCGCGGGGCGCAGGGCCACCAGGCATATACCGCCCCGGTGACGGACCGATGGATAGATGATGCCATTGAGCCCCTCTGCCCGTGCCCGTTCGGCCATGGTGTTGCCGATCGGATAGGCGCGACCCCGGTCGGGGTCGAGCGCGGGATGGTCCGCCCGCTGTCGCAGGTCGAGGAAATCGCCGGCTAGGCTGCAGAACATTTCCGCATACTCGACCACGGCATGAAAGTTGCCCGCGTCCGCAAGGGCATTCGTGAGGTGGAAGCCCACTTCGCGGAGGCAGGTTTCGACCGATAGCGCGGCATACCAGGCGCCCCGGTTGCCACCATTGAAGCGGTTCGGTTGCAGAGGCTTGGCATAGGCGAAGGACGCATTGATGAAGCTGGCATGGGGCACGTCATAGACCAACTCATTCGCGGCGAGCCCAGTGATGCCCCGCTCCTGCGCCATCTGCCGGGCACTCGTTGCGCCCTCGATTTCAGCAAGCAGCGCCAGTTCTTCGTCACTGTCGACAAGTGGCTTCAGCACTGCCGCTCGAAGGCGCGCCGTCGTCACCAGCCGAATGGTTTTGGAAAAGGCTGCCGTAACGACCGGGACGCCATCGACCTCCAATCAGAGGCCCCCGCGCACGGCGTCCACATAGCGGCGGACATCGAGCATCTGCGGAATACCGCCATTGATCATCGACTCGATCGGGCTCATGCGGGCGAATAGCGGAGCTTTGTTGGTAAGGCCTGGCCAGCGATCGGCCATGTCATCGACAAACAGCAAGTGCAAGCCCTTGTAGATGCCGACCATCGCGGAGATGCGCGTCATCTGGTCCTGGCTCAAAGCCTTGTCCTTGCCATCCTGCTTGAGCCGCTCCCAGGTGCTGGTCGATACATCGAGCAGTGCTGCCGCCTGCTGTCCGGTCAGACCCCATTGCTCGACCAGCCGACGAAACGCCTTGAGCGCAACTTTCGACAGGCGCGCACGGTCCGTCTCCTGGGCGAAATTCTGCCGCTCGATCGGTTCGGCAACGCCGGCAATCAAGGCTTGCATGGAATTTATCCTTCAAATGACGTACAATCTATACATCAAATGATGGCGCGCTGTCCAGTATTCAAGAGTTTAGCTGGCTTCGCGGAAGCTCTCGGCGGTAGTCAAATCGACCGAAACCAGCTGACTAACCCCACGCTCCGCCATGGTCACCCCAAACAGCCGGTCCACCCGGCTCATGGTGATGGGATTATGGGTGATGACCATGAAGCGCGTATTGGTACGCTGGCGCATGGAATCGAGCAGGTTGCAGAAGCGCTCGACATTGGCGTCGTCGAGCGGGGCATCGACTTCGTCGAGCACGCAGATCGGCGCCGGATTGGTCAGGAACACGGCAAAGATCAGGCTCATGGCGGTCAGTGCCTGCTCGCCGCCCGACAGCAGCGTCATGGTCTGCGGCTTCTTCCCAGGCGGGCGGGCGATGATTTCGAGGCCGGCTTCGAGCGGATCGTCGCTTTCGACGAAGCTCAGTTCAGCCGTGCCGCCGCCGAAGAGCGTGGTGAACAGTTCCTGGAAATGCGCATTGACCTTGCCGAAGGCCTCGTTGAGCCGGGCGCGGCCCTCGCGGTTGAGCGACTGGATGCCGTGGCGCAGCTTGGCGATGGCCTCGATCAGGTCGTTCTTGTCGGCGACCATTGTGTCGAGCTTCTCCTGGACCTCGACAGCTTCCTTTTCGGCCGACAGGTTGACCCCGCCCAGCCGTTCGCGCTCGGCCTTGAGCCGGTCAACCTTCTGCTCGGTCGCCGCTTCCGATGGCAGCGGGTCCGACGGGCGGATACCCGAAGCTTCGAGCGTCTTCGACGCTGGAATATCCAGCACCTCCTCGATCTGCCGCTCGATCTGCTGGCGCTGGGCGATGAAGCCGTGCACGCGCTCTTCGATGCGGGTCAGCTCGATACGGGCATTGGCCAGCAAGTCGCTGGCAGTCTTGAGCGCCTTGTCAGCCTCGCGATAGCCGGCCTGCGCGAGGTTGAGTGCATCGCCGGAGGCCTGATGCTCTACCTTGGCGCGTTCGATCTGCTCGTCGAGCTGGGCCCGTTTGGTTGCGAAACCATCGGGGGCCTCGTTCACGCTGGTCAGTTGCGCCGAAACTTCCATGCTGCGCTGGTCGAGCGTCGACAGTTGAGCCAGCGCACCATCGCGGCGGCGGTTCCAGCTCAGGCTGTCACGCTCCAGCTGGTCGATGCGGCTTTCGCGCATGCGCGCCGCCGTCTCGAAGCTGCCGAGCTTGAGTCGGGCCTGGTCGGCGCGATCACGGGCGGCGGTCAGCACCGACTGTTTTGCCTCGGCGATACGAGCGGCATCGTCTTCGGTGCCAGCTTCCAGCATGGCCTTTTCCGCATCGGCGCGGACGGCTTCGGCTTCGCTCAAGCTCGAGGCCAGGCGGATGCGCGCTTCCTCCAGAGCCGACTGCCGGGTCGTGAGGTCGCCAATGGCGCGCTGCGCCTTGTCGACTTCGGACTGGGCGGCGCCGATGGCATGCTGTGCGGCGCGCCAGGCTTCGCGCTTGGCGCGTTCGTCCTGCCTGACGGCGTCGAGCGTGGCCGACAGGGCCTCGACGTCGCGCTTCCAGCCATTGCGCTCGCCCTTGGCACGGGCGATCTCTTCATCGAGCTCGGCGAGGCGATTGCGCTGGGCGAGGCGCTGCGCGGCGGCGCTTGGCGCGTCGGCAGCGGAAACGAAGCCGTCCCAGCGCCACAGCGCACCATCGAGCGTAACCAGCCGCTGGCCCGGCTTGAGCGCATGCATCAGGCTGGGGCCGTCGGCGGCATCGATGAGGCCGATCTGGTCGAGCCGGCGCTTGAGCAGCGGCGAGCCGGTGACATAGCGACTGAGTGGTTCGGCGGCCTGGGGCAGGGCGGCATCATCGGTATGGTCGACAGGGACCGACCAATGCATCGGCGCGCCGGCATCCGAGCTGGCCTCAAGGTCGTCGCCAAGGGCAGCGCCAAGCGCCGTTTCGTAGCCTGGTGTCACCTTGAGCTGGTCGACAATGGCGGGCCAGAGGCTGGCGCCGACATTGAGCATCTTGCCGAGGGTCGCGGCCTCGGCTTCTAGGCGATTGAGCGCCGCCTCGATCTCGGCAAGGCGTGGACGGGCGGCGTCGAGTTTGGCTTGGGCGGCGGATGTCGTCTCTTCGGCCAGCGTGGCTGCGGCTTCCGCCTCGGCAGTGCGGGTCTGCGCGGCGGCGAGGGCGGCGCGCTTGATGGTCAGGGTTTCGTCGGCGTCGAGGCTCGCCGAAACGGTGCGCGACTCGTGTTCGACTTCGGCAACCTGCTGGGTCAGGCGCTGGATGCGGGCGGCGGCGTCGCCAGCACTGCGGATCGCCTGCGCGCGGCGAGCCCGCACCTGCGCCAAGGCATCGGCGGCGGCACGGGCTTCGGCTTCGGCGCCGGCTACGGCTGCCCGGGCTGTATCGGCCTCGCGTCGAGCGGTGTCGAAGTCACCCTGCGCAGCTTCGCCTTCGGTCTGGAGCTTGGCCAGTTCCTCGGCATAGAGCGCCAGCGTGGTGTCGCTTTCGGCGACCAGCTCGCGTTCGCGCACACCGTCGGCGGCCAACTGCTTGATGCGATCTTCGAGCTCCGCACGCCGCTGGCTGGCACGGCGCGATTCTTCGGCGAGCTGCTCGGAGAGGATCGTGTAGCGCTGCAGGACGGCGCCGGTCACGGCCTCGCGGTCGCGCAGGGGCTGCAGAGCGGCATCGGCGGCTTCGAGCTTCTTCTGCGCCTGCAGCTCGAGATGGGTGGCATCGGCGAGTTCGCGGATCAGGACCGCCTGCTGCGCCTCGGTTTCCTTCTCGGCATAGCGGGCTGCGACCCAGCGGATATGATAGAGCGTCGCCTCGGCGCGTCTGATATCGCCGCTGAGCGAGCGATAGCGGGTGGCCAGCCGCGCCTGGCGCTTGAGGGTTTCGAGCTGGGTCTCGACCTGGGCGATGATGTCATCGACGCGTTCGAGATTGGCCTCGGCGGCGCGCAGGCGCAGCTCGGCTTCGTGACGGCGCGAGTGCAGCCCCGAAATGCCGGCGGCTTCTTCGAGAAGGGCGCGGCGGGCGGTCGGCTTGGCGGCGATCAGCTCGCCGATCTGCCCTTGCCGCACCATGGCCGGCGAATGGGCGCCGGTGGAGGCATCGGCGAACAGCAGTTGCACGTCGCGCGCGCGCACTTCCTTGCCATTGACGCGATAGACCGACCCCGCCTCACGCTCGATGCGGCGGGTGACTTCCAGGATGTCGGCATTGTTGAGCGCTGCCGGAGCAGTGCGATCGGAATTGTCGAGGACGAGGGTGACTTCGGCGGAATTGCGGGCCGGGCGGTTGCCGGAACCCGAGAAGATCACGTCGTCCATGCCCGAGGCGCGCATGGCCTTGTACGAGCTCTCGCCCATGACCCAGCGCATGGCCTCGACGAGATTGGATTTGCCACAACCATTGGGCCCGACAATGCCAGTCAGTCCCGGCTCCATCACGAGCGTGGTTTCGTCCGAGAAGGACTTGAAGCCGTGCAGCTTGAGGCGGGAGAATTTCATGGCAGCGCTACCGGAGCAGCGCTGCCGAAGGCGAAATTACTGCGCAGGAGCGACCGGCGTGGCCGTTGGTTCGGCCGGAGCCATTGCGTCTGCGGCTGGAGCAGCTGGCGTGGTGGCGTCAGCAGCAGGGGCGGCGGGAGCCATCGCATCGGTCGCGGGAGCGGCCGGCGTGGTCGCGACGAAATCGGCAGGCACCAGCGGATCGATTTCAGCGGCGAGCTGTTCGAGTGTCTTGTCACCGCTGAGCGTCTTGCCATTGACATAGAATGTCGGCGTACCTGCGAGTCCGAATTCATTGAGCGCCTGTTCGCGCACAGCTTCCATCGCGGTGAACAGGGCCTGATTCGTCAATGCTGCGTCGAAAGTTTCCTGGGTAAAGCCAAGCTGCTTGGCGATTTCGAGGATGGCGTCGCGCGGCGTCTGCGATGCGGCCCAGGTGGTCTGGGTCTTGAAGTAGGTCGAGATTACATTGTGATAGTTGGTCGGGCCGGCGGCCTCAGCCAGCATGAACACCGCAGCATCGAGCACGTTGCGCACGAAGGGGCGGGTGATCAGCTTGACCTTGCCGGTGTTGACATAGGCCTCGATGAAGCCAGGCAGCACGTCATTGGAGAAGGCTGCACAATGCGGGCAGGTCGGCGAGGCATATTCGATCACGGTGACCGGCGCGGTGTCGCTGCCCTGCACGTGGTCGACCATGCCGCCTGCAGGCGCCATCAGCTTGGCGACGTCAATCATGTCGCCTTCGGCAGCGTTGGCGGTGGCGACCCCGCAGAGGCTCAAAGCCGATGCGGCAGCGGCCAGAATGAGGGTGTCACGGCGGTTGAATTTCACGGCTAACGCTCCTGTTTTGATGTGCGCGACACTACACGGGGCAAATGTGTGGGCAAGTGGGCACATTCATCAACCCGGCGTGAACAGTGTGGTTGCATTGTCAGTTAGGTGATGCCGGCCTGCAAAGCCCAATCTCCTGCGCTTCCGGTGCTCACGTACAAAATGTACGCTCCGCTCCGGTTCTCTAAGATCGGCCTTTTCGACTCGGCCTGACCTAACTGGGTCCGTTCCCCCGGGACCTGCTGGATAGCGCGTGACCAAGTGTCCGCAACGCCTCCCTCAGATCGTCATCTGCAACATCGGCCACCTGGGCCCCGACCTTTGCGATCACGCTCTGGTTCGGTTGGATGTTGTTTTCCACCTTTTGCCCTGAACCCGGTGTGAATGGCTCTGCCGACAATCTGACAGCCCCCACCAGCACGAAACCGAAATAGCGGTTGATGGCTGCCGCGATCTTTTCGCCCTCATGCTGGATGGCCAGCGCATGGCCCGGCACGCAACGCAAAACCAGCGTCGCCCCCTCGGCACTGCGCTCGCCGCGCGGCCAGGTCAGCTTGTCGGGCACGGCGACCGCGTCATAAGGCTTGGGCGCCATCACGTGCCAATGGGTGATGATGTCCCGGCTTGCAAAGCCGCGTTTCTTCAGCACCGGATCGAGCGCGCCACTAAGCACATCGGCGATATTCATCGTCCGATTGCGGCGTTTTGGTTCCGGTGCTTCATCCTTGGACATGGGATTGGCGTAGCGCCGAGCGTCGGCGCAAGCAAGCCCTCCCTCCGGCACGCGCTCTTGAAAGCCACGACGCGTTTGTTGATTGCAAGGCGAGCACAAGAACTTGCTCCCCACGCCCAGGCGACGCTATCTCCTTCGCATGCTCCTATCCGACACCACCCCCATCGACGCCCCAGCCGTGCTCGCCTGGTACGACCGGCATGCTCGTGATCTGCCCTGGCGAGTTTCACCCGCCGACCTGGCTAGAGGTATCCGCCCCGACCCCTACAAGGTCTGGCTGAGCGAGGTGATGCTGCAGCAAACCACCGTAGCCGCAGTGAAGGCCTATTTCCTGCGCTTCACCAGCCTTTGGCCCTCCGTCTTCGACCTCGCGGCAGCCCCGCTCGACAGCGTGCTCAAGGAATGGGCCGGCCTGGGCTACTATGCCCGCGCCCGCAATCTTCATGGCTGCGCCCAGGCGGTGGTGAACGAACACGGCGGGGTGTTTCCCCAAACATCCGAAGCTCTGCAAACCCTGCCCGGCGTCGGTGCCTATACCAGCGCCGCCATATCGGCGATCTGCTTTGACGAGCGCATCGCGGTACTCGATGGCAATCTGGACCGCGTGCTGGCGCGCTATTATGCGCTGCCCGTGCCGGTACGCGATGCCAAGGACGAGTTGCGTGCCGCGCTGCAAGCTTCAGTGCCGGCGCGGGCCGGCGACTTCGCCCAGGCGATGATGGACCTCGGCGCCACCATCTGTGCACCACGTACTGCCGTCTGCATGCTCTGCCCGATCCAGCCCGGTTGCACTGCGACCAGGTCGGGCGATCCGACGATCTATCCGGTCAAAGCCGCCAAGGCCGACCGACCTGTGCGCAAGGGCCATGCCTACGTGATGGTAGACGCGACCGGCGATGTCTATCTCCAGTCGCGGCCTTCCAAGGGACTGCTTGGCGGCATGACGGAAGTGCCGGGCTCGGCTTGGGGCGGCGACCTGCCTGAGGCCCAATACCCGGCCAAAGGCAGCTGGAAGCATCGCGGACAGGTCGTCCACATATTCACCCATTTCCGGTTGGAGCTGGAAGTCTGGTCGGCCGAGGTCGCCGCCGATGGACTGGACGTCGGCTGGTGGGCCGAACCATCAGCACTCAAGGGTGAGGCGCTGCCGACGCTGTTTCGCAAGGTGCTGGCGGTCGCAGGGCTGCAATGAGAAGCGCGGCTGCCCGCCTTGGCGCGTCCTCAGGAAGAGCGCGCTTTGTGAAGGGGGGAGGCATTGAAGAACGCATGTCCGGTCTGCAGAACCTTTGCCGGGAAATCCCGATCATGCGGTTTCCGTCAACGATAAATTCACATGCAGAAGATATCCGTGGTTAACCATAGCAATGACCAGCAGGAGTATCAAAGGTGGCGTTTGGTTTGTTCAACGGTGCCAAATTGGCTGCAAGCCAGTCGGATCACGCAACGCTGGACGCGATCTCAAGATCGCAGGCCATCATCGAGTTTAACCTCGAAGGCACTATCTTGACCGCAAACCCCAATTTCCTGTCCGTATTGGGATACGAGCTGACAGAAGTGGTCGGGCAGCACCACCGGATTTTTGTGGATGCGGCCTATGGCAACAGCGCGGAATACCGCAGCTTTTGGGATCGGCGCCGGCAGGGCGAGTTTGAGACCGCCGAATACAAGCGTATCGGTAAGGGCGGTAAGGACGTCTGGATCCAAGCGTCCTACAACCCAGTATTTGACGCCAAAGGCAAACCTTTCAAAGTCGTCAAGCTTGCCTTGGATGTGACCAGCCAAAAGCGCGCCGCAGCTGACGCACAGGGTCAACTCGCTGCCATTTCGAGGTCTCAGGCCGTCATCGAGTTCAATATGGCCGGCGAGGTTTTGGCCGCCAACCCAAAGTTCTGCCAAGTGCTGGGATACAGCCTCGACGAAATCAAGGGTCGGCACCACCGCATGTTCGTTGAGCAGGCCTATGCCAGCAGCAGCGAGTATCGCGACTTCTGGGAGCGCCTGGGGCGCGGCGAGCATCAGGCTGCCGAGTACCTGCGGCGTGGCAAGAGTGGCAAGGAAGTCTGGATCCAGGCATCGTACAATCCGATTTTCGATCTGAACGGAAAGCCCTTCAAGGTCGTCAAATACGCGACCGATATTACTGGTCGCAAGGCCGCCGTGAACATGCTCGGCGTGGGGCTCGCCAAGCTCGCGACCGGTGATCTGACATCAACGATCGACACCAAATTCGTGGGTGAACTCGAAGAAGTTCGCACTGCGTTCAACGAAACTATTGCCAAGTTCTCCCAGATCGTCGGTCCATTGCGCGGCACCTCGAGTGCCCACAAGGCTGTAACTGGCCAAATTTTGGCCGGTGCCAACGATGTTGGCGAGGGGAGCACCAAGCAGGCTGCAGCCATTGAGGAAGCCTCTGCTGCGATGGAGCAACTGGCCTCGACGGTAGCCGACAACGCCAAACGCGCAGAACAGGCCAATTCCAAGGCCCGGCAGGTGTCGCATACCGCCGAAGAGACCGGCGAGGTGATGAAGAAGTCCAATGATGCAATGGAACGCATCTCCAGCTCGTCGAACAGGATTTCCAACATCATCGGCATGATCGATGACATTGCCTTCCAGACCAATCTGTTGGCGCTCAACGCTTCGGTCGAGGCCGCACGGGCCGGTGATGCTGGCAAGGGTTTTGCCGTCGTTGCCGTGGAAGTTCGGCGCCTGGCTCAGTCAGCGGCCAGCGCGTCTTCTGACGTAAAGGTGCTGATCGAGCAATCGGCGACTGAGGTAACCAGCGGCAGCCGTCTGGTGGCCGAAGCGACCAGCAAACTTGTGGCGATGCTGGAGGGTGTCCGGGAAGGTGCTTCCTTGGTTGACGGCATCGCAAAGGCAACCCAGGAACAGTCGTGTGCGATCTCGGAAGTCACCTCGGCCATCCGACAGATGGATGAAATGATTCAGCGGGGTGCGGCGATGGTGGAAAAAACCAACGCCATCATCGAACTGTCCGAGAGCCAGGCCAGGGAACTGGACAAAATGGTCGAGGTCTTCGTGATAGACGGTAGAGCGCCTAATTTGACGCGAAGCCAGCCAGTGCAGCAGCCCAGTCCGAACCACGATGACATCAAGGCACTACAATCGCGGGTCAAGTCCGCAGCCCAGAGCTATCTCAGCAGCGGCAATGCCGCCATCAAGGCAGATGATTGGAATGAGTTCTGACGGCTGGCGCTAGCAGCACGACGGACGCTACGTCAGCGATAGCCGACACTAATGTAGCCAACGAGGATTAGGCGGCCGACCCTGTTCCGAGAAGTGCTGGCTGCGGCAGGCCTCGATTAGGCAGCGTGGCGCGAGGGCAGGGGCTTTTCGGACTCGCCTGCCCGCATCACCCTATTGCGCCCGGCATTCTTGGCCAGATAGAGCGCTGCGTCGGCATTGGAAAAACTCGATGCCGGGGTAGCGCCGACTGCGTATTCGGCCACGCCGAAACTGGCAGTGATGCGCTCGTCCACCGGCAATCCGGGATGGCTGCTGGCCTGGAGACGGGCGCGGACCATCTCGGCCAGGTCCAGCGCGTCCTGCATGGAGCGCTCGGGTAGCAGCAGCGCGAATTCTTCGCCGCCGATCCGCACGGCAGGATAGCCGGTACGGTTGAGAATATTGGCGAGGGTACAGATCACGTCGTCGCCAGCCTGATGGCCGAAGCGGTCGTTGACCAGCTTGAAGTGGTCGATATCGCAAAGGATGACGGTGCCCGCCTTGCGCGCCGGGATGTTGGCCAGCGCGTCAAGCGCCCGGCGATTGAGCAGGCCGGTCAGCCCATCCCGCTCGGACTGATGGCGGAACGTCGCGATGGTTTCCCCGATGATCGCGGCGATGACCAGGGTGATGATCGCCAGGGTGAGCAGGCTTTCAACGGCTAGCAGCGTCAATTCGACCGATGAGCCGTTGAAATCGGAGAACGCGGCTTCGGGTCCGAAATACCAGATCAGCAGCGGAATGCGGGCGACCCTGAGCAGGGCCAGGATGCCGACCGATGCCAACAGCGTCGTGTCCAGCAGCCGCCATTTCATGGTTCTGGCGATGCGCAGTGCCGCATCGATCATGGCCAAGGTGCAGGCGGCTTGAACAAACAGGGCCTGATAGAAGAACGGCGCGCCGAGCACGAACAGGGCTGTCGCCACGGCAGACAACCCCGCAAAGGCGGCCAGGAAGTGCCGGCGTCCGCCCGATTGCGGCATCAGCGCATGAATGGCGTTGTTGGCGAACAGGAAGCCCAACGGCGCCAAAGCCATGGCCGAGAAATATTCCAGCGGACTGCCTGCGGCAAAGGTCAGAATGAGGGTCTGCACCGTGCCGACCGTCAGGCCGCCGGCTAGCCAGGCAAGCGGCACGTTCCGGCGTAGGCTGAGGCTCGCAATGGCGCAAACCAGAGCCAGCACGCCAAGCGCGGCAGCGATAACGATGTTGAGCCCGACCATGGACGTCATGGCAGTGGTTCCTTGCACGAACGAGGCCATGTTGGTCGAATGCGGGTTAACACCGTGTGTGGGCAGGCGCCAAACAACGACAGACCTGCAGCATCGTAAAGAAATGCCATCGGCGGGGTGCCGGCCGGATTTCAGCTGTGCTGGGGCGCTTGAGGCGCTATGCATGACATGACGTGTGCACAGCGACGCGATGGGAGAAAACCATGGACCACAAACGACTTGGCAATAGCGGCCTCAAGGTCTCGCGCTTGTGCCTGGGCTGCATGACCTATGGCGCGCCCGACCAGGGCACCCACCCCTGGTCCCTGCGGGAAGACGAAAGCCGGCCCTTCATCCGCCAGGCACTCGACCTGGGCATCACCTTCTTCGACACAGCCAATGTCTATTCCGATGGCAGCTCCGAAGAGATTATCGGTCGCGCCTTCAAGGATTTCGTGCGGCGCGAGGACATCGTCCTGGCCACCAAGGTCAATGGCGCGACCCGCCGCACCGATGCCAATGCCACGGGCCTGTCCCGTCGCGCCATCCTGCGCGAGATCGATGCCTCGCTGCAGCGGCTGCAGACCGACTATGTCGACCTCTACCAGATCCATCGCTGGGACAATGACACGCCCATCGAGGAGACCATGGAGGTGCTTCACGATGTGGTGAAATCAGGCAAGGTCACCCATATCGGCGCCTCCTCGATGCATGCCTGGCAGTTCTCCAAGGCGCAATATGTCGCCAAGGCCAATGGCTGGACGCCCTTCATCTCGATGCAGAACCAGCTCAACCTGCTCTATCGCGAAGAAGAGCGCGAAATGCTGCCGCTCTGCGCCGATATGGGCGTCGGCGTCATCCCCTGGAGCCCGCAGGCGCGCGGCCTCCTCACCCGTCCCTGGGGCGGCCAGACTGAACGGCTCGGCACCGACCTCGTCATCAAGCGCATCTACCACGACACGGTCGACCAGGACCGGGCCATCGTCGATGCGGTCCAGGCTGTTGCCGGTCGTCACGGCGTCGGCATGGCGCAGGTCGCCCTGGCCTGGGTGCTGCAGAACCCGGTGGTGACGGCACCGATCATCGGCGCGTCAAAGCCGGGGCATCTGACCGACGCGGTGGCCGCGCTTGAGGTGAAGCTGACGGCGGAGGACGTGGCGGAGCTGGAAGCGGCCTATCGGCCGCGGCGGGTGGATTTTTAGGTCGACTTGCCTACCAACGCTACTACTGAGATTGATATTTACGAAACTCGTGTGCCAAATTCCGAGATGACCGTGACTTCAACCAACATCTTCAAAAGTGCATTCCTCGGCGAGGTGCGCAAGGCAGTTCACTCCTCCCAAAACATTGACGGCCTCGACCATCAAGGCATGAAAGGACGAATCCGAGAGATCGTGATGACTGACATGTACAGGCCGGTTCTTCCACCCGGCGTCACGGTGGGTACGGGCAAGCTTGTCAGCGCAACAGGTGAGATGTCGTCACAGATCGATGTCGTGTTGTACGCGCCAGGGATTCTACCCGCTTACTTCTACAGTGAGCAGGGCCTCTTTCCAGTCGAAGCTGCGCTTTACAATATTGAGGTGAAGTCGATTCTCACCGCAAGAGGTGTCAAAGAGGCGATAGCCAGCGCGCGCTCCGTGAGGGCTTTGCAGCCTCTGCCAAGCTTCCATTGGACCACCGACGTTCAGAACGGTCGACTAGTGCCGCTTATGACTAATACTCCGTGGCCCGTATCGGCAATGTTCGCCTTTGGATCCGACTTAGCGCCAAACGGACAGTCTGAAATAGAGCGCTATCGAACCTATGACGAGAAGGCCAACGAGGATCCTGCTGTGCAAGTAATTTGCGTTGTAGGACGAGGCTATTGGTACTTTGACCGACAGGGATGGCGGTTTCTTGAAGCATCAGAAGACCTCCGAGAGGTAATGATGCTTCTGGGTGGCACCGCAAACACGATTCCAGAGTTGGTTGCCGCAAAGGGAAGTCCAAAATTCGGGCAGTACCTCCAGTCTGAGGACGCACAATTCGAGGCGGTTTAGACAATCGCACAAACAAAAAGGCCACCGGGGCAAACCGGTGGCCAGTTCAAGAGCCTGAGTGATTGGAGGTCAGGATCAGGCAGAAAGCAAATCAAGTTTTGCACGGATGCCCGTGCGAAGTTCGTCGATCGGGCTGACGCGCCCGCTCTGTTCGTGGTGCCAGAAGGTCCACCCGTTGCATGCTTCGGCCCCTTGAACCAACGCGCCAACCTTGTGGATGGAGCCCTGGTGGGAACCGGAGACGAGCGAGCCGTCTGCACGAACCATGGCGAAGTAACGTTTCGTTAAGTCGAAGAGTTGCGTGCCAGGTTCGATTAATCCCTGCTCGATCAGCGAGCCGAAGGGAATGCGGGCTTCCTTGCGCTTGGGCGTCACCGATTGCAGCGCCTCGAATACGCCCGGACGGATGGCCGCGATGCGCTTCAGCGCCGCGTTGATGTAGCTCTGCTCGCGCTCGATACCAATGAAGTGCCGGCCCAGCTTGCGCGCGACGGCGCCCGTCGTGCCGGTGCCGAAGAACGGATCGAGCACCACATCGCCCGGCTTGGTCGTGGCATTGAGGATGCGGAAAAGCAGGGCTTCCGGCTTCTGGGTCGGATGCACCTTGTCGTCGGCATCGTCCTTGAGGCGCTCGGCGCCGGTGCAGATGGGGAACAGCCAGTCGCTGCGCATCTGCGTGTCGTCATTGGCCAGCTTCATGGCTTCATAGTTGAAGGTGACGCGGCTCTTCTGGCTGCGGGCGGCCCAGATCAGCGTTTCATGCGCATTGGTGAAGCGGGTGCCGCGGAAATTCGGCATCGGATTGGCTTTGCGCCAGATCACATCGTTGAGCATCCAGAAATCGAGATCCTGGAGCGCCGTGCCGACGCGGAAAATATTGTGGTAGCTGCCGATGACCCAGAGAGCCCCATCGGGCTTGAGCAGGCGCCGCGCCGCAGCGAGCCAGGCGCGGGTGAACGCGTCGTAATGAGCAAAGCTGTCGAACTTGTCCCAGTCGTCATCGACCGCATCAACCTTGCTCTGGTCGGGGCGGGTAAGGCCCTGATCGAGCTGCAGGTTATACGGTGGGTCCGCAAAAATGAGGTCAACCGAGCCGGCCGGCAGGGCATTCATGTGGTCGATGCAATCGCCCACAAGGATGGTATCGATGGGGAGCCGAACAGGCTCCTCCGCAGCGGCCAACGGGGCCGAACGCGCGGTACGCAACATACACTTAACCCTAACAAAGGACTAACGTGACGGTTATAGCGCGCTAGAGTTAATGGAGCGTTCGCAAGGGGTTAGCGGGAGGTTAAAGCGGACGAAAGGTAGGGAAGAGTACCCCCACCTAGCCTCCCCCTGAAGGGGGAGGGACCGCGCGGCGGTTGTGGCAACATTGCGCCAAGTACTCGATCTGTCCCTCCCCCTATCAGGGGGAGGCTAGGTGGGGGGTATCCGCCAGGACTCATCTTCGCCTTACGCCACCATCCCCCGCACCCGCTCCCAAGCCTCCGCCACTGGCGCAAACTCCTCGCGGTGATGCCGGCACGGCCCATGCTCCACCAGCGCCCGCATATGCTGCGGCGTCGAATAGCCCTTGTGGCCGGCAAAGCCGAAACTGGGCGCGTCGCAATCCATGATCTTGCACATGCGGTCGCGCGTCACCTTGGCCATGATCGAGGCCGCGGCGATGGAAACGCTGCGGCCGTCGCCGCCAATCAGCGCCAGCCCGTCGCAGGGCAGGTCCATCGGGACGTCGCGCCCGTCGATCAGCACGCGGTCGGGGCGAATGCCCAGGCTCGATGCCGCCTCGGCCATGGCCCATAGCGTCGCGCCGCGAATATTGCGGCTGAGAATGATCGAAGGCGGCGCCACCACCACCGAAATGGCCAGAGCCGTTGCCACGATCTGCTCGAACAGCAGCTCGCGCTGCTCTTCGGTCAGTTTCTTGGAATCGTTGAGCCCCGGCGGGATCAGCGCGGGATCGAGGATGACGGCGGAGACCACCACCGGCCCGGCCAGCGGGCCGCGCCCGGCTTCGTCGACGCCGGCGACGTAACGGGCGCCGCGCGCCTTGAGCGCCAGCTCGTGACTATAGTCGGGGTCGGTCTGGATGGTCGAATCGAACAGCATGGCGCCAGCATCGGCCGGCAGCGGCGCAAGTCAACCGGCCAGGCGTCACAAGCGCGCCAGCATGGTCTGGCGATTGGGCGCGAACAGGTGGTTTCCCACACGATTGGTTTCATAGACGAAATCGTGCAGCGATTTGCTGGCCGCGATGGCGTCGGCAATGTCGCCGAGCACGACCAGGCGCAACCGGTAATTCTGGAGCTTCTGAAAGAAAATGCCCGCAATACCGCTGCGCAGGTCGAGGAATTTTGGATCGAAGCGCGCGAGGGGCACGACGATGACATCGGCGTCAGTCCCGTAGGTGGACCCGATCAGGTCGGCGGCATCCTGGTCCGTGGCGAGCAATGGGCCCGCACTATCGAGTTCGAGCAGTGTCACGCCATTGTGCTTCGTAGTCTTCATGGCTCTTCTCCCGCGTTTTTGTTGCTGGATGCCTGTATTCCGGCTGGCGGCCTGTTATATGTGACGCGCTGGGGGGCACCAGCGAGAAAGTCAGCGTCAATGATCGCCAAATTCGGCACCGCACTGTTTCTTCTACTGGCGTCGGTGCTGCCATCGGCAGCCGCGCCGTTCCATCATCCCTTCGGCGAGTGGCGCGAGTATAACCGCGACTGGCTGGCGGCATGCCCCGACGCGATAGACGAGGATGCCACCGAATATTACGGCTTCTCCTGCTTTGCCAGCACCGGCAGCCAGGAACAGAATGCGTCGAACCTGCCGGCCTACAAGCTCACCGTCTTCCGCAATCGCCTGACCGGCGATCTGGACGTCGCCTTTGTGGTGGCCGGCGAGGATGGCGAGGCCGACACCACCCGTCCGCTAGTGCTGACCTTCGGCGGTGAGCCGCCAATGAGCTTCGATTTCACGACCGATCTTGAGACGCGCTACAATACGGTCAACCAGTTCTTCGTAGTCGACGCAGACCGCAAGCAGGCGCTGCTGGACAAGATGAAAGGGCGCAATTCGGTGGTCGTGACCGTGCCGGTCACCGGTGCCACAGGCACCAAAGAGGTGTGGCTATCGATGCGCGGTCTCACGGCCTCGATCGACTTCATGACCACCTATGCCCGCAAGGTCGCTCAGTACTAAGGCGGCGTTCGCTCAGCGATTGGCCCACGCCGCCACACTGGCCAGCATGCCCAGCACTTCGTCGGGCTTGTCGGCTTCTGCTGCCAGTTCCCAAAGGCGGTGTGCGCCGGTGAGCACCGCGACGCGTCGCCGGTCGATGTGTCGCCCCGTCAGGTGCTCATAGCTGCCGATGATGCGCTCGGTCAGTTCGGGCGAGATGAAGCTGGAATAGACGAATTCCCGATGCAGCGGACCGATGCCGGAATCGGCGAAATCATAGATGCCATTGAGTTTGCCCGCGGCGTGGTCGAAGGCCATGTTCCAGCCATGCCCGTCAAAGAATCCGTAGATGGTGCCCAGCGGATCGGGCGTCAGGTCGGCCCACTCGGCCAGAGTGGCGTCGGCGAACGGCTTGAGCGCTTCAGGCAGGACTGGCGCTATGCGGCGCTCGATGTCGTCGGCGTCCATCCACTCTTCAGCAGGCAAGATCCCGACCGCCTCGGCCGCCGCCGGTTCGATCTGGTGCAGTTCCGCGTAGAACCGGCCCAGGGCTTCGCCGAGGCGATGGCGGGCGATCGGGGGCAGGGCGTTGTATTGGGCGGTAACGAGATGCTCGCCGGCAATCTTGGCGTGGCGTGAAAAGATCTGCGGGCGGTCGAACAGCTCCAGGTTCGGCACCGGCAGCCGCACCGCCGCTCTGACCAATGCCAGAATGCCGGCCTCGCGCCGCAGGGCCGCTTCGCCACGCGCATGCCGTGGAAACTTGAAGATCCACCGGTCATCGACGTCCACCGCGACGCTGTCCCAGCCTTCCGACAGCAGGGTGAACTCAGCATCCGCGTGTTCGGAAAACCGGTCGACGATGATGTCGCGCAGGGCGTCGCGGCCAAAAGGAGATACCGGCATTGCATCCTCCACGATTGACCGGGCGGGACTTTTGGTGTCGGTTCCGCGCCGGCCATTCGGTCTAGCGTCTGCCCCTCCCCGTTGGAACCCCTCATGATCCCCAAGCCCGGCGCCGCCCTGCTGTTCGATATCGATGGCACGCTGGCCGATACCGATCCGCTGCACCTGAGGGCCTTCAACCAGACCTTCGAGCCCTATGGCCACCATTTCGACAAGCCGCGCTTTGCGCTGGAGTTGCAGGGCCTCGCCAACGAGGCCATCGCACGCCGCTTCGTGCCTCACCTGTCGCCGGAAGAAGGCATGGCGGTGATGCGCGGGAAGGAAGAGTTGTTCCGCGATCTGGCGCGGACCGAAATCCACGCCGTTCCCGGCCTGTTCGCGCTGCTTGATCTGGCCGATGCTGCCGGCCTGCCTATGGCGGCGGTGACCAACGCTCCGCGCGCCAACGCCGAGCTCATTCTAACTGGCCTCGGCATTACCCACCGTTTCCGTGCCGTCGTGATCGGCGAGGAACTGGCCCACGGCAAGCCGCATCCTCTGCCCTATCTCGAAGGCCTGCGCCTGCTTGGCGCCAGCGCGGAGCATTCGGTGGCCTTTGAGGATTCCCGTACTGGCATCACGTCAGCCACATCAGCGGGCATCGCGACGATCGGAATCCGCACCAGCTTGCGCGACGAGGATATGCTCGTCGCTGGCGCCACCATGTCGGCCGACGGCTACGACGATCCGGCTCTGCTGGCCTTCATCCAAGCCAAGGTATCCAAGAGCGCCGCTGCCTAGGTGAACGCGCCGATCACTCTGAATACCCCGCGCAGGAAAGCCCATGCGCCGGGCGGCAGGTTGAAGGCGAGCCAGATCAAGCCGATGGCCAGCGCCACCCACAGCGCAAACATCGCCCATCCGGCCGGCGAACGCCGCAATCGTGACGGTTGCGGCGGAATTCCGTGGTTGTCGCTCATGACTGCCCCCTTCAAGCCGGACGCAGCATAGCGCGAAGCGGCGGCTAGAACAGGCTCATCTGCCTCTCCTCGAGGCGGGGCGCGACGAACAGGTCGTTGCGCAGGCTGGGCAGCTTGGCATCGAGCTCGTAGCGCTCACGCGCCTTGTCGAAACGCTGCCGCAGCAGCGTTGCATAGGGGCCTTCGCCCGTCATGCGCACGCCCCAGCGCGAGTCATAATCCTTGCCGCCGCGCGTATCGCGTACCAGCGTCAGCACATGCCGCACCCGATCGGGAAAATGGCGCAACAGCCATTCGCGGAAAATATCGCGCACTTCGCCGGGCAGGCGCAGCAGGATCATCGATGCGCTGAGCGCGCCCTGCGCCTTGGCCGCATCGAGAATGCGCTCCAGTTCCATATCATTGATGGCGGGAATCATCGGCGAGGCGAATACCGCGGTTGGTACGCCGGCTTCGCTGAGCAGGCGAATGGCTTCGAGCCGCTTGGCCGGCGAGGAGGCGCGGGGCTCCATCTTGCGGCTGAGCTTGTGGTCCATCGAGGTCATCGAGATCGCCACCTTGACCAGTCCCAGCTTGGCCAGTTCGCTGAGGAGATCGAGATCGCGAATGATGAGGGCTGACTTGGTGGTGATCATCACCGGGTGGCGTGTCTCCAGCATGACTTCGAGGATGCCGCGCGTCAGCTTGTGCTTGCGCTCGGCCGGCTGGTACGGGTCGGTATTGGTGCCCATGGCGATGGGCTTGACCTTGTAGCTCTTGGCGCCGAGCTCTGCCCGCAGCGCCTCGACCGCGTTCACTTTCACATAGATATCGCGCTCGAACTCGACGCCTGCTGAGTGGCCAAGAAAAGCGTGGGTAGGCCGGGCGAAGCAATACGAGCAGCCGTGCTCGCAGCCGCGATAGGCGTTGATCGAGCGCTCGAAGCCGATATCCGGGCTGTCATTGGTGGTGATGATGGTCTTGGCGCGCTCGACATGCTCGACCGTCTCGAAGATCGAGAGCGGCTCCACATTGTCCCAGCCGTCATCGAAACGCTCGCGAGTCTGCTTTTCGAAACGCCCGCTGATGTTGGACTGTGCACCGCGACCGCGAATGCGGTCCGGATCGAGCAATTCGCGGCGCGCCAGATCGGCGTCGCGGCTGCGGCTGAGTTTCTCCAGGGCTTCGAAAGACGGGGCCTGATAGAGGGCCATGGTGTTCTCCTGCCGGCGCGTCGCAGTCGAATCGTGACTGCAGAACGTGATCAGGATGTAGCAGTTCTAGGAGAACAAAACAAGAACTAGTAGAACGGCAGGTCGGTCGGGCCTCCGACGCCTGGCACTCATATGGGCATGCCAGAGCGTGACTTGAAGGGCCAAAAACACGATTTCGCAAGGCAGAATTGCGTTTGTGCGGCTGGACGCAAACCACCGCTGGGCCTAAACAGGCGGGCCTTTCGCTGGGCGCGCTTGGCCAATAATGCTTAAGTCAATAATTTACTATTGACCCCGCGCCGATAGCTGACTTACTGAAGTTGTAGCTTAACCAACCTGCTGACACAGCCTGTCGCAGAATTTTTTCATAAGTGACGTCGAAGTTCGCCGACGCCGTTCGTCGTCTCGGCGACACACCAATTCAAGGTTGAGGGAAACACCATGAGTACCGACGCAACGACTTTTGACGCCGATCTGGTCGCCACTCCACCGATCAGCCAAAGCGATGCTGCCCGCAACAAGCTGGTTATCGCCCTGCTGCTTGTTTCCACCTTCGTGGTCTTCCTCAACGAGACCATCATGAGCGTGGCTATCCCGCACCTGATGAACGACTTGGGCGTGACTGCCAGTGCCGCGCAGTGGCTCACCACGGCGTTCCTCCTGACCATGGCCGTAGTCATCCCGATCACCGGATTTCTGCTGCAGCGCATGAATACCCGCCCGATCTTCATTCTTGCCATGTCGATCTTCTCGCTGGGTACGCTGCTCTGCGCCCTTTCGCCTGGCCTCGAGTTGCTGGTGTTTGGCCGCGTGATCCAGGCGGTGGGCACCGCCATCATGATGCCGCTGCTGATGACGACCGTCATGACGCTGGTTCCCGCCGAAGCTCGCGGCAAGACCATGGGCAATATCTCGATCGTTATGTCGGTGGCTCCCGCTATCGGCCCGACCATTGGTGGCTTCATCCTGGCCAATCTCGAATGGCGCTGGATGTTCATCCTGGTGCTGCCGATCGCTGTCGGTGCGCTGGTCCTGGGCTTCCGCAAGATCCAGAACGTGACCACCCCCCGCTATGCGCCGCTCGATTATCTGTCGGTCGTTCTCTCCGCGCTGGCCTTTGGCGGCTTGATCTACGGTCTCTCCAGCTTCGGCGAGAGCTTTGCTCATCCCGACACCCCCTCTGCCATTCCGCTCTGGGCGCCGATTGCCCTTGGCGTCGTCGCCATGGCCGCATTCGTCTGGCGTCAGCTCGGCCTGCAGAACGACAACAAGGCGCTGCTCGATCTGCGCGTCTTCCAGTCGCGCAACTATACCGTGTCGGTGAGCCTGATGCTCATCGCCATGATGGCCCTGTTCGGCACCGTCATCCTGCTGCCGATCTACACCCAGAACGTGGTGGGCCTCGATACGCTGCAGACAGGCCTGCTGCTGCTTCCGGGCGGTCTGATCATGGGCTTGATGGGTCCATTCGTCGGCCGCTGGTTCGATCGTGTCGGTCCCACCGTGCTGGCCGTACCGGGTACCATCCTGGTCTCGGCCGTGCTCTGGGCGCTGACCACAGTTGGTCAGGATACGTCGGTCTGGGCACTCATGACCGGCCATATTGTGCTGAGCATAGGCCTGGCGCTGATCTTCACGCCGGTCTTCACCTCGTCGATGGGTTCGGTCCGCATGGAGCTCTACTCCCATGCATCTGCCGTGCTCGGTTCGGTGCAGCAGCTGGCCGGTGCGGCAGGCATTGCCCTGTTCATCGCCCTGATGACCATCCGCACTGCAGCCCTGACCGCAGAGGGTATCGACCCGGTCGAGGCCCTGGCCGGCGGCATCCGTCTCGCCTTCCTTGTCGGCGCCATCATTTCGCTCTTCGCGATCGTGGCCGCCTTCTTCATCCGCAAGCCCGAAGGCGGCGGAATGAGCCACGGCCACTGACCTCCAGGTCGGCCAACTGCAACGGCGCCTTTAGGGGCGCCGTTTTTTTGGACTCAGGCTCTAAGCAGGGCCGTCTGCGCTTCTGCCATGATGACGACCACCGCCCCACGCTTGCGTCCGCTATCCACCCGGGCATGCGCCTTGACGATTTCGTCGAACGGGTAGCGGCTATCGATCGTCGGCCGCAACGTGCCGGCGGCGACGAGGTCGCGGACGCTCTCAAGATCGGCCTGCTTGTCCTCCGAAACTGCGGCGATCACCTTGCGGCTCCCGAACAGGCCGGTCCAGGCTGCACGCAGGAATGCCGTACCCCCGCCATCGACGGCCAGAAGTATGCCGCTTGCCGTGGTGGTCCGGCGGAACTGGCCCAGCGAGATATTGCCAATCGTGTCGACGATGACGTCGAATTGCTCTCCGGTCCGCGAAAAGTTGGTGCTCTTGTAGTCGATGACTGCGCTGGCACCGAGGCCGCGGACAAGTTCGGCATTGGCGGCGGTGCATACGCCCGTAACGAGTGCGCCATAGTGCCTGGCCAGTTGCACGGCAAAGCAGCCGACGGCACCCGACGCGCCGTTGACCAACACCTTCTGGCCTGGCTTGATATCGGCCTTGCGCAAGAAGAATTGCGCCGTCAGTGCCCCGAACGGGATGGCAGCGGCCTGCTCGAAGCTTACACCGTCAGGCATGGTCGCGATCGCCGCGTCGTCGGGCACGACCTTATATTCCGCATGGGCGCCGTAAATATGCAGGCCGAACACCCGGTCGCCCACGGCAAAGCGCGTCACGCTCTTGCCAATGGCCTCGACTGTCCCGGCAAACTCCACACCCAATACGGCCTTGCGCGGCTTGGTGATGCCCATGAACAATCGCGCAGGCAGCCAGAATGCGGCCGGAATGCGGAAGGCCCGCATGCGGGAATCGCCTGACGTGACCGTGGTGGCCATGACCTTGACCAGCACTTCATTGTCCCCAGCCACCGGCTTGGGCGTGTCGCGGATGACGACGACTTCGGGTTTTCCATAGGCGGTCTGTACTGCGGTTTTCATTTTCAGTTCCTTGTCCTGGGCATGAGTTTGCCCGCAGCCTGCGACGGGTCGGAGGCCGTATGATTGGTTCAGGTATGGGGTAAGGCTATTCTGCGGCGGCCTTCTTCCACTGGAAGACCTGGCCGATCTCGACGCCGAACACTTCGGCGATGCGGAACGCGGCCTCCAGTGAAGGCGAGTATTTGTTCTGCTCGATGGCTGCGACAGTCTGGCGTGTCATGCCGATGCGGTCGGCCAGGTCCTGCTGCGTCATCTCGTTATGGTCGAAGCGCAGACGGCGGATAGTGTTGCTTATCGGGGGCGGGGCCATGTCACGCCGTCATCCGGAACGAGGCAATATGCACGGCTTCCCGCACCAGTTCGGTGAAGACGAAGGCCATCAGGATGCCGTTGGCAAAGATCATTGCGACGCTGCCGCCCGGGTCGGTGGGGAAAGCGGTGCGGATCGTATCGGTGGCCACCAACCCGCCGATCAGTCCCAGAGGCACCAGTGCTTCCAGCAGCTTGAAACCGATGCGGTCGGCCCGCGCCTCGATCTGGCGTTCGAGCTCGTCCGGCGCCCGATCGATGTTCTTCTTCGTCATCACTCCGGCGACGACATTGAGGGCAATCATCACGACAAGCGTTAGGCCCATGCAGATGAGAAACCGCGTCAGTACCTGCCCGCCGTCAAGCTGGCGCGCCAGCACATCGCTCCAGAAGGCGCTGAAGTAATAGACCCAGATGGCCAGGGTGGTCAGCACCGCAATCCATGCCTGTCTTTCGCGAAACGACATTTCCACGCTCTCCTGCGCCTATGGTATGCGAGTTATATCTGCTATACTTGACGCGATGTAAAGGAATTTTAACATGGTGGTCGATATTTTTGGCTAGCAGGAATGCCTCAACCTAACCCCCCCGCTAGAAAGGGGCAGGAATCCAGTCGGTGATCAGGTCGGATCGCGCCACATCCTCGACCAGTCTCTCCCTATCAGGAGTGCTCGCTAAGGCTTGTCTTCGCTTTAGCGCTCCTCCAGCCGCGGCATCAGTTCGACGAAGTTGCACGGCTTGTGCCGGTAATCGAGCTGGTGGGTCAGGATTCCCTCCCATGCATCCCGGCAGGCGCCGCGCGATCCGGGCAGGCAGAATACGAATGTCGTGCCGATCAGGCCGGCCGTGGCGCGCGATTGCAGCGAACTCGTACCGACAGTGGTCGCCGAATACTGATGGAACAGCACGGAGAACCCCTCCATGCGCTTGTCGAACAGCGGCTCGACGGCCTCCGGCGTCACGTCGCGGCCCGAAAAGCCCGTGCCGCCGGTCGTGAGAACGACGTCTACGCCCGGATCGGCCACGAAACCTTGCACTGCCTGGCGGATGAGCTGGATGTCGTCGCGCACCACAACCCGCTCAGCGCAGCGATGACCATCGGCCTCCAGCAACGATTTGAGCAGCGCCCCGCCGGTATCAGTCTCGAGGGTGCGCGTATCGGAGACGGCGATGACGGCGATCGAAAGCGGCCTGAATTCCCGGTCTTCAAACCGTGCCGTCTTGAACATCGCGCTTCTCCTCGGGTGATGTTGCCAACTCGTCCGGGACCGGCTCTTCGGCGTGTCCCATCTCGGCGCTATCACTATCAGCCCGCGGATCGAGCACAATAGATTCTGGTGTCACCTGCTTGTCATTGCCCATGGGCTGGAAGGGCGCGCGCTCGGACGCGTCCTTGCCCTTGCGAATGCGCATGCGCAGGAACGCCGTGACCGCCAGCGCGCCGTGGAAGGCCGCTGTCACAATAAACAACCCGACCGGCGACCAGGCGCCCATGATCATGGACGCGACGGCCGGACCGATAGCCAGCCCCACTCCCAGGATCAGCAGCATGCCACCGGCAATCTTGGCGAAATCTCCATCCTTGGCGAAGTCGTTGGCATGCGCCACGGCCACCGCATAGATCGGGTTGGCGGCAAAGCCGTAGAGCGCAAACAGCACATACATCATCCACCCGGCGGTGGGATTGATGATGACAGTCAGCGCGCCGATCACCGCCGCGCCACCCGAAAGACCGATCAGTACCAGTCGGCGATCTATACGGTCGGACAGCCGCCCGAACGGGATTTGGGCGACGGCGCCCAGAATTGCAGCCACCGCGAACAGCAGCGCAATGCCGCTCGCATCGAGCCCCTGCTCATAGCCATAGACCGGCGCCAGCGTGCCGAACGACCCATTGGCCATGCCGACGGAAAACGCCGCGATCGCCGCCACGGGAGAGGTGCGGTAGAGCAGCCCAATATCGATCTTGGCCGAGGACAGCGGCCGCGGCTGCGGGCTCGAGGTCAGCGCCGTGGGCAACACCGCGCAGATGAAACTGATGGCGCCGAGCACGAAGGGCACGTAGCCCGCTGTGCCGGTGACCGACATGGCGAGCTGGCCGATGGTCGAGGCGGCCATGTTGATGGTGACATAGATCGAAAAGATGGTGCCGCGGCTCTTGTTGTCCGCCACCTCGTTGAGCCAGCTCTCGACGATCATCGCCGCCCCGGCAAAGCAGAAGCCGCTGAGTGCGCGCAGCACGATCCAGCTGATATCGTTGATCCACAAGAGGTTCAGCAGGATGGTGATCGTGCCGATAGCCGCCATCACCGAGAAGGCGCGGATATGGCCCACTTTGCGCACGATCGACGCTACGCCGATCGACCCGGCCACGAACCCCACCGACCAGCCGGTGCCGATAAGTCCCAGCGACAGCAGCGAGAACTCCTCCTCGGCGCCGCGCACCGACAGCAGCAACCCCTGCAATCCGCCGCCGAACATGAGCAGCGCAGACCCCAGGAACAGGGCATAAATCTTGATAACGGAACCCATGGTGCTTTCGGCTGTACTGGAGCGGAAGATCGTTGCAAATCACGCAACGGTGACCATAACGCGGCATTCGCCGATTGGCGCCGCGGAAATTGAGGGCATCGCGACGGTCAAGCGGGATTGCCCCCAACCCGATCTCATAGCAACATGCGTGCGTTGGGGGGCTTGCCGGTTTGCCGGCCAGCCATGGAGCAGTCCGATGCGTCGCATCATTGCCGTCACCCTTTTCCTTCTTTCCGTTTCGGCCGCCGCCAGCGCCTACGAGGTGCAGCGCTATACCGTCTATTGCGCCGATGACCGGATCGAAGTGTCTATGTGGGATCTGGAGCAGATGAAGGTGCGTCGCGGCTCCGATATCTGCCAGTTCGCCAGCTACACCAGCTACAGCAGCGCTCTGACCTTCGCCGACAGGAACTTCGGCGGCGAGGGTGAGCCGTGCTTCTGCTGAGGTAGGCTTAAATCCCCAGCTCCAGCATCTTCAGTTTGAGGCTCAGCATATCCATCCAGGCCTGCTGCTTGGCGGCAGGGTTGCGCAGCAGGTAGGCCGGGTGCAGCGTTGGCATGGCATTGGCCTGATGTTGGCCAATGCTGACCTCGGACCATTTACCGCGCATCTTGATGATGCCGCTGGTGGTCGAAAACACGGTCTGCATGGCTGGCCCGCCCAGCGTCATGACGATGCGGGGGGCGACCAGTTCCACCTGGCGATGCAGAAACGGCAGGCAAAGCGCCATTTCCTCGGGCGTCGGCGTGCGATTGCCCGGCGGACGCCATGGTACGGTGTTGGCGATGTAAACCTTGGTGCGATCAAGTCCAATCGCCGCCAGCATGCGGTCGAGCAACTGTCCTGATTTGCCTACGAACGGCTTACCCTGCCGATCTTCTTCGGCACCCGGCGCCTCGCCGATCAGCATGATCTTGGCCTCGGGATTGCCGTCGGCAAACACCAGTTGCGTGGCGCGATGCTTGAGGCCACAGCCGTCATAAAGACCCAGGATGGCCTGCAACTCGTCGAGCGTCTGCGCCGAACCGGCAAGGCTACGCGCCTCGGAAGGATCGCCGCCCAGCATCGGTGGCGCAGCCGCGGGGCGCTCCGGATCCGCTGGCACCGGCGCAGCTGGCGGCGCCGCGCGTGCCGGCGCGCGTTGCGCGAAGCGGTCGACCGGCTCCTCGCCCACGGCAATGTCAACGCCAGCGGCTCGATACCAATCGAGCACGGCGAGCATTTCGTCGTGATTTAGCGGTCGATCTTCAGACATGTTCGCTGTTATGTCACAGCCGGTTTGTCGCTGCCAGCGTATCGCCAAAGGTGACCAACCGAATCTAGCGCCTCGCCGGCGATCACGCTATGTGGCGTGGCCTTGCGGCGCAGTCCCAAAACGGACAATCTTCGCCGCCAGAACGGCCCCCAAGGCCAACGGAGAATTCAACCTCGTGACATCGCTTCTGAACCGTTTCGCGCGCCCGGCGCTGGTTGCCACCCTGATGGCGGGGGTGGCCGTGCCCGCCGCGCAATCGGCCCAGCCGCTGCAGACCGCCCAAACGGACCCCATGGCCGGCTTCGATCTGATGCCGATGTTCCAGCCGAGCGTTACCGGCGCCTACATGGCGGGCCAGCAGGCGCTGCACGATTTGCGGACCGATGAGGCCGCGCGCTATTTCGCCCAGGCTGCACAGGCCGATTGGGACAATGCCATTCTGGTCGAGCGCGCCTTCATCGCCTACGCCGCCGACGGACAGATCGGCCAGGCCGCCTCGACCGCCAAGCACCTGCTCGAACTCGACCCGACCAACGAGCTGGCCGAACTCGTCGTGGCTACCGAAGCGCTCAAGGAGCGCCGATACGACGCCGCCGAAAGCATGCTGGGCGCAATTGGACAGGATAGCTTCACCGGCATCACCGCCACTATTCTGCGCGCCTGGTCGCTGGTCGGCGACAACCGCAAGCCCGAGGCGGACGCCATACTCGATACGCTCGGTCAGTCGGGTCTGGAAGACTTCCTCGTGTTCCACCGCGCACTGATGGCCGAAGCCTCGGGCGACACCGACCAGGCGATCGAGTTCGCTGCCAAGGCGTTCGAGACCGAACCCTACGTGGCCCGCATCGTCGAGGTCTATGCCCGCCTGCTTGCCAATGCCGGCCGCTTCGACGAAGCAAAGGACGTCATCGGCGAGTTCGAGAAGCAAGGACTGACCCATCCGGTCGTCTCGCTGGTCAAAGAGCAGGTCGATGCGGGGCAGCGTCCCGGCATCTTCGCGTCCAATGTGCAGATTGGCGCCGCCGAAATGTTCCATGGCATCGGCGTTGCCCTGTCGCGCGATGGCAGCCTTGACCTGTCGCTGGTCTTCCTGCGCATGGGCCTTTATCTCGACCCCTCCGCCGACGTGATCTCGCTGGCTCTGGGCGAGTTACTCGACAGCGCCAGCCAGCACGATGCCGCCAACCGCATCTACGATGCCGTTCCCGCCACCTCGGCAATGAAGCCGACTGCGGTCGTTCGTATTGCGCAGAACCTCGACGCGCTCGGCGACCGAGACGAGGCGCTGCGCCGGCTCAACAATATCGCCGTGGCGCAACCCAACGATCTCGACGCCGTCTCGGTGCTGGGCGACATGCTGCGCTACGACGAGCAGTACCTGCCGGCCATCGACGCCTATTCCAAGGCATTGGCCCTGACCGGCGGCGACAGCCCATCTGATTGGCGCTTCTACTACGTCCGCGGCATTGCCTATGAGCGCGCCAAGGAATGGCCCAAGGCCGAGGCCGATTTCCTCAAGGCACTCGAACTCAATCCCGACCAGCCGGCCGTGCTGAACTATCTCGGCTATAGCTGGATCGACCAGGACATGAACCTGGAACCGGCACTCGAAATGATCGAGAAGGCGGTCGCCGCGCAGCCGCAGGATGGCTACATCGTCGATTCGCTCGGCTGGGCTTTCTACAAGCTGGGGCGCATTGAGGAGGCGGTGATAACGCTCGAACAGGCCGTGCTGCTGCGCCCCAACGATGCCGAGATCAACGACCATCTGGGTGATGCCTACTGGAAGGCCGGCCGCAAGCTCGAAGCCCGCTTCCAGTGGAACGTTGCCTCCTCGGTCGATCAAGTGGGCAATGTGAAGGAGCGCGTTGCGCCCAAGCTGGCGGACGGTCTCACGGACGCGAACGCGACCGAATAATTGTCCATGCCAGAGCCGACCGTTCAGATCGCGCCGGCCAAGATCAACCTGGCGCTGCATGTTACGCGGCGCCGGGAGGACGGCTATCACGACCTCGAAAGCCTCGTTGTCTTTGCCGACGTCGCCGACGAGATCGAAGCCGTCCCGGCCAAGGCGGATTCACTGATCATTGTCGGGCCATTCGCCAGGGGCCTCGGCTCGGGGGAAACCAACTTGGTGTCCCGCGCCGTCGCCGCGTTCCGCGCGCGCTGGCCGGAGGCGGTGCCCGACGGCATCGCCATGCGCCTCACCAAGAACCTGCCGGTGGCCGCTGGAATCGGCGGTGGCTCGGCGGACGCAGCCGCTGCCCTGCGCTTGATGGCGTCGCTGTCCAATCACACCATTCCCGTGTCAGACCTGTCCGACATGGCGGCCCAACTCGGTGCCGACGTTCCCGCCTGCCTGATCTCCTCGCCGCTCTTGGCGCATGGAGTCGGCGAACTGTTGACACCACTCCCGGAGTTTCCGGCGCTTCACATTGTGCTGGTCAATCCGATGATTCCGCTGCCAACAGCCGACGTGTTCCGTCGCCTGCGCGCACACGACAACTATCCGCTGCCCGAACTGCCATCACCCCTGACCCGACCGGCCCAGCTCGGCCTGTGGCTGGCCGAAACCCGCAATGACCTGCAGCCGCCAGCGGTTAAACTGGTCCCCATCATCGGCGACATCGTCGCCCATCTTGCGGAAACACAAGGCTGCATCCTGGCCCGTATGTCGGGCTCAGGCGCGACGGTGTTTGGCTTATTCGGATCGAGCGGCCAGGCGCATCAGGCCGCGCAGGTCATGCGGGCCGCCAATCCCGATCACTGGGTCGCAGCGGCACCGTTGATCGTGCCTCAGTAAGCCCGCAGTACGCTGAATTCGACCACATCGTTCAGCAGCGACCGCATCTCCGATGCCGGCAGCGCGTCCAGCGCCTGCTGGGCCGCGCGGGCATGGGCATGGGCCTGATCGAGTGTCCGCTCCAGCGTCTTGTGGCGCTCCATGATGGCAACCACGGCGGCAACCTGTTCGTCAGAAGCCTCGGCGTCGCCCAGCGCCGAACTGATGATCTCGCGCTCGTCCGCACTGCCTTCGGCGAGCGCCAGAATCACGGGCAGGGTCATCTTGCCTTCGCGCAGGTCGTCGCCAGTATTCTTGCCCAGCGTGCCGGACTGCCCGCCATAGTCGAGCGAGTCATCGACCAGCTGGAATGCATTGCCAAGTTCTAGCCCATAGCGCGCCAGCGCCAGCGCGCCGGCCTCGTCTGCTCCACCCGACATGGCACCCACCTTGCAAGCCGCCTCGAACAGCACGGCCGTCTTGGCCCGGATCACTTCGGCATAGTCTGCAGGCGTGGTGGTCAGGTCGCCGGTCTTGGCGAGTTGGAACACTTCGCCCTCGGCCATCACCGCTGACGCCGCAGACAGCACGCCGAGCGAAGCAATATCGCCGGTCTCGACCATCATCATGAAGGCCTGCCCGAGCAGGAAATCGCCGACCAGGATCGATGCCTTGTTGCCCCACACCATGCGTGCCGCCGGCTTGCCGCGCCGCATGTCGCTCTCGTCGACCACGTCGTCGTGCAGCAAAGTCGCATTGTGCATGAACTCGACGGCCGCCGCGAAATTGATCGCCGTGCCCGTACCCTTGCCGAACAGCTGCGCCGCAGCCACGGTCAGCATTGGCCGCAGCCGCTTGCCGCCGCTCTCGATCAGGTAGCGGGCCAGCTCGGGCACCATCTCGACATGGGAATCGGCGCGGCTGAGGATGAGGGCATTGACCTTGGCCATGTCCTCGCCCGTCGCCGTGAGCAACCGGTCGATCGGAGTGGCGACAGGCGCCTCTTTCATCTGCGTCAGAGCTGACACCGTCTATCCGTCCCGCTTGCCATCCGTGGCAAATCTGGTTGAGCCTGCCATGTCTGCGCATGTAAGGTCGCGCAAAACCGGCCTTTTCGGGTGCGATGTCCCTAGACCAGCCAACAGCCTTTGTAAAACACCAAACAGTAACGCGCGACGCCTTTTTGGGTGGTCGGCTCACTGTGTCGCAGCCGCGCCACGGCTTTCGGGCCGGGCTCGACAGCGTGCTGCTGGGCGCGGCTGTAGGGCAGGGCCGGCGCAACCTGCTGGATCTGGGCTGTGGCGTGGGCACCGCGGGGCTTGTCGCGCTGGCGCATGAGCCGGCTCTGACCGCCGTGCTTGCCGATCAAAACATCGAGATGCTGGCCCTCGCCACCAGCAATGCCGCCGAGAACGGCTTCGCCGAACGGGTGCGCATCATAGAAGCCGACGTGACGGCCAGGGGCAGCGATCGCCACACGGCCGGTCTTGCCGACAACGCCTTCGATGTCGTTATCGCCAACCCGCCATTTTTTGACGACCATGCCGGAACACTCGCTGCCGATGCCGGCCGGGCAGGGGCCCGCCACATGGACAGCGCTGCGCTCGACCTCTGGGTCAAGACCGCAGCGGGTTGCGCGTCCGGCGGTGGCGAGATCATTTTCGTCTATCCCGCCGAAAGCCTCTCGCCGCTACTGGCGTCGTTCACCCAGCGATTCGGCGCCATCACCATTCTCCCGCTCTCGCCACGCCCCGATGCGCCCGTTACCCGCGTGCTCATTCGGGGCGTCAAGGGCTCACGCGCGCCGCTGACACTGCTCGCCAGTCGTCCGCTGCACGGCCCCGATGGCCGCGCGTTTCAGCCAGACTTCGACGCAATCTTTCGTGGGTCGGCCCGGCTCGACTGGTAATCCCGCGCGCTACAACCTAAATCTGCCCGCGACCCGAGACGAGGACGATTTGATGGATGACCCCGCCGCGCCCAAGCGAAACTGGCTGCAGCGCCTGACCGGCCGCGGCAAGACCACGATCCCGGTGGTCCGCCTGCATGGCGTCATCGCCGCCGAACAGCGTCAGGGTCGGCTCAACATCGCCACCGTCGCGCCGCTGCTCGAGCGTGCCTTTGCCATCAAGTCTGCTCCAGCAGTGGCCATCGTCATCAACTCGCCCGGTGGCAGCCCAGTACAAAGCCGGCTGATCTCCAAACGCATTCGCGACCTGGCTAATGAGCACGGCAAGCCGGTCATCGTCTTCGTTGAGGACGCGGCGGCCTCTGGCGGTTATTTCATCGCCGTGGCTGGTGACGAGATCATCGTCGATCCCAGTTCCATCGTTGGCTCGATTGGCGTCATCATGGCGGGCTTCGGCTTTGTCGGCGCGCTGGAAAAGCTTGGTGTCGAGCGTCGTGTCCACACCGCCGGCAACAACAAGTCCACGCTTGATCCCTTCCTTCCCGAGAAGGCCAGCGACATCGAGCGCATCAAGCAGTTCGAGCTCGACATCCATCAGGTCTTCATCAATCACGTCAAAGCTGGCCGCAAAGGACGTCTCAAGGCCGCCGACGAAGTCCTGTTCACCGGAGAATGGTGGACCGGCATGCGCGGTGTCGAGCTGGGCTTGGTCGACGCCATCGGCGACCTGCACGAAACCCTGCGCAGCCGCTACGGCAAGGATGTCGATCTCAAGTTGATCGAACCCAAGCGCCTGTGGTTCGGCCTGCCGCGCATCGGCTTCTCGACCGAGGGCCTGTCCAGCGACATCGCCGCTACCATCGAAGACCGCGCCGTCTGGGCGCGGCTGGGGCTCTAGGCGATGACCGGTATCCTGCTGCGCGTCATCATCTTCGCCATCATCGGCATCGCCATCTATCTGGGCATCCGCAAGATCTGGCGCGATTGGACCGGCCAGTTCAAGGCGGACGACGAAGAGGCCCGCCGCCTGCGCCGCGAACGCGACCTGCGCGAGCGCGAGCAACCTGGAGTCATCGACCTCAGGCGCGACAAGGACGGCACGTTTCGGCCGGGTGACGAGGACAAACGCTAGGCGGGCATCGCCTCCGCCCTCGCCATGCGAGCCGGTCGCAACATGGCCAAGAGTGGCTTTTCGATGAGGACATGGGCGATGATCCCCGCCAGCGTCGCCGCCAGCGATATCGCGACCAGCATCACGCCAGCCGGAACCGCCTGGTTGAGCCCCAACCGCAGCACCACCACGCAGAGCGCCGCCAGCGCTGCGCTGTGGACGATATAGATCGCGTAGGACGCGTCCCCCAGAAACACCAGCCACGCCGGCGCCCTGAGATATCCCTTGCTTTCGAGGTTGGTGAGCCCCGTCACCAGTGCAGCTCCGCTGATGCCGAGCACGACAGTGCGTATCAGAAAGCTGGGCGTCCACATCCCGGTCACGTCAGCTATCGCGATTGCAGGGAAAGTCACCAGTCCTACGACCGCCAGCATGCCACCCAGTGCAGCCGGTAGCCGCCCGAACAGGTAGGCGCTGCCGATGCCGAACAGGAAGAGCAGGTTATAGGGCGATAGCAGAAAGCTGATGGGAAAGGGCACGTCGGGGACTGCCGCAGCAAAAATGATCGCCATAGCCCATGCGCTCAGGATCAGCGCACCGGCCACGCGGTTGAGCATCGTTGTGCTGAACAGCAGGTAGAACAGCATTTCGTGGCTGAGCGTCCAGGCGGCGACGACGATGAAGCCTTCTCCATTAGGGATCAGCAGCGCCGACGAAATCAGCATCAGCGGGTCGCGCGCATTTTCGGGCCCCATCGTCGGCATGACGAAATACGCTCCTATCAGCGCGAACAGCACGACCCAATAGAATGGGTAGATGCGGATGATGCGCTTCCACAGGAAGGGCGCCACTCTATCCGGCCTGTCCATGTCCCGTTGATGCACCAGCATCATGATGAAGCCGCTGAGCACGAAGAAATACTCGACGCCCGCATAACCGGCATTGATTGCCGGCGAGACACCTTGCCCTGCATAGAGCCGCTCTGGGATAAAGAACGAATTAGCGTGGAAGAATACCACCGCGATCGCGGCAATCGCTCTGCCGGCCTGCAAGGTAGTCAACGTCATCGCGACCTCCGCTGCTGCTGCGCCATCAAGCCCCCGTTAAGAATTTTGGGCAACGCCGGCAACTGACTGGCAGCAATACGCACCGTGCATGGATCGGTTAGGAACCGTCCAACAAGACCCGGCGGCACCAGACATCGAGGCTCGGATCGTCGGTCGCATGCGTCCACGACGCTGCCAGCCATCGGCGCGCCTTGGCATAATCATCAACCAGCCCACGCTCCGTCAGCCATTCCATCGCCAGGCGGCGGTCGGCATCGGTGGCTTGTGGGGAAATCTCTGCATCGAGATAGGCCACGGCGCTCCATGCCTCCATGTCCGGATCACCGATCACTGCACTAGGGCCGAAATCCAGCACAGCGGTGATGCCATCGCCCTCTGCCAGTACGTTGGGCGGGAAATAGTCGAGATGCACTATTGCCGGATTGCTCGGCTCGCGCCATGCGGTGCCCATCTCGCTTCGTAAGGCCGCGCGAAATTCGGCTGGGCAGCGGCGCAAGTTCCGCGCCAGCCTGGCGCGAGCGAACTCGGACCAACTGCCGACCCTCAGCGCACGATCGCCGATCAGCGGTCCGAAATAGGGACGCGTTACCTTGGCCTGACGGATCCGCGTGGCGGTATCGAGATAGTCCGCCAGCAGGCGGCGGCGCGCATCGCCGGTCAGGCGGCCCAACAGATCTGAGACGGGTTCGCCCGGCAGGCGCTCCTCGATTGTCACCACGCGCTCGCCGACCATGCTGACGCTCTGTACCGCCGGTGTCCGAAACGAGAGCGTTGCCGCCGAACCGGCAATTTCTCGCAGCAGCGCCGCGCGGGTTTCGGCATCGGCCACGCGTGCGCCGGAACGCATGATCCGGGCGACCCGATTGCCGGGTAGGGCGTAAACCTGGGCTTCGCCACCGGCGCCGATGCGCGACGCACCGGTAGCGCCAATTTCGCTGAGGACCTGTTCGTCCGATAAAGCGGGATTCGCCATGGCGGCAACTGACTGAGCGGCCAGCACCATGTCAACCGCCGCCGCTTGACCGGTCCAGCCTGCATCAATAGGTTCCGCGCGTTCTTGCCCGGATTGCCACAGATGACCACTCGCCCCGCCTACATGGACCCCAAGAATTCATTTCAGGGTCTCATTCTCACGCTCCAGCAATTCTGGGCGGAGCAGGGCTGTGTCATCCTCCAGCCTTACGACATGCCGATGGGGGCAGGGACGTCGCATGTCGGCACCGTGCTGCGCGCGCTCGGCCCCAAGCCTTGGAACGCGGCCTATGCGCAGCCGTCGCGCCGCCCCAAGGACGGGCGCTATGGCGAAAACCCCAACCGGCTGCAGCACTATTACCAGTTCCAGGTGATCCTGAAGCCGTCGCCGCCAAACCTGCAGGACCTCTACCTGCAGTCGCTCTATGCCATCGGCATCGATCCCAAGCTGCATGATCTGCGCTTTGTCGAGGACGACTGGGAAAACCCGACCCTGGGTGCCTGGGGGTTGGGCTGGGAAGTCTGGTGCGACGGCATGGAAGTCAGCCAGTTCACCTACTTCCAGCAAGTGGCCGGCTTTGAATGTAACCCGGTTTCGGGCGAGCTGACCTATGGGCTCGAGCGCCTCGCCTGCTACCTGCAGAACGTCGACTCCATCATGGAGCTCAACTTCAACGGCGGTGTCGGCGATGCCAAGATGACCTATGCCGACGTGTTCCTGCAGAACGAGCAGGAGCAATCGCGGTACAATTTCGAAGCCGCGGACACCGAAATGCTGTTCCGCCATTTCGCCGACGCGGAAAAGGAATGCCGCGCCATCCTGGCCAAGGGTGCCCAGGCCAATCGCCATACCATGGCAATCCCGGCTTACGAGCAGGTGCTGCGCGCCGCGCACAACTTCAATCTGCTCGACGCCCGTGGCGTCATCTCGGTCACCGAGCGCCAGAGCTACATCCTGCGCATCCGCGAACTGGCCAAGAGTTGCGGCGAGGCCTGGTTGCAGACCGAAGGCGGCGGTTCCGAATAAACGGCGTCTGTACTTCTGCAAATGTGATCATTGACGTCCTCACCACTAACAAAAGTTAGTTGTGGCTAGGGAAATCTACGGGTATCTCTATGCAACCTGGGGACGCAGGAACACGATTGACTATGCATTCGGTGAGCACGCAAGAAATCCGCGATGATGTCATGCGGCTTCTCGAAGAGAAGTACGGTCTCGACAATTTTGAGGCGCGCGAGATGCTTGGCATGATGTTCTGCCAGGCAGTTGTCGAAGATAGCCGGCTGGGTGAGATCGTCGAGCCCAATGTCTATATGCAGCGCTATAGCGACATCGTGCTGTCCAATATCTGGCTGCACCAGAACTGACGCTGCGCTCATCAGCCATATGTGCCCGCCAGTGCGTGCAAATATCCCCCTGAGCATCTCCAAAGCCAGATTGAAACGACTGCGCGGAGGTGCGAGTGTCCGCCGCATATAACTGCGCTTGAGGGAGCCTGTGTCATGATCGGTTGGATCATTCTTGGGGTGGTCGTACTGGCCGCCTTCTACGCCATCGCCATCTATAACGGCCTGGTGAAGAACCGGCAGATGGTGGAGGAGGGGTGGTCGGGCATCGATGTGCAGCTCAAGCGCCGCACCGATCTCATTCCGAACCTGCTCGAAACGGTAAAAGGCTACATGTCGCACGAGCGCGAGACGCTCGAAGCGGTGACCAATGCCCGCGCCGCCGCTACGGCCGCCTCCAACGGGACACCCGAGCAGCGCGCCGCTGCCGAGGGCCAGCTCTCGTCCGCCCTGGGCAAGCTTATCGCAGTCGCCGAGGCCTATCCCGACCTCAAGGCCAATACCACCTTCCTTGAATTCCAGGCGGCCCTGCAAACGGTCGAGGACGAAATCCAGATGTCGCGCCGCTACTACAACGGCGCCACGCGCAACCTCAACGTCATGGTCGAGTCCTTCCCGTCGAACCTTGTCGCCAACGGCTTCGGCTTCAAGAAGGCCGAATATTTCGAGCTGGAAAACGAAGCCGACCGCGCCGTCCCGACGGTCAAGTTCAACTAGCCGCGATGCGCGCACTATTCCAGCCGGTCGTCGCCCTGCTGATCGGGTTGCTCCTTGCGTTGCCTGTCATGGCGCGCGAGGAAATCCGTTCCTACGACAGCAACATTGTCATGGCGACCGATGGTTCGGTTTCAGTCACCGAAACCATCACGGTCAATGCCGAGGGCAATGAGATCCGGCGTGGCATCTATCGCGACATACCGGTGGTGATGACCGGCAGCGATGGCGGCAAGGTCCGGCCGGACTTCGAGGTCACCGGCGTCACCCGTGACGGGGACCAGGAGATGTTCCGTGTCGAGCGCATGGGCAATTTCCAGCGCATCTGGATCGGCAACCCCGATTACTTCCTCGACCGCGGTGCCCACACCTACATCATCCGCTACACCATGAGCCGCATGGCGCGGTCCTTCGAGGACCACGACGAGCTCTATTGGAACGCCACAGGCAACTACTGGATTTTCCCGATCCTGACCGCCCGCGCCACCGTCACACTGCCCGACGGCGCCGTGATCTCGCGACTGGCCGGCTATACCGGCCCGGTGGGCTCCACCGAGCAGGCCGTACAGACCAAGCGTACATCCGACACGACGGCCAGCTTCCGCGCCAGCCGCGCCCTCGGCGCCGGCGAGGGTCTCACCATCGCGGTTGCCTTCAACAAGGGCGTCATCGTCTATCCAACCGGCCTTGCCGCCCTGATGGAGCGCCTGCTCGACCTGCGCGAACTGGCCCTGCCGCTCCTCGCCGCCCTGATCGCCGTCGCCTACAATGCGGTGGCCTGGCTCCGCGTCGGCAAAGATCCAGACAAGGGTACGATCATCCCGCTGTTCAGCGCCCCCAAGGGCTTCTCGCCGCCGCTGGTGCACTACATCCACAAATGGGGCTTCAGCGATGTCGGTTGGAAGGCGCTGACCTCGGCCATCTTTGACCTGGGCGTCAAAGGCCTCGTCACCATCGACAACAGCTCCGGTTCCCTCAACATCAAGACGACCAACAAGCAGCCAGACGAGCCGCTGTCGACGGCCGAGAACGTCATCTTCGGCTACCTGCAATCCAAGCGCACCACCATTATCGGCAAGATCAACGGACCCGACCTGCAGAAGAAGCGCCAGGAATTCACCGACGCGATCGAGAAGGAAAACCGCTCGCTCTGGTTCAAGAACAATATCGGCTACTCGGTGATCGGCTTCCTGCTGGCCATCGCCTTGCTGGGCGGCATGGTGTTTTCGGGCGTCCTCGATATCGGCTGGCTGATCGGCTCGATCGTCATCGGCATCCTGCTGGCCATTTTCGTCGGCGCCCTGGCCAACGGCTTCAAGGGCAATATCTTCGGTAAGGTCATCGGCGCCATCTGGTTCACCGTCATCGCCTTCAACGTCTTCGGCTTCGCCCTCGAAAGCCTCACATCCCTGACCATCAACGTCGCCTCCATCGCGGCTATTTCCATCATCGGCATCACCATCGTCTTCGCCGTGCTGATGCGCGCCCCGACGCTGCAGGGCCGCAAGGTGATGGACCAGATCGATGGCCTCAAGCTCTATCTCGATACCGCCGAGAAGGACCGCATGAACATGGCCGGCGCCCCGGCCATGACCGTCAACCGCTTCGAGCGCCTCCTGCCGTATGCCATCGCCCTCGATGTCGAGAAGCCGTGGAGCGACCACTTCGAAGCCGAACTGGCCCGCGGAGCCGTCAGTGATCTGGCGGCCGGCAGCACCTATTCGCCAGGCTGGTACCACGGCAGCGGCGGCGGTATTGGCGGTGGCGCCGGCAACGCTGCCTCCAACATGAGCAACGCCGTCAGCGCCGCCGCAGCCAGCATGACGGCGGCCATGGTCGCGGCCCAGCCGGTCCAGGCCAGCTCGTCCGGCTTTTCAAGCGGCGGTGGCGGTGGTGGCGGCGGTGGATCGTCCGGCGGTGGTGGCGGTGGCGGCGGCGGCGGCGGCTGGTAATCGGCAATAGACATCGCCACCCACGCAAGCTAACAAACCGGCACTTGTAACGCCCGGTGTCACCCATGCCCGAACTGCTGCTCGAACTCTTTTCCGAGGAAATCCCGGCCCGCTTCCAGCGCCGCGCCGCCGACGACCTCAAGAAGGCGGTCACCAATGCGCTGGTCGATGCGGGTCTCGTCTATGAGGGCGCAAAGGCCTTCGTGACCCCGCGCCGCCTGGCGTTGACTGTGACCGGCCTGCCGGCCCGCTCGCCCGATACGCGCGAAGAGAAAAAGGGTCCCAAGGTTGGCGCGCCGCAGCCAGCCATTGACGGCTTCCTGCGCTCGGCCGGATTGACCTCGCTCGATCAGGCCAAGATCGAATCCGACCCCAAGAAGGGCGACTTCTACGTCGCCCACATCAACAAGCCGGGCGCCGATTCCGTCGCTTTGCTCTCGACCATCCTGCCGAAGATACTCACCGATTTTCCCTGGGCCAAGTCGATGCGCTGGGGCAGCGGCACTTTCAACTGGGTGCGTCCGCTGCGCGCCATCACCGCCACCTTCGGCGCCGAAAACGAAGAGCCGGTAGTGGTGCCCTTCGCCTCCAACGAACTGACCTCCGGCCAGACCACCTTCGGCCACCGCTTCCTCGCCCCCGACGCGATCAAGGTCCGCCGCTTCGACGACTATTCGGCCGCGCTGGAGCGCGCCAAGGTCGTGCTCGATATCGACCGCCGCAAGGACATCATCAAGACCGATGCCGAGCAGCTCGCCTTCGCCCAGGGCCTGACGGTAATAACGGACGAAGGCCTGCTCGAAGAGGTCGCCGGCCTCGTCGAATGGCCGGTGGTCATGATGGGTACGTTCGATCCCGCCTTCCTCAAGCTCCCCGAGGAAGTCATCATCGCCACCATCCGCGCCAACCAGAAATGCTTCTGCCTGCGCGACGCGACCGGCAAGCTGGCGCCGAACTTCATCATCACTGCCAACACCGAAGCCAGTGATGGCGGTGCCGTGATCACCGCGGGCAACGAACGCGTCATTCGTGCGCGTTTGAGCGACGCGATGTTCTTCTATCAGGGCGACCTGGCTCTGCCGCTCGAGCATGGCCTGCCCAAGCTCGAAGACACAGTGTTCCACGCCAAGCTGGGCAGCCAGTTCGCCCGCGTCGAACGGCTGGTCAAGCTCGCCGCCGAAATCGCCCCCCAGGTCGGCGCCGACCCGGAACGCGCCAAGCGCGCCGCCATGCTGGCCAAGGCAGATCTCACCACCGGCATGGTCGGCGAGTTCCCCGAACTGCAGGGCCTGATGGGCCGCTACTACGCTACGGCGCAGGGCGAACCATCCGACATCGCGACCGCAATGGAGATGCACTACAAGCCACTCGGCCCCACCGACAAGGTGCCGACCGAACCGGTGTCGATCGCCGTCGCTCTGGCCGACAAGCTCGATCTGCTGACCGGGTTCTGGGCCATCGACGAAAAGCCCACTGGCTCGCGCGATCCCTTCGCGCTGCGTCGCGCGGCGCTGGGTGTGATCCGGATTATCTCCGAGAATGGCCTGCGCTTCCCGCTTAAGGTCGAGCCCGATCTCCTCGCCTTCTTCCACGACCGCCTGAAAGTCTCGCTCCGCGACGCCGGCGCCCGCCACGATCTTGTCGATGCCGTCATCTCCGCTGACAGCGACGACATCCTGCAGATCACCCAGCGCGCCGAAGCCCTCTCGGCCCTGTTGTCATCCTCCGACGGCCAGAACCTGCTCGCCGGCTACAAGCGCGCCGCCAACATCCTCGCCGCCGAGGAAAAGAAAGACGGCAAGGCCTATGCCGGCGCCGTCTCGCAGGATGCGCTGGTATTGCCCGAGGAAACCGCGCTTGCCTTCGCCGTCGATGCCGTCCATGCCGCTGTGGGCAATCACGTCGCCAAGGACGACTACAAGGGCGCCATGGCCGAACTGGCCTCGCTCCGCGCCCCGGTCGACGCCTTTTTCACGGCGGTCCTTGTCAACGACGCCGACCCGGCTATCCGCACCAACCGCCTGAACCTGCTGGCCCGCCTGCGCGACACCATGCACTTGGTGGCGGATTTCTCGAAGGTTGCTGGCTGATCTCACAAGCCTCTCAGTGGTCCACCCTTCCCCTTGTGGGGAGGGAAGCGAGATAGGACTTAGCTACAGCTAAGTCCGTACATCGAGCAGGAAGGGGGTATCTCTCCGCGAGTCTGGTGCTCGTGACACCCCCACCCTGGATCCCTCCCCACAAGGGGAAGGGTGTCGACTGGGCGATCCTGACGTCAGGGCCGTCCCCTTAACCCGTCGGCAACCCGCACAGCAGACTCCCCAGCGTCGTCGAAAACGTGAACGTCGCCTCGCCCCGCTCATCAGTCGTAAAACTGCCGGTGAGATCGATGTCCGCCAGCGGCCCGCTCAGCGCATTGACACTGTTGCCCGACGAGGCGATCTGGCCACTGCCGCCGATGGTGGCATCCGAGCTGAACGCATAGTCGCCCGCCACCTGCAGGGTCAGCACGCCGAACGACGCCCCATTCATATCCACGCA
This sequence comes from Devosia sp. SL43, assembly GCF_021729885.1. Taxonomy (NCBI): domain Bacteria; kingdom Pseudomonadati; phylum Pseudomonadota; class Alphaproteobacteria; order Hyphomicrobiales; family Devosiaceae; genus Devosia; species Devosia sp. SL43. The sequence goes on from NZ_CP063401.1 coordinate 3,718,342, forward strand.
CAGATAGACGCCCGGCGGCGGGAACTGTGCGAAGGCGTGCACTGTTGCGGCGAGGACGATGGCTGCGGCGATGAGACTTTTCTGCATAGCCGCATGTTGCACTCTTGCGGTGCCGATGCCAAATCACGGCAACGCAATTGAAGGAACGCACATGAGCGTCGGTCTACTTGCTCTGCTCGATGACGTCGCCGGCCTCGTCAAGGTCGCGGCCGCCTCGCTGGACGACATCGCCGGCCAGGCTGCCAAGGCGGGCGTCAAGGCCGCCGGCGCCGTGATCGACGACGCCGCTGTCACCCCCAACTACGTTCACGGCTTTACCGCCGATCGCGAGCTGCCCATCGTCGGCAAGATCGCCTGGGGCTCGATCAAGAACAAGCTGATTTTCCTGCTACCAGCGGCGCTGATCCTGTCCATCTTCGCCCCCTGGCTGATCACGCCACTGCTGATGATCGGCGGCGCCTATCTTTGCTACGAGGGTGCCGAGAAGGTCTTCCATGCCTTGGCCCCGCACGAGGCCGAGCATCACGAGGCTAGTCTCGAACCCGTGGCCATCGACGCCGTGTCGCTTGAAGAACGGAAGATCGCCGGTGCCATCAAGACCGATTTCATCCTCTCCGCCGAGATCATGACCATCATTCTGGCCGCTATCGAAGTGCCCGATTTCTGGACCCGCGCCGCCATCCTCGCTGTGGCCGGCATCGGCATCACCATCGCCGTCTATGGCGCGGTGGCGCTGATCGTGAAGGCCGATGATTTCGGCCTCTGGACCGCCACCCACGCTCGTACCGGCGCCGCCCGTGCTTTCGGTCGCGGCATCGTCAAGTTCATGCCCGTCTTCATGCAGGTGCTGAGCCTGATCGGCACCGCCGCCATGACCTGGGTGGGCGGCAGCATCGTCGCGCACGGCCTCCACGAATTCGGCATCAACGGCCCCGAATACGTCATCGAGGCCGCCGCCCACTGGGCCGAACACACCTTCTCAGCCATCGGCGCCTTCGCCGGCTGGTTCGCCACAGCCCTGGTGGATTTCGTCATCGGCCTGGCCTTGGGCGCGCTGTTGATCCCGGTGGCCGGCTACGTGATCGCGCCGGCCTGGAAGGCAATCAAGGGCATGTTGCCGAAGCGGGCTTAGGTCAGGGCAAAGCGCCTGCGACACCCACCGTGTCATTCCGGGCGAAGGCCGGAATCCATCCTGAGATAGTTGGATCAGTGATGGACGCGGAAAGACCTCAGGATGGATCCCGGCCTTCGCCGGGATGACACCGTGGATGGGCAATGAAGCGCCGGTTAAGGGGCTCAGGCCCCAGCCACCAACGCCTCAAGAAACCGGATCGGCTGCCCCTGCGACGGTGTCACCAGCTCGCCCTGCCACATCACCGTCTTGCCGCGAACGATCGTGCCGACCGGCCAACCGGTCACCGTCACCCCGTCATAGGGCGTCCAGCCGACCCGCGACTTCACCCATTCATTGGTGATCGTCTCACGGCGCTTCAGGTCCACAATGGTGAAGTCGGCGTCATAGCCCACCGCGATCCGGCCCTTGCCGGCAATGCCGAACAGTCGGTTCGGGCCGTGACTGGTCATGTCGACGAACCGCGCGAGGCTCAGTTTTCCTGCATTCACGTGGTCGAGCATGGTGGGAACCAGCGTCTGCACGCCTGTCATGCCGGAATGGCTGGCAGGGTAGGGGTGGTCCTTCTCTTCGCGTGTATGCGGCGCATGGTCGGAGCCCAGAATATCGGCGACGCCATTGGCTACGCCCTTCCAGATGCCCTCGCGATGCGCCTTGTCGCGCACCGGCGGGTTCATCTGGACATAGGTGCCCAGGCGCGTATAGGCCGTCTCGTCCAGTGTCAGGTGGTGCGGCGTCACCTCGACGCTGGCCACGTCCTTGTGGTCGGCCAGGTAGATCATCTCGTCGGCCGTCGAAATATGCAGCACATGGATGCGCTTGCCAGTCTTGTGGGCTAGGCCCACCAACCGCTTGGTGCAATTGAGCGCCACTTCGGGCGAGCGCCACACCGGATGGCTCGACGGATCGCCCGCCACCCGCAGGTGCTTGCGCTCTTCGAGCATGTATTCGTCTTCCGAGTGGAACGCGGCTCGGCGCGAGATGGCGCGCAGGATGGCCTCGACGCCATCGTCATCGGCCACCAGCAGCGACCCGGTGGATGAGCCCATGAACACCTTGACGCCCGCGCATCCCGGAAGCTTTTCCAGCACGGGCAGTTCGGCGACATTCTCGTGCGTGCCGCCGATATAGAAGGCAAAGTCGCAATGCATGCGGTTGGTGGCGCGGGCGATCTTGTCCTCGAAGGTCTCGCGCGTCGTGGTCAGCGGATTGGTGTTGGGCATCTCGAACACGCCCGTGACGCCGCCCATGACCGCCGAGAGCGAACCTGATTCCAGATCTTCCTTATGCGTCAGTCCAGGCTCGCGGAAATGCACCTGCGTGTCGATCACGCCGGGCAGGATATGCAGGCCCTTGCAGTCTACGATCTCGTCGGCGCTGTCGCCGACGCTGCCGATCGCAAAGATCCGCCCGCCGCGCACCGCAATGTCCGCCAGCCCCTCGCCATCATGGTTGACCAGAGTGGCGTTCTTGAAAATCGTATCGTACTGCGCCATGTGTCTGGTCCTGCCCTGTCAAAGCCTTAGCCGGGTTTAGCGGAGGCAGCGTCCGAGAGGCAAGTGACCATGACCATCCATCTGCGCGCCGACCGTGCCGTGTTCCGCTTTTCCGGTCCCGACGCGCACAAACTACTCAACGATGTGGTGACCGGCCCGATCCCGGCAGAGAATAACAGTATGGCCGCCTGGTGGGCGCTGCTGTCCCCGCAAGGCAAAATCCTCGCCGAAGGCCTGGCGGGCTACGCCGAAGACGCGCTCTGGCTCGATGTCCATCAGACGGTGGCCGACGATTTCTTCAAGCGCATGAAAATGTACCGCCTGCGGGCACAGGTGGTCATCGACGACCTGCGCGAGACGCACCGCGTCGGCTTTGCAACAGAGCAGACGGCTGGTCTCGTCCACGCCGACCCGCGCGGTCTGAGTGGCTGGAGGGCCATCGCTCCAATCGACGAGGCCACCAGTTGGGACGCCAGCGACACGGTCTATCGCCAGTCCCGCACCGCTAATGGCATCTCAGAGCAGGGCGCCGATTTTCCCGCCAACGACACCTTCGCCCACGATATAGGCCTCGACATCCTCGACGGCATCGACTTCGCCAAGGGCTGCTATGTCGGTCAGGAGGTCGTCAGCCGCATGAAGCACCGCGGCACCGCTCGCCGTCGCCCGGTGATTGTTTCGGGCATCGACGCGCCTGCAGGTTCACCCGTCGTGGCCGGCAGTCGAGAAGCCGGGACGATTGGAACCGTCGTCGATGGCAAGGCCGTTGCCATTCTCCGTCTCGACCGCATCACCGATCCGTCCATCGTCACCATCGACGGCAAACCTGTTGTCGTCTCGCTCCCCGCATGGGCGACTTACGCGTTCGGCGACAGCGTTCCCGAGGACTGACCCGCGTCGGTCGAATCGGTTACGCTCACGGGTAACAGTCTGCTAGCATTTTGGGGCAATATGGCGCGTCTAAAGGACCGTGCGTGGCAACGCATGCTGTCGGGTCGACGGCTCGACATTCTCGATCCGTCGCCGCTCGATGTCGAGCTCTCCGACATCGCCCACGGGCTGGCGCGCGTTGCCCGCTGGAACGGCCAGACCATTGGTGATTATCCCTTTTCCGTCGCGCAGCACTCCGTGCTGGTGCTCGAACTCTTCCGCACTCACACGCCGGATTGTACGCCGATGGCCCAGCTCCAGGCCCTGCTGCACGACGCCCCCGAATACGTGATGGGCGACATCATCTCCCCCTTCAAAGCCGCCATGGGTGGCAACTACAAGGACGTTGAAAACCGATTATTGTCAGCGGTTTACCTGCGCTTCTCGCTGCCGGCCACCATGGCCGCACCAACAGCCAAACTGGTCAAAAAAGCCGACCGCGAAGCCGCTTTCTTCGAGGCAGTCCACCTTGCCGGCTTCGAAGATTCCGAGGCCCGGAAATTCTTCGGCGCACCCACCTTGCCGGCCTTCGACGTCGAGGCTTTCGACCGGCTGATCCGCCCCTGGCCGACCCGCGAGGCGCATGACCGGTTCGTCGCCGCCTTCGAGGCGATTTCCGTTTGATATCAGCCGCTTGGCTTGTGGAAATTAACCCTAACAACCGATGAACTTTGCGCCCGCGCGGCGCTCATGGTTACTGCTTCGTTAAGGCCGACACGACCAGTCGCACCATTTCGGGACAGGAGCCATGGACCTGCCAGATCGCCATATGTTGCTCGGGATGACCCTGGGCGCCCTCTGCGCAACCGTAATCGCCTTCACGGGGCCCGGCATGGTCGTCGAGACTTTCGCCGATGACCTGCTGGACCGCGTCGTGCCACAGGGCTTCGATCCGTCCAAGCTGGTGCGCTTCGAGGGCCGGAAGTATCTGGTCGAGAGCGAGGACTGGGTCTCGACCGAGCCGCTATCGACGGCGGTGGTCAAGAAGGTCGAGGCCGGCAAGGTGTCCTACGTCACCATCACCACGACCGAGACCGGGACCTACTCGACCGACGCGATGTTCTCCGACCACGTCCAGTACCCGGGCATCGCGGTCGATGAAGTGCCGCGCTACCCGCACAACCGCTTCTCCTACTGGAGCGGCGGCAATTGGTACGGCTTCACCACCGGCGGCGCCAACTCGTTCTTCCACTACCGCAGCGGCAACACGCGCGTCAGCACGTATGGCGACACCACCTGTGTGTCGGGCCGCAACTTCACCGTCTGCTAGCCAAACAGCCAGCCACTCTTGAACTTGTAGAAGACGTGCAGCCCGATCTGGGTAACCTTGGTCATACGGGGCGCCCAGGCCGGTCGGACATAGGTGGCGTGGTAGTGCGTCGCGTTGGCCACCTCGGTGAGGTAGAGTTCGCCAGCAGCGAAGCGCCGGGCAATGTCCTGCGCCTGGGCCCAGGACTTGCTGTCGTTGATGGTTTCCGGGATGCCGTCGCAGGCAAAGGAGAACTGGCAGGAATTGCGCCGGTTCTGGTTCTGGAACACCACGCCACAGATGGTGTCGGGATAGCGACGATCCTTGACGCGGTTCTGCACCACCTGGGCCACGGCCACCTGGCCACGATAGCTTTCGCCGCGCGCTTCGAAATAGATCGCCGTGGCGAGGCACCAGAGCTCCTTGTCGTCCGCGGCAATCACGGGACCGGGCGAGAAGCCGCCGGTGACTGGGGCCGTCGCCCGGGCGTAGGCGAGTTGTTCGGACGCCAGCACGGGCATGGGGGTGGTCGATTGGGGCGCGATGCCGGCGATTGCGTCGAGTGCTGCTGCGGTCGACGGACTGATCGAAGCAACCGACATACGCGGGCCGATTTCGACATCGCCCGTTGCGGGCGGATTGATGTCGGCCAGCCGCGACTGGCCCAGATCGGTTGGGTCTGCCGGGCCGGCACGCAAGGCCGCAAGCCGCACGCGGACTTCTTCGAAGCTGCGCGAAATGGCCAGTACGTCGACCTGCGGGCGAACGCGGTCGCCCTTTTCGGCGCGGTTCGGACCGGTAAAGCTGGCGGTGTCGAAGAGATGGTCGACCGATCCGGTAATCACAGGGTCAACGCCGGTATAGGACAGGCTTGCCGTGACGATGTCGACATTGGCGGGCAGGGCCGCTTCCAGGTCCGAGGCCGGGCCGTGGGCGCCGCCTGTGAGGCTCGTATATGTCAGGGCACAAAAAATCCCGACGACCAGAAACCTGGTGAAGGGATGTGTCCGTCGAACCGCTCTAGCCGGGTGCGATTGCACCACCGGCCGGTGGGAAGAGACCATATACGCTACTCAACACTACGCAACAAAACTACTGATCGGCAAAAGTGACGCTAAAATGCCGACATTCGTAATGATGTCTGATTAGGGTTAGCAGGCGGTAAATGGCTTTTGCGGCGCAGCAATGGGTTAACCATGGCCGCGGCCCGGCAGGAGTGTGACTGGCGGATTTGTGATCGGGCGCCGGCTAGTTCCCGCAGGCAGCGCGCACCGGCGCGACTTCGGCCATGAAAGCATCGACCCGGAAGCGCACCGAGAGCGAGCGCGAGTTAACCGGGGTTACGCGCACCGTGAGGTTGGTGGCGCCTTCCAGGCCCTGCAGAAACGCGGCCGCGCCGTCGGCTTCGCTCATGATAATCGCCGTGTTCTCTGCGTTTACCAGCAGCGTCCGGCTGCGCGCGGCCTGCAGGTCGTATTGCAACGTAATGCCGGCATCGCGGCCGAGGGCCGACATGGTGTTGCCGGCAAAGCCAAAGGCGATGGACAATCTGTCGTCCTCGCACATCACCGTCATCGTGGCCGGCGCCCGGCCACTCGGGCGTGCCGGGATCAACTGCTCGGATTCAAGCATAGCCACTGCAGGAAGGTCTGAAGACGCTGCCGGCCGGAACAGACCATCGTAGCAAGCCAGGCGTTGGTCATTTGCAGCAATGGCTGCACACTGAGCCCCATCCTGGGCAAAGGCGATCGGCGCAGGAGCAAAAAACATCGGCAACAGCGCTAGTACCGGCAGAAATTTCACGTCGGTCACGTCCCATCCCTTGTCGCCGACCCTGTCGGCTTCGCCCCCTTCATATGGGGATCGTCAGGCCACTATTTAAGCAGAAGCCTGCGCCAGCGTCAGCCGGGCTACCGGGACACGATAAGGCGAGCAGCTGACATAGTCGACGCCCAGGCCCGCAAAGAACTTCAGCGAGGCCGGATCACCGGCATGTTCACCGCAAATGCCGATCTTGAGGCGCGGATTTGCCGCACGCCCGCGCTCGATAGCAATGGCGATCAACTCGCCCACGCCCTTCTCGTCGATGGTGACGAAGGGGTCACGCTCATAGACGCCCTTGCGCTGATAGGCAGCCAGGAAGGTCGGTGCATCGTCGCGGGAAATGCCGAACGTGGTCTGGGTCAGGTCGTTGGTGCCGAACGAGAAGAAGTCGACCATCTGTGCGATATCGCCGGCCCGGAGACACGCGCGGGGCAGTTCGATCATCGTGCCGAATGAGAAGCGCGCGCGCTCGGTGCGCAACAGCCCGGAATTGGCGGCGATGGTGTTGACGCGCTCGCGCACGAAAGCCACTTCGCTGGCTGTCGAGACGAACGGCACCATCACTTCCACGGCAACCGGTTCGTTCTGCGTCTCGCTGGCCGCGCGCACGCCGGCCATGATGGCCTGCATCTGCATCGAGAGGATTTCCGGATAGGTTATGGCGAGGCGGACACCGCGATGACCCAGCATCGGGTTGACCTCGGCGATCCGCTCCAGCCGCAGACGCAAGGCGCGGACGGCCAAGCCAAGGGACTCGGCGGTCTCCTCGATATCCTCGTCCGTACGCGGCAGGAATTCGTGCAGTGGCGGATCGAACAGACGCACCGTGACCGGCAGGCCCTTCATTGCCGAGAACAGCGCTGAATAATCGCCGGTCTGGAAATCGACGAGGCCGTTGATGGCGCGGCTGCGATCCTCCTCATCCTCGCTGAGGATCATGCGGCGCAGGGCCACCATGCGCTCGGGCGAAAAGAACATGTGCTCGGAACGCGCCAGGCCGATGCCTTCGGCGCCGAAGCTGAGCGCTGTCATTGCCGATTCGACCGTCTCGACATTGGTGCGCACGGCGATGCTGCGGGTGGCGTCAGACCAACCGAGCAGGGTGCCGATCGCGCCGCCGATATGCGGCTGAGCCAGGGGCAGGGTACCGGCATAGACCGAGCCGTCACTGCCATCGATGGTCAGGCGATCCCCGGTGCGGAACTCGCGCTCGCCGATGCGGCAGACCATTTCGCCGGTATCGACCGACAGCGTGCGCACTCCGGCAACGCAGGGTTTACCGGTGATGCGGGCGATCACGCCGGCATGGCTGGACATGCCGCCACGGGCGGTCAGGATGCCGGTGGCGGCCCGCATGCCTTCGATATCGGCCGGGCCGGTTTCGTTGACGACGAGGATGCAGTGCTTGCCCCGCGCCCGCAGCCGGGCCGCATCTTCGGGATTGAACACGATCGCGCCGCTGGCGGCGCCAGGTGACACGCCAAGCCCGGTAGCGATTGGGGTCGCGACTTCGGTGGAGTTAAGACGGGGGTGCAGCAACTGGGCCAAACGCGTCGGATCGATGCGGCTGACGGCATTTTGCGCCGACCACACCTTGCGGTTGACGCGATCCACGGCGGCCTCGAGGTCGGCGGCCGCCGACACCTGCGAGGGACGTGCGGAGAGAAACACCACCTCGCCGCGCTTGATGGCAACGGTGCAGCACATGTGCCGGCCGGCCTTGGCATCGACCAGCGCCACCAGCGCATCCACCGACTCGGGCAGTTTTGGCAAAGGTGCGCCATCGACAGGCGCCGGGCCAATTGCTCCGGTCGTCGCATTGCGCGTCAGGAACTGCTCGACTTCGCCGGCGGCGGTAGCCTGCACCAGAACGATCTGCTTGCCGCGATCCTCGTCGGGCCGACCGGTCCAGCCCTGGCCAAAACCATAGCTGTCGAAAGCATTCTTGATCGCCTTGGCCAGTGGTCGCGTCGGATCGACTGAATCCTCGGCGTTGGCGGGGGCCGCGATGGCCAGCTTGGCCGGCATCAGCCCGCCATTGTGGCTTGCCGCCGATGTGCGCACGACCAGGATCGGCGGCTTGCCGTCCTTGTCGACCAGCTTGAACAGGCAGGCGACCCAATGGGTACGCAACCGCACGTCGCGCTTGGCGCGCTCAGCCTGCAGCGCCTCCCATGCGGAGCGCGTCAATGCGATAGTTGGAACGGTTGGAAAACCGGCCTCGGCAACGCGGAAAATCCAGCGTGCCTTGCCGCTCAGCAGCTTGAGCTGGCTGGCGGACAGGTTCGCCTTCCCCATGGCCGGGGCAATCGCGAACATTTCCTGCGCCAAACTCACTGCTAAGTCCTTGCCATATTGAGGGCTCATATTGCCTATGAGCCTATGCGACCGCAACAAGACTTGACTTGCCCGAGCGTCGAAAGCATCTGACTGTTATGGAAAAGCGGCCACATCTAGACATTCTGCTGTGCGCCCCCCGCGGATTTTGCGCCGGGGTCGATCGGGCGATCCAGATCGTCGAGCTTGCGCTCGAGAAATATGGCGCGCCCGTCTATGTGCGCCATGCCATTGTGCACAACAAATATGTGGTCGATGGCCTGCGCGACAAAGGCGCAGTGTTTGTCGAGGAACTGAGCGAAGTTCCGGAAACGGATGCGCCGGTGGTGTTCTCGGCCCATGGCGTGCCGAAGTCGGTTCCCGCGGACGCGCGTAGCCGCAACATGTTCTTCCTGGATGCGACCTGCCCGCTTGTGAGCAAGGTGCATGTCGAGGCGCAGCGCCATTTTGCCGAAGGTCACGAAATCGTGCTGATCGGCCACAAGGGCCATCCCGAAGTCGTGGGCACGATGGGGCAGTTGCCGGCTGGCGCCATTACGCTGGTCGAGACCGTGGCCGACGCCATGGTGTTCGAGCCGCGCGATCCGCAGACGCTGGCCTTCGTCACCCAGACCACCCTCTCGGTCGATGATACCCGTGAAATCGTCGCAGCGCTGAAGTCCCGTTTCCCTGCTATCAACGGCCCGCACAAGGAAGACATCTGCTACGCCACCACCAACCGGCAGGAGGCCATCAAGGCCGTCGCACCCGAGGTCGACGCGATGATCGTGGTGGGTTCGCCCAACTCGTCCAATTCCCTGCGGCTGGTTGAAGTCGCGGAGCGCGCCGGCTGCAAGGTTGCCATGCTGGTCGACCGGGCATCCGAGATTGATTGGGCCCGCTTCGAGGGCATTAAGTCGCTGGGCGTCTCGGCTGGCGCGTCGGCCCCAGAAAAACTGGTGGACGAGGTGATCGAAGCCTTCGCCCAGCGCTACGACATCAAGGTCGAGGCGCGGGTGACCGCCAGGGAAAACATCGCCTTCAATATCCCCCGCGAACTCCGCACCATCGAAGCCGCCGTTGGGAAATGAGCGACTTATCCACGGGCCTCAGCACCGCCGATAAGCTTGGCATCAACCAAACCTGCGCCAAGAGTCTGCCATGATCGATACCGTCACCATACACACCGATGGCGCCTGCTCGGGTAACCCCGGGCCCGGCGGCTGGGGGGCTATCCTCGAATACGGCGGGCACACCAAGGAGCTCAAGGGCGGCGAGGCGCTGACTACCAACAACAAGATGGAGCTGACGGCCGCCATCGAGGCACTCAATGCGCTCAAGCGGCCGTGCACGGTGGAAATCCATACTGACAGCCAATACGTCAAGAACGGCGTGCAGAGCTGGATGCATGGCTGGAAGAAGAATGGCTGGAAAACCGCCGACAAGAAGCCGGTGAAAAATCTCGAACTGTGGCAGGCACTGGACGAGGCGACAAAGCGCCATTCCATCGAGTGGAAATGGGTCAAGGGCCATGCCGGGCATGAGCTGAACGAGCGCGCTGATCAGCTGGCGAACGAAGGCATGGCGCCGTTCAAGCCGAAGCGGCGAGATGACCGGCTGATGCCGCCTGTTTAGTGCCACGCCCTCGTGGTTCGAGGGTCGCAAGAGCTCCCGCCTCACCATGAGGGCGTGGCACGACCTCAGTCCCCGGCGACAAACGCCTGCCACTCGCCGTCCTTGCCGATATAGACCCGCCAATAGTACCAGGCCTGCAACTCGACCAGCTCGGTGAGCTGATCAGCGGTCAGGATGCGATAGGCGTCGAGTTTTTGCGCGGATGTCAGGTTTGTCAGATCGGGTAGAACCGCCAGGTAGGGCCAGACATAGCTCGGACTATCGCTGGTCGTATCGAACACCGCATAAGGCGCGTTGAGCAGATCGAGCAGGATGGCGAGGTTCTCGATGCCCTGACCGTCGGCCGAGTAGGTCTTGAGGTAGTCCACCGCATCATCGGGTCCGCCATAGCTGACGGTCGGCGGATTGGCCTGTGCCTCGACGATCGGCCGCAAGGCCTCGATATCGCCGGTAAGCGCCGCATCGATCAGCTGCTGGCGCTTCTGCGCAACCGCCTTGGGCAGCAGGCTCAGGTCATTGCTGACGGTGAACTCGGGATAGATCATCTCTTCTGCATCCTGCGCGGCGACAGGCACGATCAGCAGCAGGGCGACGAGAGCAGTGGCAAGCAGGCGCATGGGTGATCCTCCTGATAGGAGCGATCATGCCGATTGGCCGGGCTCTGGCAAGCTATTGCAGGATGCGATCGAGATTGTATTCGCCCGAGCGGATGCGGTCAGGCAGCATCGCGATCAAGTCAGCTGTAGCCTCGTCGCCATGCATTTTGACGAAGGTCGCCAGCGCCGCAAATAGCGAAGCATGCGCAAGCGACGCGCTCTGCACGCCATCGTCTTCGGCATAATTCCAGGCCTCGGCAAGATACTCGAGCGCCAACTGCCGTTCGCCCTGCTCATGGTCGAAAGCGCCTGTGCCCGAGGCCGACGAAAACATGGATCTGCTCGATGTCATGGCGTTCGGGTTAGCATGCGAAACCCGGTAGGGCGCGCAGGAAGTAACCCGAAGGTTAACGGGACGTGCGCGATTGTACGCAGTGCTCTGATGTGTAGGGCACGCCTCGAAGGTCGCCTATTCGGCAAACCGCGTATGGATGTCGCGCGCGGTGCGTTCGGCCTCAACCAGAAGCCGTGTCAGCGCTTCCCGGGCCGCCGGCGTGCAGGCGCGATGGAAGCGCGAATAGGCGGTGTAGCCGCTATTGAAGGCGCCCGCGAGGCGCTGGCGACGATCCTCGTCCGGTTCGTCCAGGGCGATCAGATCGGCCATCTGCGCCCGCCAGTCCTCGGTGCCGGCGCTGCACAGCGGCTGCAGGAAATAGAGGCTGCCCATGATCTCGGCCAGCCGCTCCATCTGCCGCTGATAGGGCGGGTCGATGGCAAAGGCCGGGAACGTGCTCAGCACAAGAAAGAGGGCAATGGCAGGGAGACGAACGCGCTTCATGAGCTTTGCCATATCACTCTTGCGCCAGAACTGCGAAGGCCCTCGCCAGCACATCATCAAGCCTGCTGGTGGTCCGGAACGAAATCAGCGCCACCGGATCAACCCACTTGTGGTCTGCAATCTCGTCTGAGGGACGGATTTGCCCGGAGAAGTCGCGCGTCGCGAAAACGGCGAGGCGGAACGTACCGTCGCGACCCAGGGCCTGGACGAGCACGGGCTGCGGATTGCGGACGGCGAGGCCAAGCTCTTCCTGCACCTCGCGAATGGCGCATTGCTCGATGGTCTCATCGGGCTCCATACGGCCGCCGGGCAGGGTCCATAGATGCTGGTAGGGCGCGAAGGCGCGTTTGATCAGCAGCACCTTGCCATCGCGTACGATGGCGACGCTGGCAGCGTTGGGCAGGTCTTCGGTCACAGGGCGTCCAATTTGCGATTCGCAGCTCCAGAGACTACCTGTGTTTGACTGATTCCGGAGGCCGAACATGTGCGGACGCTATGCCTCGACATTGCCGCCCGAGATGATGGTCGAGCTGTTCAAGCTGATGAAGTCGCTCGACATCATCCCGCGCTACAATATCGCGCCAACGCAGCCGATTGCCGCCATTTGGGAAGCGCACGGCCGGCGCGAAGCGCATTTTGCGCGCTGGGGCCTGGTGCCCGGGTGGGTCAAGGATCCACGCGAGTTTCCGCTGCTAATCAACGCCCGGGTCGAGACCATGGCAGAGAAGCCGGCCTTTCGCGACGCGCTCAAGCATGGCCGCTGCATCATCCCGGCCAGTGGCTATTACGAGTGGCACACCAATCCCGACAAGACCAAGCAGCCCTATTACATTACCATGGAGGATGGGCGCCCCATGGCGCTGGCCGGACTCTATGCGACCTGGATGGGACCGAACGGGGAGGAGATCGACAGCGTCGCGACCATTACCGTCGCCGCCAATGCGCAGCTGTCGGAAGTACACGATCGCATGCCGGCCATCCTGCGCGGCAACGAGATCGACGATTGGCTCAATGTGCGCGACGTGCGGGCCCGTGAGGCCCACCAACTGGCGCTGCCGCTGGAAGATGGAGCGCTGAAATTCCACCCGGTCTCGACGCGGGTCAATTCGGCCCGCGACGACGATCCAGGGTTGATCGAGCCGGTGACGGTGGAAAGGCCCGAGCCCGTGCGCAAGAAGGCTGCAGGCGGGCAACTGGATTTGTTCTGAGGGGCATCGTGCCACGCCCTCGTGGTTCGAGGCGCTGAAGAAGCGCACCTCACCATGAGGGCTGATGAGATATCGAGCTTACAGTAGCCCTCATGGTGAGGTGCGAGCCCTTCGCGAGCCTCGAACCACGAGGGCGTGGCACTTAGCCCCCCAGCTCGAAATAGCCCAGCGCGTCACCCATCGCCTCTTCCTCCCAGCCGAGGTGGGAGAGCAGCACGCGTTCCAATGCGTGATAGACCGCCTTGGCATCCTCGAACCGCGCTTCGGTCGGCTCTGCCGCGAGTGCGTTGAGCGCATCGACGAGACGCTCGAGCAGCTCGTGGACCACCACATGCTCGGCCCCCAGTCGATCGGCGATCGCCTTGAAGCCCTCCCCCTGCAGCGCCAAGGCCGGGAAGATCGCATAGTCCTCGATGGAGTGGTGCGTGTTGACGATCTGGCAGTGCCGTCCGCAGAGATTGCCGAAGCGTCGATAGTTGGCGACCATCGCCAGGTTGTCGGTTTCAGCGGTAATTTCGGCGCGGCTGACGCCGCCTGCATTGGCGCGGTCGATCAGCTTGCCCAGCGTCACCATGTTGTGACGCAGGTGATCATGCACCATGCGCAGGTGCTGGCCTGGCTCGCGTTGAGCCTCGGTCAGGCCCTCGAGCTTCTGCAGCGGCGGACGTGTGGCGTCGTCAAGAAATGAAATGTTGAGCAGCATAGGCCGTAGATGGGCCAGCGGGCCGGGAGGCGCAAGACGGCACCAAAAGGTGGTCGAGGGGCTTCCCGAGAACTATCCCAGCATCTTGCCCGGGTTGAGGATCCCCTTCGGGTCTAGCGCCGTCTTGATGGCGCGCATCATGTCGAGCGCCACGGGGTCCTTCACCTGGCGCAGCAATTCGCGCTTGAGCTGGCCGATGCCGTGCTCTGCAGACACCGACCCGCCCAGTCGCAGCACGATCTCGTAGATAGCTTCATGCATCTGTTCGTCATGTGCAGCCATGAAGGCCTTGGCGTCGGCGCCAACCGGCTGGCTGAAGTTAAAGTGGATGTTGCCATCGCCCATATGGCCGAACGGCACCGCGCGGATCCCGGGAACGAGGCGTTCGGCAGCGACCGTCCCTTCGGCAATCAATTGCGGCACGGCGGCAATCGGAACCGATACGTCGTGTTTGATCGACGCGCCTTCCTTGGATTGCACTTCGCTCATCTGCTCGCGGAAGGCCCACATGCGGGTACGGTCGCCGAGCGACTCGGCAAACACGGCATTGTCGATCAGCCCCTCGGCAAAGGCCGCCTCGATGGCTGCCTGCAAGGAGCCGGGCACGCCGCCTTTCATGCGCGAAACTTCGATCAGCGCATACCATGGCGACGGGCCTGCGGTGGGGTCCCGGTCCAGCATGCCCTGGCGCAACTGCATCTCCAGGCCGAGGTGAGGGATGATCTCGAAGGCGTTGAGGCGGGACCCGGTTCGCTCGCGCAGCAGTTGGAACAGCGTCAGCGCTGCCTCAGGGCCGGCAATGTTGACGATTGTGGTCTCATAGTCTTCCGGCTTGGGGAAGATCTTGAGCGTGGCTGCGGTGATGATGCCCAGCGTGCCTTCGGCGCCGACCAGGAGGTCTTTCAGGTCGTAGCCGGTATTGTCCTTCTTCAGCGAATTGAGCCCGCGATAGAGCCTGCCATCCGCCATCACAGCCTCGACGCCCATGGTCAGCTCCCGGGCGTTGCCGAATGCCAGCACGTTTACGCCGCCAGCATTGGACGACAGCAGGCCGCCGATCCGCGCCGAGCCCTGCGAACCCAGCCACAACGGGAAGATCGTGCCCTCGGCCTCGGCCGCTTTGTGAGCGTTTTCGAGGATCACCCCGGCTTCGGCAGTCATGGTGCCGGCCGCGACGTCCACCGAGCGGATACGATCCAGCTTGGCGAGGCTGACGACGACCTCGTCACCACGCAGCGGCACCTGTGCCCCTACCAACCCGGTATTGCCGCCCTGCGGAATGATGCCGATGCCGGTGTCATTGGCCCAGCGCACGATCGACTGTACCTCTTCGACCGAGCCGGGCAAGGCGATTGCCGCTGCGCCCATATGGAAGCGCTTGCGCGGCTCGTTGAGGTAGTTGCCCATCTTTCCCGGCTCGCCGATGACGGCATTGGCCCCGATCAGGCTGCTGAGCTGGGCGACGACATCGGCGGCGGAAAGGGGCATGGAGAACCGGCATAGTTTGGTCGGCGAGCCAACAACAATGGCCACTCCGTCGCCGGCAGGCAAGCGCCTGTCTCCAACTATCTGCTAGGCAATCTCGCCAGTGGCGCAGGCAGGGGAATCTACTATGGTGCCCTCAGCTTCTTTGAAGCGGCTTGCCTTCTTTCGATAGGACGCGTCGGCTCAGCGACGCGGGAATGAATCATGACAGCCCTGGTTTGGCCGGAAATCTACTTCATCCGGCATGGTGAAACGCCCTGGAATGCCGAACGCCGCTATCAGGGGCGCAAGGACATTCCGCTCAACGATAAGGGCCGCGGCCAGGCCAACCAGAATGGCAAAACGCTCGCGGCGCTGTTCGAGGCGCGCGGGCTCGATCCCAATGCCTTCGAATGGCACGCATCGCCTCTTGGTCGTACGCGTGAAACCATGGAGCGCGTCCGTGCGGGCTTTTCGACGCACCTGCCGGAGGTTCAGTACGACGTGCGCCTGATGGAAATTTCCTTCGGCGTACTCGAAGGCGAGCTGTTCGAGCAATTGCCAGCCAACATGGCCATCGCCCCGGGTTCCCGCACCGAGGACTATTGGGACTATCGCCCCCAAGACGGCGAGAATTATCGCGATGTGGAAGCTCGGCTCGGCGAATTTTCGGCAGTGCTCAAGGGACCGTCAGTGGTGGTTGCGCATGGCGGTATCGCCCGCACTTTGCGTGTGCTGATCGAACATGCGCCGATCGTCGAAGTGATCAACTGGGCTCCGCCGCAAGACGCGGTCATGCACTTCACGCCTGGCAAAATGGAGCTGCTTCGCGCCGCGGTATGATTGACCTGCGTCACCGTGGCTCCTAGAAAGCCGCCAACCACGGGGCCGCGCCATGTCTTTCAATACGTTCGGGCATCTCTTCCGCTTCACCACCTGGGGTGAAAGCCACGGACCGGCGCTCGGCGTGGTGGTGGACGGCTGCCCGCCCGGTCTGATCCTGACGCCCGAAATCATTCAGCGCGACCTCGATCGCCGCAAGCCGGGCCAGTCGAAATACACCACGCAGCGGCGCGAAGAGGATGCGGTGAAAATCCTCTCCGGCGTGTTCGAGGATGAGCGCACCGACGGCCCGCGCACGACGGGTACCCCCATCTCGCTGCTGATCGAAAACACCGACCAGCGCTCCAAAGACTATGCTGAGATCCGCGACAAATACCGTCCGGGCCACGCCGACTATACCTATGACCAGAAATATGGCGTCCGCGACTATCGCGGCGGTGGCCGCACCTCGGCGCGCGAAACTGCGGCGCGCGTGGCGGCAGGCGCAGTGGCGCGGCAGGTCCTGGCCGGCATCACCATCCGCGCCAGCCTCGTGCAGGTCGGGCCGCACAAGATCGACTACGCCAATTTCGACTGGGACCAAGTCGACCAGAACCCGTTCTTCTGCGCCGACGCCAAGGCGGCCGAATTCTGGGCCGACTATCTCGACGGCATCCGCAAGGACGGCAATTCGGTCGGCGCCGTGATCGAAGTGGTTGCCGAGAACGTCCCGGCCGGCTGGGGCGCGCCGATCTACGGCAAGCTGAGCGCCGATCTCGCCTCGGCGATGATGAGCATCAACGCGGTGAAAGCGGTTGAAATTGGTGCCGGCTTTGAGGCCGCCAGTCTCACCGGCATCGACAATGCCGACCAGATGCGGGCAGGGGAGGGCAAGCCCTACTTCCTCTCCAACCACGCAGGCGGCATCCTGGGCGGCATCTCCAACGGCGACCCCATCGTCTGCCGCTTCGCGGTGAAGCCAACATCGTCGATCATCACCCCGCGCCAGACCGTCACCACGACCAATGAAGACACGGACATCATCACCAAGGGCCGCCACGACCCGTGTGTGGGGATCCGTGCCGTGCCGGTGGGCGAGGCGATGATGGCGCTGGTGCTGGCCGATCACGCGCTGCGTCATCGTGGGCAGACGGGTCGTGACGGTGCAGTGGGCTTCGAGCGGAACTAGGCGTCCGCCGCGGCTCAGCGCTTGCGGACGAACTCGGTCCGCAGCACGAGGCCCTTGATGGCGTCGTGCCGACAGTCGATCTCTTCGGGATTGTCGGTGAGGCGGATAGACTTGATCACCGTGCCTTGCTTGAGCGTCTGACCGGCGCCCTTCACCTTGAGATCCTTGATCAGCACAACCTGGTCGCCATCGGCGAGGACAGTGCCGGCGGCATCCACGACCACCAGCGCCGCTTCGGGCGTTGCAGCTACCAGCTCGGACGCCGGGCGCCATTCGCCCGTTGCCTCGTCGTAAATATAGACGTCGTCGGTCATGAGGGTCCGGGGGTTATGTCGTGTCGAGCGCGAAGCTCGTGTTAGTCTGTCTGCACCAGGAACACAAATGCGGGCCGCGGACTGGTCAAGGCGTGCGGCGGAACACCAGCACCGTCTCGACATTCCCGTCACCGCCCGAAATTGGCGACGTCACGGACTGCAGGTGCGCAAAGCCCTGGGCTGCCATGAAGGCTATGACCTCTGCCCGCGCCGTCTCGATTGCGTCCTCGTCGGTCACGATGCCCCCCTTGCCGACATTGCGGCGGCCCACTTCAAACTGCGGCTTGAACAGGATCACCGCATCGGCGTTAGGCGTGCACAGCGCCAGCGGCGCCTCGAGCACCTTGGTCACCGAGACGAAGCTCACATCGGACACCAGCAGATCGATCGGCTCGGGGATCATCTCGGCCGTCAGGTCGCGGGCATTGACGCCTTCCATGCTCACCACGCGGTCGCTGCCCTTCAGTCTTTGATGCAACTGGTCGTGGCCGACATCGACGGCATAGATGCGCCGCGCGCCGCGCTCCATCAGCGCCTGCGTGAAGCCACCCGTCGAGGCACCGACATCGATGCAGGTCTTGCCGTTGGGGTCGATATTGCCCGCCTCAAGGCCGGCGACCAGCTTGAGTGCGGCCCGCGAAACATAATTCGCCGCAGGGTCGTCGAGGGCGACCTTATCGTCCCGTCCCACCATCTGGTTCTGCTTTACGGCGGTGACGCCGTTGATTGTGACCGTGCCGCGCAGGATCGCATCGCGCGCTCGCGCCCGGCTGGGCGCCAACCCGCGCTGCTCCAGCGCCAGATCGAGGCGGATGCGTTCGCTCATCCTTCGACCAGGCGCTTGACCTTGGCGATGGCGGTTTCGGTGGCTTCCTCATAGGCAACAGTGCCTTCGAACGAGCCATCCGCGCCAATGAGGAAGGTCAGCGCGGTGTGATCGACCAGGTAGTATGGGTCATCGGCAGCAAAGCCCTCGGCGCGCTCGCCAAGCACGCCAAACGCCGCCTTGACGGCTGTCGTCTGGGCCTCGTCACCGACCAGCCCGATGATCGAGGGGTCAAAGCCTTCGACATAGCCCTTGACCGTCTCAAGCGTGTCGCGCGCCGGGTCGACAGTGACGAAAATGATACGGAGCTGTTCGGGCGTCAGCCCAAGCTGCTGCCGCCAGGCGGTCGTCTCGGCCAGCGTCGTCGGGCACACGTCGGGGCAAAAGGTATAGCCAAAGAAGATCAGGCTCGGCGTGCCCTTGAGACTATCCTGCGTGAAGCTGCCGCCCTGGGTGGAGGCCAGTTCGAAACTCTGCCCAGTGAGGCCGAGTGGCTTTTGAGGTGGGGCAAAATATAGCATCGCCGTTGCGCCAATAGCGACGACGGCGACCAGCAGCCAGAGCACGATACGAAAATTGCGGAGAGATTTGTTGGTGGTCATGTCGCCTCGGTGGCACGCCCTCGTGGTTCGAGGCTCGCGAAGTGCTCGCACCTCACCATGAGGGCTACTGATACATGGCGTTCCCAGCCCTCATGGTGAGGCGGGAGCGCAGCGACCCTCGAACCACGAGGGCGTGGCGAATGTCAGGCGTCCAGCGGTTCGGTGCCCGTCGCCTTGCCATCGCGATTGAGTGTGATCTTTTCGATGCGGGCCTCGGCCGTGCGCAGCAGCGTCTCGCAATGCGCTTTCAACGCCTCGCCGCGCTCATAAATCGCAATCGATTCTGCCAACGGAGCCCGACCCGATTCCAGCTTGCCGACAATCTCTTCGAGCTGTGCGAGGGCCGCCTCAAAGCTCAGTGTCTTGACGTCGTCATTGTCGGCCATGGGCGAATTCCTATGCGTCCAGGCGCCCGGTGGCGCCGTCCATCAGCATGGCGACATGGTGCGAAACACCGCCCGCCAGACCCTTGAGGTCATAACCACCTTCGAGCAGCGAGACAATGCGGTTGCCGCAGGTCCGCTCGGCCGCATCCATCAACTTTCCCGTGAGCCAGCCATAGTCGTCAGACTGCCAGTTGAGCTGCGCCAGCGGGTCGCGCTCATGCGCGTCAAACCCCGCCGAGATGAGGATCAGGTCCGGCGAAAAGTCGAGCAGAGCCGGGATGATCCGCGTCACATAGGCGTCGCGCATGCGCTCGCCATCGGTGTTGGGATCGAGCGGCGTATTGGCAATATTGCCGACGCCGGTCTCGGTCGCCTTGCCGGTGCCGGGATAGAGCGGCATCTGATGGCTTGAGGCGTAGAAGACGGTCGGATCGTCCTTGAAGATGTCCTGCGTGCCATTGCCGTGATGCACGTCGAAATCGACGATGGCGATGCGTTCGGCGCCATATTTTCGCTGTGCTTCGCGAGCCACGATCGCCACCGTGTTGATCAGGCAAAAGCCCATCGGCGTGGCGATTTCGGCATGGTGACCCGGTGGCCGGATAGCGCAGAAGGCATTGTCGACTTCGCCCAACAGGACCGCGTCGAGCGCCGAAAGCGCCCCACCCAGGCCGGTTGCGGCGGCCGACAGCGAATCGGCGGAGATGAAGGTGTCGCTATCGACCTGCCCGATGCCCTCTGCCGGCCGGGCATCACGAAGCCGCGCCAGATAGCGCGAGTCGTGGACCAACTCGGCCAGCGTGAGATCGCCCGTTGTTGCGCTGCGGCGCAGCAGTTTGTCGAAACGGGAGCGGCCGAGCGCGTCTTCCACGGCGCGGATACGGTCGGCCCGCTCGGGATGGCCCTGCGGCGTCACGTGATCGGCAAAATTCGGTTGGCTGACGAGCAGCGTGGTCACGCGGGGTCATGTCTCCGGGGCAATCGACCGCTTCGTCTTGACGCGCCGGGGTCCGGTTGTCAAACAACGGCCATGACAATGACAGTTCCCCAGCCGATTTCGGTGGAAGACGCCGCCGCGCTGCTCCGCGCCGGCAAGCTCTGCGCCTTTCCCACCGAAACGGTCTATGGGCTGGGCGCCGACGCGACCGACCCCGATGCGGTGCTGGCCATCTACGAGACCAAGGGCCGGCCCCGCTTCAATCCACTCATCAACCATTGCTCGGACCTGGCAATGGCCGAAGCCCTCGCGGAATTTTCACCCCTGGCCCGGCGCCTCGCCGCGCTGTGGCCGGCCGGGCTGACCCTCGTGCTGCCGGCTCTTCCGGGCAACGGGCTGGCCGATGTGGCGACAGCTGGCCTCGACACAGTCGCCATCCGCATTCCGGATCATCCGTTGGCGCTGCAGCTGATCGCTGCGGTCGGCAGGCCGCTCGCTGCACCATCGGCCAATCCGTCCGGACGGCTCTCGCCGACCACCGCCGAGCAGGTGCGGCGAGGTTTTGGTGGTCGCGTGCCGGTGCTCGATGGCGGGCCGTGCCGCGCCGGTGTGGAATCCACTATCATCCGCGTCGAAGGCGACCGGCTGGTACAACTGCGGGCGGGGGCCATCGCCCGGCGCGAGATAGCACGCGCCGTCGGTGTGCCGGTCGAACTGGCCGAGAAGGATGCCGCCATTTCCGCGCCGGGGATGCTGGTAAGCCATTACGCGCCCAATGCCCTGCTGCGGCTCAACGCCGAGCCACGTGACGGCGAAGCTTACCTGGCGTTCGGCCCTGCGCCGGCGTTTGATGGCGTCAGCCGGAACCTGTCGGCCAATGCCGACCTGCACGAAGCCGCACGGAACCTGTTCTCCATGCTGCACGAGCTGGACGCATTAGGGGTAGGGACGATCGCCGTGGCGCCGATCCCGGATACCGGGCTCGGCGAGGCCATCAACGATCGTCTTGAACGTGCGGCGGCGCCGAGGCCTTAATTGTCTCGGACCTTGTAGGGCTTCTGATCCCGCATGAATCGCGCCAGCGCTTCGAGATCGGGGTCGCCACCGGGCGGCAGCACGACCTTGAGATTGGCGTAGAGGTCGCCATCGCCATAGAGGCCCTTGCCCTTAAGGCGCAGCGCCTTGGCGGTGTCGATGCCGGGCGGCAGGTTGAGTTCCACCGAGCCGTCGAGCGTCGGCACCCGTACCTTGGCGCCAAGTACCGCCTCGTAGAGGGTAATCGGCACATCAGTGCGCAGGTCGGCGCCATCGCGGCGGAACTGCTTGGATTTCTCGAAGCGCACCGTGACCAATGCATCCCCAGGCTCGCCCAGGCCGGGCGACCCCTGGCCCTTGAGCCGGATCTGCTGGCCTTCCTCGACCTTTTCCGGGAGCTTGACCGACAGCACCTTGCCCGTCGGCATGCGCACCGAGATCGACGCAGACTTGTGGGCATCCTCCAGCGACACGGTGGCGTTGACCACGATGTCCTCGCCCTTCATCGATCGGCCCGCTCCGGGCCCCGGGCCACCAGCTGCTGCACCGGCAAACGGATCCCATTGCGGACCACGTGCGCCAGCGCCAGCTCCGCCGCGCGCCTGGCCGCCAAAGCCGTTCATGAACTCCTTGAGGATGTCCTCGGCTGAAAAACCGCCCTGCGCCGTGCGTCCACCGCGCTGCCCGCCACCCATGCCGCCCGGATTGAAGCCGGCAAATTTTGGATTGCCGTCGGCATCGATCTCACCGCGATCAAATTGCGCCCGCTTGCTCACGTCGTTCAGCAGGTCATAGGCATTGGTCGCCTCGGCAAACTTGCCGTGCGAGGAGGGATCATCCGGGTTCTGGTCGGGGTGATACTTCTTGGCCAGCTTGCGATAGGCGGACTTGATGTCCTTTTCGCTTGCCGATCGTGGCACCCCAAGCACGGTATAGGGATCGCGCATTTGGTCCATTCAATGAGTCGGGCGTTGATATGCCCCGGTTTCCTGTCCTATATGGCGACCACCCCCCGCATTGTCCAGTTATGCGCGACGAAGGGATAATATCCACGATGCTCCAGACCCTGACCGAGCGCCTGTTCGACGACAGCGATCGCACTGACCTCGACCCCTTTGCCGTGTTCGAAGAATGGTTCGCTCTGGCGCAAGAGGCCGAGCCGAACGATCCCCACGCCCTGGCCCTGGCCACGGTGGACGATCAAGGCATGCCAGACGTCCGCATGGTGCTGCTCAATGCCCGCGACGCCAGGGGCTTCTGCTTCTTCACCAATTTCGAGAGCGACAAGGGCACGCAGCTGCATACCCACCCCAAGGCCGGGATGCTGATGCATTGGAAGTCGCTGCGCCGGCAGGTGCGGGTACGTGGGGCGGTCGAGGTCGTATCGACTGAGGAAGCCGATGCCTATTTCGCCAGCCGGCCCCGTGGCAGTCAGATCGCGTCATCGGCCTCCGAACAGTCCCGCCCCCTGCTCAGCCGCGAGGCCCTGCTGACCCGCGTGGCGGACCTGACGGCCGAAACCGGTGACGCCCCTGTCGTGCGTCCCGCGCATTGGTCCGGCTTCCGTATCGTGCCATCGAGTATCGAGTTCTGGAAGGACGGCGAGTTCCGCTTGCACGACCGGGTGCGCTTCACGCGCGAGGCGCCCGATCAACCCTGGGCCAGCACCAGGCTCTATCCCTGAGAAATTGATTTTACTTCGCCTTCCCAATCCACGGTGCCTCGCATAAAACCTTGGTGGGGCTTGGGGATCGGGCATGGTCTTTGGTGCTGAGACGGAGCAGCCGGTTTCGGTGGTTTTCACTGGAACGCGGAAAGAGCTTGGTGGGATGCTGTTGCGCGGTTACGCGCTGCTGATCCCTACGATTGGTCTTTATCGATTTTGGCTTACGACCTGGAAGCGTCGCTTCTACTGGTCGCACACCGCCATCGATGGCGACTCCCTCGAATATACCGGCAATGCCGTGCAGCTGCTGATGGGCTTCCTGATGGCCCTGGCCATCTTCATTCCGCTCTATGGCCTGTTTTTCTATCTCTCGACCCAGTCGACTGACGCCGTGCTTGCCGGCTATGGCGGCGCCGCCGTCATGCTCTGGTTCCTGGTGGGTTACGCCATCTACCGCGCCCGCGATTTCCGGCTGTCGCGTACGTTGTGGCGGGGTATCCGCTTCGATCAGGCCGGCAGCGCCTGGGCCTATGCCTTGCGCCGGTTCGGCTGGACGGTGCTGATGGGCATCACGCTGGGGCTGGTCTACCCCTTCATGGCAGTCAATCTCTGGCGCTATCGTTACACCCATAGCTGGTTTGGCGATCGCCAGTTCAGCTTCACCGGCAGTTGGAAGAGCCTGGCGGCGCCGTATTACGTCTGCTGGTTGCTGAGCGCCGTCATTGGCGGTGTGACGCTGGGTATGGCCTCCTCGTCCGGCGGGATATCCGCCTCGGGACAAATCAACGAGATCGGCTACTTCGTCTTCGCCTGCGGGGCGTTGCCGATTGGACTGCTGGTCCTCTTCTACCAGTCGCGCGAGTGGACGCGCATGTGGTCTGCTGTTCGGCTCGGGCAGGCGGCCCTCACCATCAAGATCAGGTTCCGCGATCTGGTCGGTCAGTATGCGCTCTTCTCGTTGGCGCTGGGCGGGGTCTATCTGGCCCTAGCCATTGGCGGGTTTATTGTGCTGGGCTTGTCGGCCAGCGGCGCCTTCGCCGATGGTAGCTTCGATCCTGCGGTCTTCTTCCAGTATCTCCGCAGCAGCTTTGTCGTGCTGGTGCTGGTCGTGTTTGGCTACCTGCTGATCCTGGGCGCCTTCGCCATGATGAGCGAGCTGTTCCTGGGGCTCGGCTTCTGGAAGCTGGTGGCCAAGGGCGCTACCATTTCCGGTGCGACATCGCTGCGCACAGTGCATGCCCGCGGCGAGGATATCGCCCTTGGCGGTGAAGGTCTGGCCGATGCGCTCAATGTAGGGGCCTACTGATGTCAATTGCGGGCCGATACTACAATGGTGCCGTTGCCGAAGTCTGGCCCGTCGGGCTGGACTACGAAGCTCTCGACAATGTCGGCACGCTGGTGATCCGCAATGCGCAGACTCAGGTCGAGTTGGCCCGTTGGTCGGCGGCCGATCTCTTCGCCGTGCATGGTCGCGCCGACGAATTGCGCATCGGCGCAAGTTCGCAGCCATCAGGCGCGCGCGTCGTTGTCGCAGGCGCTGAGGAGATCGCTCGCATCCACGCCACCATCCCCGCTCTGGGCGAGAAGCATCGGCTCGATAGGTGGGTCCAGGTCCGCATTGCCGCCACCGCGACGGTCGCTCTCGCAGCGGTGATCGTGGCTTACCTTTTCGGTGTACCCATCATCGCCAATCGCGTTGTCGGCCTGCTGCCGCCGGCATGGGAAAAGAACCTCGGCGACACCGCCGCCGCACAAATGGAAGCCAGCCTCGCCGAAGGCACCGACTTCCGGGTCTGCGATACAAATCCCAACAGCCTCGCCAACAAGGCCATCGCCCGCTTTGGCGCGCAGGCGCTGGAGGGCTCCGGTTCGCCCTTCACGCTCGACATCAAGGTCGTCAAATCCGACAT
This sequence comes from Devosia sp. SL43, assembly GCF_021729885.1. Lineage (NCBI taxonomy): Bacteria > Pseudomonadati > Pseudomonadota > Alphaproteobacteria > Hyphomicrobiales > Devosiaceae > Devosia > Devosia sp. SL43. The sequence goes on from NZ_CP063401.1 coordinate 3,743,420, forward strand.
CCCGAACGCCTTCGCACTGCCAGGCGGCAAGGTCTATTTCTTCTCGGCCCTACTAGATCGAGCCGAGCGGCAGGACGAGTTTGCCGGCGTGCTGGCCCACGAAGTCGGTCACGTCGCCTATCATCACGGCATGGAGCAGCTGATCTCTACCGCCGGCACCGGCGCACTGATCGGCTTCATCCTGGGCGACATGACGGGTTTCTCCGTGGCAGCCAGCCTTGGCGCGACCATCATCGACACCAGCTTCTCGCGCGATGCCGAGCGCCAGGCCGATGATTTCGCAGCGCAAGTCGCACAGCGGCTCGGCTTCAAGCCGGCAGGTGTTGCCGACCTATTGCTGCGCGTGGGCGAAGACGATGACTTCTCGCGCGCACTGGCCTTGTTCAGCACGCATCCGCTGACCGAAGATCGTAAGCTTGCATTGGAGGCGCTGACGGTCGCCAACACGGCCGAGGTGGCACTGCCCTTCACCGATGCCGAGTGGCAGGCCATCAGGACCATGTGCGGTGGCAGCGAAGCGCCGCCGGAGGTCAATCCGGACGAGCCGGGTCCCCGCCAAGGCGGCAAGACCAAGAACAAATAGTTTTCCAATGGTCTCGAAGGCCGGAATGTTCAAATTCGCGCAACACCTTGGCGCTATACAGGTCACTCGGGTTCTTTGACGGCGGCACCTTGCGCATACTGATCCGGACATCGAAATGGTCCATCTGGGCGCGCCGGCTGGGCAGCGTCGCGGGTCCGCTCGTCATCATTTCCGTTGCCCTCCATCGCTTTCGCTTGATCACGAGCGACTTGTTCCTGGTCGCCGCCGCAGCAGCTTGCATCGTGGCGCTGGCGGCGCTGCTGGTGTCGCTGATCGCGCTGGCTCGCCTGTGGCAGACGGGCGATCAGGGTTGGTCGCGCGCTTTGACAGGTCTTGTCTTCGGCCTGCTCTGCCTTGCGCCCTTCGCCTGGTATGGCAACCTCGCCATGCGCTACCCCGCTGTCACGGACATCGCCACGATCGATCGCGGTCTGATGCCGCTCGTCTTCGAGCCGGGCACCGCCGCGATGCCGCCGCCCAAGCTGCTGACGACAGCTGAAATGGCTGCGGTGTTTCCTAATGTCGAAACCCGCACCTATCCACTCGGGCAGACGCAGACCTTTGCCCTGGTGCAGGCGCTGGTCGCCGACAATGGCTGGGATATTCGGCTATTGCGCGAACCGACCGATACTTTTGGTCCAGCCCAGATCAACGCCCAGATCATGACCATTCCCGGCTGGCGCGAAGAGGCGGTGGTGCGGGTGACCGGCACGGCCACGACCTCGACGGTCGATATGCGTTCCGCTTCGCTCAATGCCATCCACGATTTCGGCGCCAACGGCCTTCGCATCGAGGATTTCCTGTCGGCGCTGGACGACGCGGTGACCACGCTGCTGCGGGACAATCCCAACGCCAACCAACCCGTAGAGGTTGAACCGGAAGACGAGGCTGGTGAGGACGAGACAGCAGCCGACGGTGAAGCAGAGGCCACCTGAGCTCAGCGCGGCGCGATTCTCGTGCCGAACACGCCACGCGATACGCTCAGCCGCCCCAGCATCTCCAGATACTCGACATGCGCCATGATCGTCATGCGCGCCGCCAGCCGGACCGGCAGAGGCTGCGTCGGATAAATCCGGTCGACTATCTGCGGGACGTTGCGGGCTCCTTCCTGCACCGCCGCGATCACCTGTCCGTTCCGCATCTCGCGGTGCGCCCGCAGCGCCGCAGCATATCCCGGGCCGTCTGCGATTGGCCCGCCATGGGCAGGCACATAGCTGGCGTGGGGCAGGGCGATAACCTTGTCGAGTGACGCGAAATAGTCGGCCATTGAGCCATCGGGCACGGCGATCAGCGTCGAGTTCCAGCCCATCACGTGATCGCCGCTGAACAGGATATCGCCGAATCCAAAAGCAAGGTGGTTCGCGCAATGGCCGGGTGTCGCGTGCACGGATAATCTGACATCGCCCGCCTCAATGATCTCTCCATCGACCAGTGTCCGGTCTGGCACCAGATCCCAATCGCAGGAGCTGCGTATCGGATTGCGCTCGAATCGCCGCAACGGCCGCGACAGTCGGTGCGGCCCGCCAAACCATAGCGGGGCGCCAAGCTGCCTGGCCAACTGCGCGGCCGATGCGCTGTGATCGCGGTGGGTATGCGTCAGGATGATGGCATCCACCCTGCGCCCCGCAATGGCCCGCTCCAGTGCGGCCAGATGTGCGGGATCGTCCGGCCCCGGATCGACCACGACAAGCCGCTCGTGGCCCAGCAGAAAACTGTTGGTGCCGGTGAAGGTGTAGGCGCCTGCATTGGGTGCGGTGACGCGCAGTAATCCTGGCGCCACCGGCACCGCCATGCCCGTCTTTGGGTCGAATTGCGTATTGAAGACGAGGGGCGCGGCCATTGCACTCACGGGGACGGCGGAATAAGACGTTTGTGACGCGAACTGATGCGTGTCCCGGGAGGGGATGCCGGTTCGCCTTTAGCATGGAAGGTATGAAATGGCCGTCACTTTGACCACGCCCAACACGCTGCTGGGCCTCTACCAGCCCAAGGGCGACGCTGCCAAGCTGGCGTCCAATCTCGCAACGGTCGTGCTTGGCACGCTGCTCATCACCATCTGCGCCAAGATCAACGTGCCGGTCTGGCCGGTTCCGGTGACACTGCAGGGCTTTGCCATCGCTGCCCTGTCTGCTGCCTTCGGCATGCGCATCGGCGTTGCCACCGTGGCGCTCTATCTCGTTGAAGGCGCCTTCGGCCTTCCCGTGTTCGCCGGCGCTTCTGCAGGTATCCCCTATCTGATGGGCCCGACGGGCGGCTTTCTCTTCGGCTTCCTGGTGATGGCCGCCATCATCGGCTTCGCCGCCGATCGTGGTGCCTCCGGCAAGCCGCTGACCCTGTTCATCGCCATGGTCGTCGCCGACGCCGTGCTGCTCGTCCTGGGCTTTGCCTGGCTGATGGCTCTGGCTGGCAATGCCGGCTGGATCGACCAGAACGATGTTGTCGGCTCCGCTTTCCGCGGCGCCATCCAGCCCTTCGTGGTCTGGGACATCCTCAAGATGGCTTTGGCCGCGCTGACCGTTACCGGCGCCTGGAACCTCCTCTCCAAGCGCTGAGCCGCTTCAATCCTTCAAGAGGGCCGGCCCAGGTGGCCGGCCTTCGCTTTTTCCGCGAGACACTATGCCGGTAACCCCATGGACCCTGCTTGATACGGCCACCGTGCCAGGCGGGGAGGGCGACCTCCGCCTGATGCGCCGCGGCAGCGAATTCTCCATCATGGCTGGCTCGACCTCTCTGATGAACAGCCGGATGAGCGGTTCCGAGGAGGCCCTGGCCAACCTGTCCTGGGATCGGATCAAGGGCCGTGCCCGACCCCACATGCTGATCGGCGGCCTCGGCATGGGCTTTACGCTTCGCGCCGCCCTGGCGGTGCTGCCGCCAGATGCCCGGATCACGGTCGCCGAACTGGTGCCCGCCGTCGTCGCCTGGGCCCGCGGACCTATGGCCGAGGTGTTCGGCACTTGCCTCTCCGACCCGCGCGTCACCATTCGAGAGGGCGATGTCGGGGCGTTGCTCAATGGCGAAAAGCTCTATGACGCCATCCTGCTCGATGTCGACAATGGTCCCGAGGGCCTGACCCGCGACGCCAATGACAAGCTCTACACCGTCGCTGGTCTCCGCCGCACGTTGCGCGCCATGCGGGATAGAGGCGTGCTTGCAGTATGGTCGTCCCACACCAGCGCCCCCTTCACCAAGCGGTTGGTCAGCGCCGGCTTCGCTGTTGAGGAAGCTAAGGTCCGTGCCCGTGGCACCAGTGGCGGCGAACGCCATCACATCTGGCTGGCGACCCAGGCCAGACCCGCGTCCCGCGCCTAGATCAGCACGACGCTTTCCTGCTCGTTCGGGTCGGTCCGTGCGATGATGGCGCGGGCGATCCTGTCGGTCGGATTGAACGGCTGGTGCGGCACGCCTGCGGGAATGTAGACGTAGTCGCCCTCATGCACCTCGTCGGTGAATTCCAGATTTGGGCCGTGATGGAACGACGTCGATCCCTCGAGCTGGAAAATCGCCGTCTCATGCGCCTCGTGATAGTGCGGCTTGGCTTTCGCGCCGGGCGGAATGACCAGCAGGTGCATGCAGATGCCCGACGATCCGGCGGTTTCCGCCGACACGCCCGAGAAATAATTGAGCCCCTGCTTGCCATGAAACGCGGCTCCGCCACGGATCACCTTGCATTCCTTCATCTGCGCCTCCCCTGCAATGTCGTGACTATCGCAGATGTCGGGACGGCCCAAAAGCCGCAAGCACCTGGACAACAAAAACCCCAGCCTCTTGCGAGACCGGGGTTGATTGGTCGGAGTAGAGTGATTCGAACACTCGACCCCCTGCTCCCGAAGCAGGTGCGCTACCAGGCTGCGCTATACTCCGTCAGGTGCCGCGATACGGGATTTGATATGGATTAGACGACCCGTAAGGCCGTCGTCGCCAATCGCGATGGGGCGGGTTATAGCCGCGCTTGCTTGCGTGTTCAAGCGCTTCGGCGCGGGTTTTTCCGCGCGGTTTCACTGTGTTGCGAAGCGCAGGCAAACCGTGTAGGAACCGCCGCGATTGGGGTGTCGCCAAGTGGTAAGGCACCGGTTTTTGGTACCGGCATTCCTAGGTTCGAATCCTAGCACCCCAGCCAGCGTCTAGCACCATTGTCCTGCAGCGGGCGAAACAGGCGGGCGCCGCTCCGGTCAAGGGCAGCCCAGTCCAACTTTCGCGCTGCGTTACTGTCGCGGAATTATCGCCGGCGACAGAGACCGTTTCTGCGCGGCGATGCGGAAGGGGGCGTTGATCGCGCCATAGCCGAGATACCCTGCGGATCGCTGGACCACCTCGAAGAAGAAGCCCTCTCCGACATTGGTCGAATAAAGCTGGAAGAACGCGCCTTCCGCGTCACGGTCGAAGAGGATGTTGGCATCACGCATCCGCTTGAGCATTGCCGGGTCAAGACCCAGGCGCGCCTCCAGGTCGTCGTAGTAATTGGGCGAAATCTCGAGGGTCTTCATGCCGTTCCGGTGCAGTGCGTCGGCGGTCGCGAAGATGTCCTCGGAGGCAAAGGCCAGGTGCTGGATGCTTGAGCCGAAGGTTTCGGCTATGAAGCGGCCGGCCAGCGTACGATGGCTCTCAGCGCCGTTAAGCGTCAGTCTAAGCGTCCCCTCGGTATTCTCGATCACCTGGCTGCGGATGAGGCCGGAGGGGTCAACCACATCGACCATCGGGCTCTTCTCGGTCAGAAAGATCGACCGATAGAACAGGATCCAGGTCAGCATCTCCTCATAGTTCATGGTTTGCGCGACGTGATCGATATGCCGCAGGCCGGCATCGGTAGGCGCCTGCGGATCGTCCACGGCGTCGAACTCGATGTCCCAGACTTGGCCGAGCGGGCTCTTCATATCGAGGAAATAGATCACCCCACCGCCAATGCCGCGAATAGCCGGGATGCTGAGCTGACCGGAGCCCACACGCTGGCTGAACATTTGAGCGCCCAGCGCCAAGGCCCGCTTTGCCGTTGCTTCGGCGTCATCCACCATCAGCCCCAAAGCATATGCCGAGGTTCCATGCGTCAGATAGGCCGAGTGGGCGAGCCCCTCGCGGTCCGTGTTGACGACGATGTTGATGTCGCCCTGGCTGAAGCGCTCGACAGCCTTGTCGCGGTGTCGTCCGGTGAGGCGAAAACCCAACTGCCGCAGGTGGCCGGCCAATGCCGTGGCTTCGGTCTCGTCGGCGGCAAATTCGATGAAAGCGACGCCCTGCACATCCACGCGCGGCGGTAGCTCTGGTATCTGCATGGCAATGTCCGGTTCGCTCGTGCGCACCTGATCCATCAGGTAGATCAGCGACCGGTGTCCGTCGGCGGCTATCGTGCGCGGCGAACCGGAGCGGAACTGATCGTTGAAGATTTCGAGCGAAACCGGCCCGTCATAACCGGTTGCGGCAACGGCCCGCATGAAGTCGGTGACAGCAAGGTCGCCCTCGCCCGGCATGTTCCGGAAATGCCGGCTCCAGTACAGCAGATCCATGTCGATCTTGGGTGCATCGGCGAGCTGCACGATGAAGATCTTGTCGCCCGGTATGGCGCGGATCGAGTTCGGATCGATGCCGCGCGACAGCGTGTGGAAGCTGTCGAGGATAATGCCGATATGGGATTGGTCGGCCCGACGCACAATCTCCCAGGCATCGCGATGGTCGCTGACATGGCGGCCCCAGGCCAGCGCCTCATAACCAACGCGAAGCCCGCGCTTGGCGGCGCGTTCGCCCAATTCCCGCAAGTCCGATGCCGCCCGGTCGATACCGCCCAGTGCCAGCGGTGACACGCTGGAGCAGACCAGCATGAGATCGGTCCCGAGCTCACCCATCAGGTCGAACTTCCGCTCTGCCCGCTCAAAGGCCTGGCTTCGCTGAGGTTCAGGCAGTCCCTCGAAATCCCGGAACGGCTGAAACAGGGTGATGGTCAAGCCGAGGTCGGCCACCATGCGCACCACATCACGCGGCGAACGGTCATAGGCGAGAAAGTCATTCTCGAAAATCTCGACGCCATCGAAGCCGGCAGCCGCAATCGCCTCCAGCTTCTCCCGCAAATCGCCGCTGATCGACACCGTGGCTATCGAAGTCTTCAAGTCCGCTCCTCCACCTCGGGGATAGAGTACGAACTAGTTAGTACATTTGCAAGTCGAGCAACTGCGTGTGTTTGCCGGCCTAAAGTTCGCTCAGCCGATCAGCCCGCAACACAAACCGCACCACCATGTCCACCGTCTGCCGGCGCAGCGATTCCTGATAGGACGGGCTGCCCACATCCTTCCCGAAGATTTTGGAGAAAGTGGCCCGGTTGGACACGTTGAAGAAGCAGAGTGCGCTGACCTGCCAATGGATTTCCAGCGGATCAAGTCCGGCGCGGAACAGGCCCTCGGCGAGCCCCTTGGCATAGATCGACTCGATATTGCCGATCGCGGTGACGTTCAGGTCGCGGATCACGCTGGAGCGTTCGAGAAATTCGGCGTGGTGGATGTTTTCGATCATCACCATGCGGATGAATTCTTCATGCCGGTGGTGGTGATCGAAGGTGAATTCCACCAGCCGCTTGAGCGCGTCGAGTGGGGACAGGCCCTCGATATCGAGCTTGGCCTCGCCCTCTCGCACCTGCCGATAGGCGTTTTCGAGGGCGCTGACATAGAGGCCCTCCTTACTGCCGAAGTAGTAATAAATCATCCGCTTGGACGAGCGGGTCTTGGCGGCAATTTCGTCGATGCGGGCACCCGAGAGGCCATTGAGGGCAAACTCCTGCGCCGCCACCTCGATGATGTTCTGCCGCGTGCCTTCGGGATCCTGCGTCCGCGCGCCCACGTCCTTGGGTTTCAGGCTGGATGTTGAAACTGGAGCCCGCATGCAGTCGTCGCCTTCCTGACGGCAATTGACTAAACTAACCAGTTCGTACATTTTGCCACAAAATCGTCTTGCAGCATTTATCGGGTGTCGCAAGAGAAAGACAAGGCCGCCACCGCGTTTCACACCGGCAGGGGGTAGGGGGAGACTGGACTTTGCCCATGGCCAGCAATCAGCCGGCACCGCCGCTGCGCAGCCTGGTTTTGCAGGATCGGCTGCCGCTGGACGGCGCCATCACCATTGGTCTTGTCGGTCGCGGCATAGGCGCTTCGCTTTCGCCGCTGATGCATGAGCGCGAAGGCCAGCGGCAGGGTCTGGATTATCGCTACCACCTGATCGATTTTGACCGCCTGGGCCTCGACGATGCGCATCTGCCTCTCGTCTTGGACGACGCGCGGCAATTGGGCTTTTCAGGCCTCAACGTGACCTATCCATTCAAGCAGGCCATCCTGCCGCTGCTCGATAGCCTGGCGCCCGACGCAGCCGCCATTGGTGCCGTCAATACCGTCGTGCTGGGCGACCGTAACATCGGTCACAACACCGACTGCTGGGGCTTCGCCGAAAGCTTTCGTCAGGGCCTGCCCGGCGCGGCCCGCGACCTCGTGCTGCAACTGGGCTCAGGCGGTGCTGGCGCTGCCGTGGCGCAGGCGCTGCTGCAATGCGGCGTCGGCAAGTTGGCCATCTACGACACCGAGCTCGGCAAGGCGCGCGTCCTCGCAGAGCGCCTGCGCGACCAGCTCGGGGCCGACGCCGCCGCAGTCGACGATCCGGCGGCGGCCGCGGCGATGGCCGATGGCATCGTCAACACCACGCCCGTTGGCATGACCAAGATGCCTGGCCTGCCGGTTGATGGGGCGCTGATCGAGCAACGCCACTGGATCGCCGATGTGGTCTATTTCCCACTCGAGACCGAGCTCATTCGGGTGGCCCGGAGCCGCGGATGCCGCGTCCTGCCGGGTGGCGGCATGGCGGTCTACCAGGCAGTCCGTGCCTTTGAACTGTTTGCCAGCATCAAGCCCGATGCCGCCGCCATGGCCGAAGTGTTCCGCACGGCCGTCGCTGGCTAAATCCGGCCCACCCAATCGCGGTCGCCAGTGCCCATTGACTTGAACGAACTATTTCGTACATTGTGCCGCAAGGACGAAAAACAATGGCTTTAGCCGTGTCGTCCGATGAGGACAGGCCTGCTAGGCAGGCACCAATTGGGAGGATGACGATGACTTTTGCATTGACGCGCCGCGCGCTGCTGGTGGGTGGGCTGCTGCTCTCTGCCGCCTTGCCCGCCCTGGCGCAGGACAAGCCGGTGCTGCGCTTCTCGGCCGTGTTCTCGGAGCAAGACATCCGCGCCGAGATGGTCGGCCTGCTGTCGTCGCAGGTGGCCGAGATCGCTACCGTCGAGCCATACTATGGCGGCAACCTGTTCAAGCAGGGCACGGAGCTGGTCGCGCTGCAGCGCGGTAACCTCGAAATGGGCAACATTGCCCCGCAGGACATTTCCAACCAGATCCCGGCCTGGTCGGTGCTGACCTCGGCCTATCTGTTCCGTGACGCCGCCCACCTGCGCACCTTCTTTGACAGCGAAGTCGGCGCCGAGTTCAAGGCCATGGCCGAAGAACAACTCGGCATCCACATTCTGGGGCCGACCTATTTCGGTGCCCGCCAGGTTGGTCTGCGCGGGGACAAGGAAATCAAAGTTCCGGCCGATCTCGCCGGCGTCAAGCTGCGCATGCCCGGTGGCGACGCCTGGCAGTTCCTCGGCACGGCGCTGGGCGCCAACCCGACGCCGATGGCCTATGCCGAGGTCTATACGGGCCTGCAGACGGGCGCCATCGACGGTCAGGACAATCCGCTGCCCAATGTCGAAAACATGAAGTTCTACGAAGTGATGGACCAGATCGTCCTCACCTCGCATCTGGTTGGCTATGACCTCCTCGTCATCAGCAAGCCGGCCTGGGACGCCATGACGCCCGAGCAGCAGACGGCCTTCGAAGCTGCGGCAACCGTGGCCATCGACTTCAGCCAGGAAGCCCACCTCGCCCGCGAGGCCGAGCTGGTCGAGCGCTTCAAGAGCGTTGGCCTCAACATCTATGAGCCCGATGTGGATGCCTTCCGCACCCACGCTCAGCAGATGTACCTCGACTCCGACCTGGCCAAGGACTGGCCGGCAGGTGTGGTCGATCGCATCAACGCTCTGTAGCCTCTTCCCAATGGAAGGTGTCGCCGGTTCCCCGGCGCCGCCATCCATTGGACCTCCTTCTCGGAGACAGGTGATGAATTCCCGACTTGCCGGCTTCGGCGCGTGGCTCCATGCCCGCGCTGAAAATGTTCTCGCAGCCATGCTCGCCGTGATGTTCACGGTCTTCATCCTGCAGATTTTCTTCCGCTATGGCGTCAATCTGCCCATTGGCTGGACGCATGAGATCAGCGTCATCATGTGGCTGTGGATGGTGCTGTTTGGCACGGCATTCGTGGTGCGCGACAGCGAGGAAATCCGCTTTGACATCCTCTATGCCGCGGTCAGCGATCGCTGGAGGCGGGTGATGGTGGTCATCTCGGCCGTCGCGCTGATCCTGTTCTTCTCCATCTCTCTGCCGGCCGTAATCGACTACGTGATGTTCATGAAAGTCGAGAAGACCGCCTATCTCAAGATCCGGTTTGACTGGCTCTATTCCATCTATGCCATCTTCGCGGTGGCCACGATCGTCCGCCAGTTCTGGCTTGGCTATCAGGCCATCTGGGGCAAGGGCAGCGCGGACTTCGATCCGACCAAGGCGAGTTCCGGCGTATGATGCTTTCCACCGCTTTCACGCTGGCGCTGGGCCTGATCATCGTGCTGTCGGTGTTCGGCCTGCCCATGGGCCTGTCGATGATCTGTGCCTCGGTGCTGTACCTGTTGATGCGCGGTCAGGACATGGGCATCGTCGCCGAGCAATTCCTCAACGGCATGTACTCCAACTACATCATGCTGGCTGTGCCGCTCTTCATCCTTGCCGCCGAGATCATGAATTCGGGCACCCTGTCGGAGCGCCTGCTCAAGTGGTGCGACGCCGTAGTCGGTCGCTTCCGAGGTGGCCTCGCCCAGGTCAATATCCTGCAATCCATCGTTTTTGCCGGCATGAGCGGTTCGGCCGTCGCCGATGCGGCCGGCTCGGGCAAGATGATGCAGCACATGATGACGCAGGACAACAAATACACGCCCAGCTTCGCCGCTGCGCTGACTGCCGTCACCGCGGTCATCGGCCCGATCATTCCGCCCTCCATCCCGATGGTGCTCTATGCGCTGATCGCCGACACCTCGATTGGTTACCTGTTCCTCGGCGGCGTCATTCCCGGCCTGCTGATGGCCGGTGTCATGATGGTGCAGGTGGGCTTCATCGCCCGGGCACGCAATTTTCCGGTCGAGAAGCCGGTGCCACTGCGCGAATTGCCGAAGATGACCTGGCATGCGCTGCCGGTGCTCTTCATGCCTGTCGTGCTGATGTATGGCATCTATGGCGGCATCACCACGCCGACCGAAGCCGCCGCAGTCGCCGCCTTCTACGCGCTGGTCGTCTCTGTCGTCATCTATCGCAGCGTGCGCTGGCCCGACCTTTACGCGGCGCTTCTCACCAGCGCCAAGACCACGGCCTCCATTGGCATGCTGATCGCCGGGGCACTGGTGTTCAACTACGTGGTCACCATCGAGAACATCCCCAGCAGTCTCAGCGTCCTGTTGCTGTCCTGGGACCTCAACCCGATCACTTTCCTGATCGCCGTCAACATCCTGCTGCTGGTGCTCGGCTGCCTGCTCGAAGGCACGACTATCCTTCTGGTCATCGTCCCGGTGCTGATCCCTACAGCACAGGCGCTCGGTATCGATCCGGTACATTTCGGCGTGGTCGTGGTGGTCAACATCATGCTGGGCCTCGTCACCCCGCCCTATGGCATGCTGCTCTTCATCATGACCCGCATCTCCGGCGCGCCGATGAAGGCCATCGTCGGCGACGTGATGCCGTTCCTGTTCGGCCTGATCCTGGCCTTGATGATCTTCACCTTTGTGCCAGACACAGTGCTGTGGCTGCCGAAAATGTTTGGCTACGGAGCAGGGCTATGAAGCCGATCTACGTTCTGAACGGCCCCAACCTGAACCGCCTTGGCAAGCGCGAGCCGGCCATCTATGGCACGACAACGCTGGCCGAAGTCGAGCAGTTCTGCCGCGATTCGGCCGGCGATCGGCCGGTGGTATTCCACCAGACCAACAGCGAGGAAGCGCTCATCAATTGGGTGCATGAAGCGATCGACGAGGGTGCCGGGATCATCATCAATCCTGCCGCCTTCACCTTCACGTCGCTGGCGCTGCTGGATGCGCTCAAGATGTTCGAGGGCCCGGTGATCGAGTTCCACATTTCCAACATCCACAAGCGCGAGCCGATCTATCATCGCTCTTACGTGTCGATGCGGGCCGATGCGGTGATGGCCGGGCTCGGCGCCGGCGGCTATGCCACGGCCGTCCGAGCGATGCTCGATATGATCGCCGCCCGCTAGGCAACGGTCGGCGCCCAAACCTTGGGTCTGGTGGCGGCCTGAGTGACCACCACCAATTATCTTTCAGTCGGTCGAGTTCTAGAAATGCACCGACTTGGAATCGATCGAGGGCGTAACCGGCGGCGCGAACTTGGTCAGATCGATCCCCTGGACGGCGGCCTTGTATTCCTCAGCGCTGGGCGTCCGGCCAAGAATGGCCGACAGCACCACGACAGGGGTCGAAGCCAGAAGCGACTCGCCCTTCTTTTCGGCGGTGTCCTCAACGACGCGACCCTGAAACAGCCGGGTTGAGGTTGCGAGAACTGTGTCGCCCTTTTCCGCCTTCTCCTGATTGCCCATGCACAGGTTGCAGCCCGGACGCTCGAGATAGAGGATATTCTCGTATTCGGTGCGGTTGGCCGTCTTGGGCTTAAGGTCATCGAATTCGAAGCCCGAATAGCGCTGCAGGATTTCCCAATCCCCTTCGGCCTTCAGCTCGTCGATGATGTTGTACGTGGGAGCCGCAACAACCAAAGGCGCCTTGAACTCGACCTTGCCTTCGGCCTTCTCGATGTTCTTGAGCATCTGGGCGACGATCTTCATGTCGCCCTTATGCACCATGCAGGAGCCCACGAAGCCCAGATCAACCTTCTTGGTGCCGCCGTAATAGGAGACGGGACGGATGGTGTCGTGGGTGTAGCGACGCGAGACGTCCGAATTGTTCACATCGGGATCGGCGATCATCGGCTCGTCGATCACGTCCAGATCGACCACAACCTCGGCGAAGTATTTCGCATTGGCGTCGGGGGCCAGTGCCGGCTTCTCGCCAGAGCGAATCTCGGCGATGCGCTGATCTGCCTTGGCGATCAGGCCCTTGAGCGTCTGTGCGGGATTGTCCATGCCCTTGTCGATCATGATCTGGATGCGCGACTTGGCGATTTCCAGCGACTCGATCAGCGTCTCGTCCTGCGAGATGCAGATCGAGGCCTTGGCCTTCATCTCGGCGGTCCAGTCGGTGAAGGTGAAGGCCTGATCGGCCAGCAGCGTACCCAGATGCACTTCGATGATGCGGCCCTGGAACACGTTGTCACCATGCTGCTTGAGCATCTGGGCCTGCGTCGCATGCACCACGTCGCGGAAGTCCATATGCGATTGCATCTGGCCCTTGAACGTCACCTTGACCGATTGCGGGATTGGCATGGTTGCCTCGCCCGTCGCCAGAGCCAGCGCCACGGTGCCGGAGTCGGCGCCGAAGGCCACGCCCTTGGACATGCGGGTATGGCTGTCGCCACCGATAATGATGGCCCAATCATCCACGGTGATGTCGTTGAGCACCTTGTGGATCACGTCGGTCATCGCATGGTAGTTTCCAAGCGGATCGCGGGCCGTGATGACGCCGAAATTGTTCATGAAGGCCATGAGCTTGGGAATATTGGCCTGGGCCTTCTTGTCCCACACCGATGCGGTGTGGCAGCCCGATTGATAGGCGCCATCGACCAGCGGCGAGATGACGGTGGCCGCCATCGCCTCGAGCTCCTGCGCCGTCATCAGGCCGGTCGTATCCTGTGAACCGACGATGTTCACCGTGACGCGAACGTCCGAGCCGGCATGCAGCACCTTGCCCGGCGTCACGCCGACGGCATTGCGGTTGAAGATCTTCTCGACCGCCGTCAGGCCCTGGCCTTCGACAGTGATTTCCTTGTTCGGCGCGAAGACTGGAGTGGCTTCCACGCCCAGCGTCTGCGCCGCAAAAGTTTGCAGCTTCTTGCCGAAGACAATGGCATAGGAACTGCCCGCCTTCATGAATTCGGTCTTCTGCGGGGTGAACGCCGAAGCAATATCCACCAGATCCTTGCCATCAGCGTCGCGCAGCGTCTTGGTCTTGGCGTCGATCTTGAGCACGGTGCCGGTCTCGACAGAATATTTCTGCTCGAGGATCGGATTGCCTTCATTGTTGAGGATCGGCTTGCCGTCTTCGCCGAGCTTCTTGACCCAGTTCTTGAGGTTGAGGCCGATACCGCCGGTCACGTCGACCGTGGTCGCGAAAATCGGCGAGATGCCGTTGGTGCCCGCAACGATGGGAGCATAGTTGACGAAGGGCACATAGGGGCTGGCTGGCTTGCCGGTCCACAGCGCCACATTGTTGACGCCCGACATGCGCGACGAGCCCACGCCCATCGTGCCCTTTTCGGCGATCATCATCACCCGCTTGTCGGGATGCTGCTTTTGCAGTGCCTGGATTTCCTTCTGCGCTTCGGGCGTGATCATGCACTGGCCGTGCAGCTCGCGGTCCGAGCGCGAATGCGCCTGGTTGCCAGGCGACAGAAGGTCCGTCGAAATATCGCCTTCGGCGGCGACATAGGTCACGACCTTGATCTCGTCCTCGACATCGGGAAGCTTGGTGAAGAACTCGGCCTTGGCGTAGCTTTCGAGCACGCCCTTGGCGACGGAATTGCCGGCCTTGTAGGCATCGCGCAGCCGGAACATGTCAGCGTCATAGAGGAAGACCTGGGTCTTGAGCACCTCACCGGCCTGTTCGGCGATCGCAGCGTTATCGCCAAGCGCGACATCGAGCAGCACGACAATCGATGGACCGCCCTTCATATGCGACAGCAGTTCAAGCGCAAAACTTGGCGTGATTTCGGGGACGATCGCTTCGCCAAGGATGATTTCCTTGAGGAAAGCAGCCTTGACGCCCGCCGCGCTCGTGGTGCCGGGCAGCGTGTTGTAGATGAAGAATGTGAGAGCATCGGCGCGGTGCTCGCTGTCCGTATCCCTGATCAGCGCGATGATTTCACCAGTCAGGCCACCGGCATCGATCGGCTTGGGTGCGAGCCCCTGTGCTTTTCTGCTTTCGATTTCGGCCAGGTAATCGGAGTAGAGGGTCATCGCAATCTCAACTTGGTGTGGGCGTGGAGCCATGGCAGCGCCAGCGGATGGGCAGGTCGTAGGCTCGCGATCATGGGGATGCGGGCGCGTCGTTCCGGGGCAACGTAGCGCATTCCAAGAGAAAAAATACTTTCGATTCAGCAAGGGGCGGTCGAACAATAGCATGCCCAACCCCGTTTGACCGGAGCGGTGGCTGCCAAGGGTTCAAGCCCTCCGCCTACTGCCGGCGTTTGGCCCCTGTTGCGAGCTGACGGCGCGGCCTACCGGATCTGGTTGCCGCCCAGTCTGCCCACCGTTTCAAGGCGGGCCTGAAGTCCTTGAACGAGCAGTTGCACGTATGCCTTGAGCCATTCTTGCATGATGAAATTCTCAGGCGTTGCGGGAGCTGAGATAGGCACGCCAGCCGCCAAAGCCGGTAATGTCCTCGGCGCCGGCAAGTGCGTGGGATTCGCACAGAAAGCCTGAGACCGCCGTGCCGTCGTCCAGGGCCACCTTGCCGATACCCAGCGGCGATGGAATGCGGGCGACGAACTGCCCGAAGGCAGCCGGCGGCAGCTCCCAGACTTCGACGGCAATTCCGGGTCCGGCATAGCCCGGTTCGCGAATAAGGCCCGGCTTGGGCGGCGTCGTGTTGGGCAGGGCAAAGAGCCTGTAGTCATTGGCCGTGCTGCATGTCTTGAGCAGCCTCCCGCCCGGACCGGTCAGTTCCTTGTTCAGCGGCATGCCAGTAAGGTGCGCGCCGACCACGACAATCTGCACCATCTCGCTCGCGGCGGCGGGCACTGTACTTGCCGCCGGCAAGGCTGCTGCCTTGTCGCGACCCATACCGCGCGCCGCCTTGCGATGGAGCGCATCTGCCAATGGCGCCAGCGCATCATCGGTAAAGGCCGGGGCGACGAGTGTGACGCCAGCCGGCAGGTGATCCTGGCCGTCGAAGCCGCCGGGGATAGCGATGGCGGCGCAGTCGAGCAGGTTCGCAAAATTGGTGTAGCGGCCGAAATGCGAGTTGAGCCGGATAGGGTCGGCCTGCATGGCTTCCACGGTGTAGGTGGTGGGCGAGGTCGGCAGCAGCAGCACGTCGGCCTTGGCCCAGGTGGCTTCAGTCTTACGGCGCAGTTCTTCCAGCCGGTACCTGCCCTTAAAGGCCTCGACCGCCGTCTTGCCCTTGGCGCCCGCAATGATGGTACGCACCGTCGGATCGAAGTCGGCTTCGTTGCTGGCAAAGAAATCTTCCACGGCGGCCAGGCGTTCGGCGACCCAAGGGCCGTCGTAGAGCAGGGCTGCCGCTTCGCGGAACGGGGCATAGTCGAAGGGAACCACCGTTGCGCCAAGGGCGCGGATGTTGTCGATGGCGGCGTCATAGAGCCGTTCGACCTCGGCATTGCCGAAGAATTCGCGTTCGGCGCCATAGAGCACACCAACGCGCAGCCCCGATGTCGGCAACGACGCCCATTTGGCTTTGCGCGAGAACGGATCAGCCGCATCGAAGCCCTCCGCCACCCTACGGGCGGCCACGCCATCGCCCACCGTGGCGGCGAAAATGGTAACGCAATCAACGCTCTTGCAGGCCGGCACAACGCCAGTATTGGGCAGCAGTCCCGGCGTCGGCTTGATGCCGACCAGGTTGTTGAACATGGCGGGTACACGACCGGAGCCAGCGGTGTCAGTGCCGAGCGAGAAACTGGCGAAGCCGGCGGCGACGGAAACTGCAGAGCCGGAGCTAGAGCCGCCTGAGACATAGGCCGGATCGAACACCGAACGGGGCGCGCCATAGGGCGAGCGGGTGCCGTTGAGGCCGGTGGCAAACTGGTCGAGATTGGTCTTGCCGATGACGATACCGCCGGCTGCCTTGAGGCGCGCGACGACGGTCGCGTCGGCGGCCGGATCATAGGCGAAGGCAGGGCAGGCGGCGGTGGTGGGCAGTCCCGCCACGTCGATATTGTCCTTTACTGCGAACGGGATACCCCAGAGCGGCAGGCTGTTGGGCTCGGGGTGTTGCTCCATCAGCGCATCGGCGGTGGCGAGCAGGGCGGCGTCGCTGGTGGGGGTGATGAACACGGCCTTGTCCGGCCAGGCGGCGCGGCGTTCGATGACCGCTTCCATCACGTCGCGGGGGGTGACGCTGTGATCGGCATAGAGTGCCCGGAGCGTTGCGAGATCGAGGATGGTGGGCAGCATCAGATTTCCTCCAGCACGACGACAACATCGCCGGTCTTGACGTTTTTACCAGGTCCGGCAAGGACTTGACGGACCTTGCCAGCAGCTTGTGCGGTGATGGTGATTTCCATCTTCATGGATTCGATGATGGCGACGGCTTCGCCTTCGGCCACAGTGGCTCCATCCTCGACCAGAATCTTCCAGATGTTGCCGGGAACGCCGGTGGGTACGCCAAAGCATCCCACGGGGATATCGCCTTCGATGGCGCTGTTGCCGGCGTCGTCGGCGATGAAGCTGTCAAGGCCTTCGGCCTTCCAGCGATTGCGCTCGGCGTCGAACGCAGCCTGCTGGTTGGTCTTGAAGGCGGCGATACTTGGGGCATTGGCCGCCAACTCCCGGGCGTAGTCGGCGTAGGAGAATTGTGTCTCCTCAATGCGCAATGGGTAGGCGCCGTGCGGGAAGGCGGCACGGGCTTCGGTGAGCTCGTCATGACTGACAGGGAAGAACCGGATCTGGTCGAAGAAGTTCAGCAGCCACGGCTTGCCCGGCGTGAATTCCGGCGTGGACCGCCACGTATTCCAGACCTGGATGGTGCGGCCGAAAAGCTGATATCCGCCAGGGCCTTCCATGCCATAGACACACATATAGGCGCCCCCGATCCCCACCGCATTTTCCGGCGTCCAGGTGCGGGCCGGATTGTATTTGGTGGTCACCAGCCGATGGCGCGGATCGACCGGCGTCGCCACGGGCGCGCCGAGATAGACGTCGCCCAGGCCGAGCACCAGATAGCTCGCGTCGAAGATCGTCCGCTTCACATCTTCGATGCTGGAGAGGCCGTTGATGCGGCGGATGAACTCGATATTGTCGGGGCACCACGGCGCGTTGGGGCGCACCAGTTCCTGATATTTTCGCATGGCCAGCTGGATGTCAGGGTCGTTCCACGACAGTGGCAAATGCACGATGCGGCTGGGGACAACGACGTCCTCGGCGGCGGGGAGAGATTTTTCTATCTCCGCCAGCAGACCGAGCAGGCGGGTGCGCGACAGCGTGGTGCCATCGTAGTGGATCTGCAGCGAACGGATGCCGGGAGTCAGGTCGATCGGCGCAAGCATGCTGGAGGTCTTGGTCAGCGCCTCCATTAACAGGTGGACACGCAGCCGCAACGCGATGTCCAGCGACATGTCGCCATACTCGACGAGCAGGTTGTCGTCGCCTTGACGGCGATAAACGACAGGCACCGGACCATCGTCGGATCGCGCCAGGATCGCTGAGCCGGTTTCAAGATTCGGACGGTGGATGGCAGGTCCGGCGATGGGATCGTCGGGGCGGGCGACCGGATGGAAGCGGATGGTGTCGCCGGGTTTGAACTGGCCCATCTTCCAAAGCTCATCGCGGGCGATCACCGCCGGGCAGACGAAACCGCCCAAACTCGGGCCATCCGGGCCGAGGATGATCGGCATGTCGCCGGTGAAGTCGATGGCGCCGATGGCGTAGGCATTGTCGTGGAGGTTGGACGGGTGAAGCCCGGCTTCGCCGCCATCCGTGCGGGCCCATTGGGGGGCGGGGCCGATCAGGCGGACGCCGGTGCGGGCGCTGTTGAAATGGACTTCGTAGTCGGTGGCGAAGAGGGTCTCGATATCGCCATCCTGGAAGAAGTCTGGCGCCCCGTGGGGGCCGTAGAGCACGCCGACATCCCAGTGGCGGGTGAGGGGCGCGGGGTCGGTGGCGGGTTGGACGGTCTTCTGCGCCGAACGGGCGAGATGCAGCACTTGCCCAGCTTTGACCGTGCCGGTGGCATGGCCACCGAACTGGCCGAGGCCAAAGGTGGCGCGGGAGCCCAGGACAACCGGGGCGGCAAAGCCGCCGGAGACGGCGAGGTAGCTGCGCTGGCCGGGGCCGTCGACGGCGCCGATGGCAAGGGTCTGACCGGCAGTCACGCTGATAGGCGTGTTATGCGCGACCGGGGTGCCATCAAGCTTCATCGGCATCGCCGCGCCCGACAGGGCGATGGTCACCGGGGCGTGGAAGCGCAGGGTCGGACCGGCGACGGTCAGTTCCAGCGCAGCGGTGACGTCGGCATTGCCCACCAGCCGGTTGGCGTGGCGAAAGCTGTAGTCATCCATCGGCCCACTGGGCGGCACGCCGACATGCCAGAGGCCCAGGCGACCTGGGAGTTCCTGGATGCTCGATTGCGCCCCGGGGGCGATGACTTCCACCACATCGGGGATGAAGAGGAAGTCCTTCAGTGCCGTGGTGGCCACCTTACCGCTGGCGAGGAGGTCCGAGCCGGCGATGGCACGGAGATAGGCGAGGTTGGTCTCGATGCCCGCCACCGATGTCGCCTTCAGCGCAGCCCGCAGATTGGCGATGGCCGTCGGGCGGTCGATGCCGGCGACGATAATCTTGGCCAGCATCGGATCGTAATAGGACGTTACCTCGGTGCCAGTCTCAATCCAGCCATCGACGCGGACATGGTCCGGGAATTTGACTTCGGTCAGGAGGCCAGCGCTCGGTCTGAAGTTGGCATGCGGGATTTCGGCATAGAGCCGGACTTCGATGGCGGCGCCATGCGGGGTGAGCGGACCGGCCTTGGCGATTGGGTCTTCCCCGGCGGCCTGGCGGATCATCCACTCGACGAGATCGATGTTGAACACTGCCTCGGTGACGGGGTGCTCGACCTGCAGGCGGGTGTTTACCTCGAGGAAGTAGAAGTCCTCGCGGACGGGGTCGTAGATGAACTCCACGGTGCCGGCCGACGCGTATTTGACAGCCGAGCCGAGATCGGTGGCCGCCTTGTGCAGGCGGGTGCGGACCGCGTCGGAGAGGCCGGGTGCAGGGGTTTCCTCCACGACCTTCTGGTTGCGGCGCTGCAGCGAGCAGTCGCGTTCGCCAAGGGCGATAACCTTGCCTTTGCCGTCGCCGAAGATCTGCACTTCGACATGGCGGGCGTCGGAGACGAAGCGCTCGATATAGACGCGGGCATCGCCGAAACTTGATGTCGCCGTGCGCTGCACGCTGTCGAAGGCGGCCGATAGTGCCGCGGCGTCGGCGCAGAGCTGCATGCCGATGCCGCCGCCACCAGCCGTGCTCTTGAGCATGACGGGATACCCGACAGTCTCGGCAGCAGCGAGGGCTTCCTCGGCGCTATTGAGCAGGTTGGTGCCGGGCAGTAGCGGCACGCCGCTGGATTTGGCCAGTTCGCGGGCAGTGTGCTTGAGGCCGAAGGCTTCGATATTTGCGGGTGTCGGGCCGATGAAGGTGATGCCGGCTTCGGCAAGGCGCTGGGCGAAGCCGATATTCTCGCTGAGGAAGCCATAGCCGGGATGGACGGCCTGGGCGCCGGTCGCCTTGCAGGCGGCGATGACTGCGTCGACATTGAGGTAGGACTCGGTCGCCGGGGCAGGGCCGAGCCGCACGGCTTCGTCGGCCAGCGAGACTGCCTTGGTGAAGCGATCGGCGTCGGAATAGACGGCGACGCTGGCGATGCCCATGCGACGCAGGGTCTTGATGATACGCACGGCGATTTCGCCGCGATTGGCGATGAGGACTTTGCTGAACATCGGCTCAGTCCGAAATCACGACGCGGATCGGCGTCGGGTTGAAGCCGTTGCAGGGATTGTTGACCTGCGGGCAGTTGGAGATGACGCAGAGGACGTCCATTTCGGCGACCATTTCGACGTGGTCGCCGGGGGCGGAGAGGCCGTCGACGATGGTCATCTGACCGGAGGGTTCGATCGGCACATTCATGAAGAAGTTGATGTTGGGGACGATGTCGCGCTTGGACATGCCGTGCTTGGTGACTTCGAGCACGAAGTTGTCCCGGCAGGCGTGCAGGTACTTGGTGTCGTGGCCGAAACGGACCGTGTTGCTCTCGCACGAGCAGGCGCCGGCGGATGTGTCATGCCGGCCGCAGCTATCGGCGGTAACTGTCAGCATCACATTGCCTTCGTTGCTGACGATTTTGGTGCCGAGCCCGACATAGGCATTGCCGTTGACCCGCAACGTGTCCTGGCCGGAATAACGTTCGGAGTAGTCGTCGGCCTTGTAGAACAGCGTGTCGATGGCCTGCTGGCCCTCGCTGTCGATGATGCGGATGGTCTGGCCCTTGCGGACGATGCCGGACCAGGGCTTTTCGGCGGGGATGAAGTGTTCCATTTTCGTCTCCCCTCAAGCCAGCTGCATGGCGTTGTTCTCGAAACCGCGAACGGCTTCGGCTGTGGCGGTGCGGCACAGATCGTCGGCCGCGATAGACGTTCGGAAGCGGGTCACGGTGACGGGCTGCGGTGCGTAGGTGGGGCTCGGATCGAGCGGATGCGGGCAGTTGGAGAAGGCGACGATGAGGTCCATCTCGGCGCGCAGCTCGACATTGTCGCCGGCAACCCGGAGATCGTCGCGCCAGATGAAGTTGCCGTCGGCATCGACCCGGACGGGGGCGAAGAGGGTCAGCGCCGAGGGGATGTCGCGGCGGTCGAGGCCGAGCTTGGTGGCGACGAGGATGAAATTGTCGCGCGTATTCCTGAAGTCGCCGGAATATTTGGCGGCGTTCGACGCAACGGTGGAACCGCCGACCAGAGCATCATGCGCGGTGGATGCGGCTTCGGTGACCGAGAACAGCACGCGGCCCATATCGGTGAACAGTACCCGGCCCTTGGCGATGGCGGTGGTCCACTGCACTTTGACGGTATCGGGCAGGTTGAGGCGCTCGCTCGTATCGGTTGCAGACCAGGCGATCAGCGACACGGCGGATGGACCATCGTCCTGCGCGATGCGAATGGTGTCACCGGCCTTGAGGCTGGTCGACCAATACCAGCCACCGGGGATGGTCTCGACATGGACCGGATCAGCGATGTGCGCAGCGGGGACTGTACTCGGGCCGGGCAGGGCCTTGGGCGCATTCTGCAATCCCTTGCGCTGGTGTTCCTCGTAGCGCGCGCGATCGGCGGCGATCTGTTCGGGGGTACGGCTCATGGCAAAGAATCTCCTTGTGGCGCCGGGTCGTCCTGGCTGAGGCCCAAGGGAATGACCGGGTCGTCCCGGTCGGGGGCAAAAATGGAAGGCTCACCGGCAATGCGCGGCGGCCAGATATCGATGTCGCGGCTGAGCAGCGCTCCATAGCGCTCGCGCTCCTCCGGCCGGTCGCGCGGGCGCTCGAAGGCGATGACGCGGGTGCCGAGGGTAAAGGCTTCGCGCATGTCGTGGGTGACCATGACCACGGTCAGTTCGGTCTCGTGCCACAGGCGCTTCATCAGCACGTGGATTTCGGCGCGGATGCCCGGATCGAGCGCCCCGAACGGCTCGTCGAGCAGCAGCACCTTCGGCTTCATGATCAGCGCCTGGGCGAGGGCCAGACGCTGCTGCATGCCGCCGGAGAGCTGGGCGGGGTATTTGGTCTCGGACCCCGCGAGGCCGACCTCGGCGATGAGTTGCATGGCCTCATCGACCGCATTGCGGCGGGCGGCGCCGAATAGCCGCGCGGCGACGGGGCTCTTGAACTCCTTGCCGAGCAGCACATTGCCCAGGACGGTCAAATGCGGGAACACCGAATAGCGCTGGAACACCACGCCGCGATCAGGGCCCGGCTCGGCGATGAGCGGCACGCCATCCATGGTGATGGTGCCCTGCGTCGGCGCTTCTTCGCCCAGCAGCATCTTGAGGAAGGTGGTCTTGCCGCAGCCGGAGGGGCCGACCAGGGCCACGAAGGCACGTGAGGCAATGGTCAGGCTGATTTTCTCGAGGACGATCTGGTCGCCGTACTCTTTCCAGACCTTGTCGAAGACGATGGTGCTCATCAGCGCGCCCCCAGATTGGACCAGGGGAAGACCGAGATGCGCAGGCGATCGAGGGCGAAGTTCGTCAGCACGGCGAGCAGCGTGATCCAGGCCACATAGGGGAAGATCACGTCCATCGACAGGTAACGGCGGACGAGGAAGATGCGGTAGCCGAGGCCGCTATCGGCTGAAATGGCCTCGGCGGCGATGAGGAACAGCCACGCGGGGCCCAGTTGCAGCCGCAGGCAGGTGATGAGGCGCGGCAGGATTTGTGGCAGCACCACGCGCAAAGCAATCTGCCAGGAGGAGCCGCCCAGCGTTTCCGCCTTGGTGATCTGCTCCTTGGGCAGTTCGATGACGCGCAAAGCCAGGTCGCGGATCATCGCGGGGGCGACACCGATGACGATGAGGGTGATCTTGGCGGTCTCGCCGAGGCCGAGCACGATGAAGAGGATGGGCAGCAGCGCCAGCGGCGGCACCATGGAGATGGTGGCGATGAACGGCGCCAGCAGCGCGCGGACGTAGGGCAGCATGCCTACCACCATGCCGAAGACGAGGGCGATTAGGGTGGAAATGCCGAGCGCGGAGAACAGGCGGGCCGCGCTGGCGCCGGTGTCAGACCACAGGATGTATTCGCCGGTGCGCTGGTCGGGGATGAAGGCCATGCGGTTGACGGCATCGACCATGCTCTGCAGCGCCGGCAGCAGCTTGTCGCTGGGGTTTTCCGCCAGCCGCGCCGCCGAGCCGACGCCATAGGCGATGACCAGCAGCACGAACGGGGCGAGCATCAGGGCCGTGGTGACGGCCGGAGATGGTTTGGTGTTGATCCAGCGCATGGATGGAGCTCCGCGAACGGGGCCGGCGGCGAGCCGCCGGCCAGTGGGCGTTACAGAGCGCCGTCGGCGGCCAGCTGCATGTATTCCGCGGTAAACCGCAGCTTCACGTTGGCGCTGTCGCCCAGCACCGTGCCGTCGGGCAGTTCGATGCCGATGATATCGGCCGAAGGCGCGCCGGAACCGAGCAGGCCCTTGTCGAAGAGGAAGGTGCGGACCTTGTCCATGGTGGTGCTGAGGTCTGGCGAGGTGGTGAAGGCCACCGCTTCCGCCGGGGTCGGGAACAGCTTGGTAGCGGCGAGCTGGGCTTCGAAGCCGGCCTGGTCGGTGCCGGAGGCGACGCCCATGGCTTCGCGGGCCGCAGCGCCTTCTGGCGTATCGGATGTCATGACGGCCATCGTGTCATACCAGATGCCGGCCAGCGCCTTGCCGAAGTCCGGATTGGCTTCGAGCACTTCGGTATTGGCCACCATCATATCGATGATTTCGCCGGGGATCTGAGCGCTGTCGAAGGCCTTGGTGGCGTCGGGGAGAGCCAGGATTTCCGAGACCATCGGGTTCCAGGTGACCATGGCGGTGACGTCGGCGGTCTGGAACGCGCCGACCATATCGGGGTCGGAGGTGTTGATCACGTTGACGTCGCGCTCGGTCATGCCGACGCTTTCGAGCGCCCGTGCCAGCAGGTAGTGGCTGACGGAGAATTCGACGAGGTTGACGTTCTGCCCCTTGATCGAGGCCAGATCGCCCGCGCCCTTGAGGATCACGGCGTCATTGCCGGCCGAGAAATCGCCGATGATGACGGCGGTGGTGTCGACGCCACCGGCGGCGGGGATGGAGAGGCCATCCATGTTGGTCAGCGTCACCGCGTCATAGGCGCCGGCGGTGTATTGGTTCATCGACTCGACGTAGTCGTTGAACTGGGTGACCTCGATGGTGATGCCATACTGGTCGGCCCACTTCTTAACGATGCCAGCGTCGGCGGCATAGCCCCAGGGCATCCAGCCGACATAGATGGACCAGGCCACCTTGAAGTCGGTCTTGGCCTGCGCCAAAGCGAGACTTGAGGTGCCCGTGGCCAACGCCAGCGACATGGCGGTGAGTGCTGCGAATTTGGTCAGAAACGTCATCTCAATTCCCCTTTGCGTCATTCACAAAAAGGGATTGGGCAGAAACCATCGCGCCAATCCCTTGGCTATCGAGGTCTCCCGGGCTTTTGTCCCGCCGTGCGTCCGGCCGGATGTCTCCCGCCCGGTGGTAGCTCTCGGACCAGACGCGCCACGCGGCGCCGGAACCCTAGCCCCTTACTCGGCCTTTACAGAGCAAATCACGTGCCAATTGGGATCGCTTTTAAAATCAACGAGTTAGGTTGATATCGGCAAATTTGGCATGCGCAATTTGTGGGCGCGCTACTGAGTCACTGATGATTTTTTAGGCGAACCTGCGAATCTGCTTGCGTCGCTCGCTCCGGACAAAACCGCTGCAAACCGGCGTTTTAGGGCGAGTATTGACGTCCCTTGAGAGCGAATGACACTCGAAACAGTGGATTGAGGTGAGCTGGGAGCGACCGTCGACGATCGTTGTATGCAATCCATGACTGATTGCCTAACTAAAGTGCATATTGGCAATGGTGGTGCAGATTTTGAGCAAGCCTGCTCGGTTCATTTGAATCCAGCCCAACCCGGTCTGTTGTTAACAGTTTGTTATCAAAGGACATTTCCGCAGACCCTTCCGCCGCCTCACACTGGCATGTGCCTTGCATCGTATTTCCCGACGCCGCCAGGAAGGCGCGTTTCTCGGTGCAGGGAGCTCGTCAATGTCGCTTATCAATCTTTCCCGCCGCTCAGTGCTGAAGGCCGGCGCCGCCGGCCTGGCCGCTGCGGCGCTACCCATGGGCCTGGCCCGGGCGCAATCCCCCATCGTGCTGGGCGCCGTCTATGTCGGCCCGCGCGATGACTTCGGCTGGAACCAGGCACATGCCACAGCCATGGAAATTCTCAAGACCGTGCCCGGCGTGACCGTCATCGAGGAAGAGAACGTTCCAGAGACCGATGCCGTCAGCCAGTCGATGGAATCGATGATCAACCTCGATGGGGCCAACCTGATCCTGGCCACCTCCTTCGGTTACTACAGCCCGTTCGTCGTCGAACTGGCCAAGAAATATCCCGATGTGCAGTTCCGCCATGCGGCGCCGCTGTGGAAGGAAGGCGACCCGACCAATGCGGGCTCCTATTTCTGCTACCTCAACCAGGGTCACTATGTGGACGGCGTCGCCGCCGGTCTTTCGAGCCCGACCGGCAAGCTCGGCTTCGTTGCCGCCAAGCCGATCCCGTCGGTGCTGTCCAACATCAACTCGTTCCTGCTCGGCGCCAAGAAGACCAACCCGAACGCGACGGTCCAGGTGATCTTCACCGGCGAGTGGTCGATGCCAGTCCGCGAGGCCGAAGCCACCAATGCGCTGATCGATGCCGGTTGCGACGTCATCACTTGCCATGTCGATGGTCCCAAGGTGGTGGTGGAAACGGCCGAAGGTCGCGGCGTCAAGACTTGCGGGCATAATGCCAGCCAGGCGCCGCTCGCCCCGAACGGCTTCATCACTGGCGCCGAATACAAGTGGTCGACCATCTACGCCATGTATGCCGACCTCCTCGCCAAGGGTGAGCCGCTGCCGAACTTCGTGGCCGGCGGCTATCACAATGACATGCTGCAGAACACGCCCTATGGCGCGGGCGCCACGCCCGAAGCCATCACGGCGGCCGATGCGGCGATTGCCGACCTCAAGGCGGGCAAGCCGATCTATGTCGGCCCGCTCAAGGACAATGCCGGCAATGTCGTCATCGAAGGCGAGATGGACAACTATGATCCGGTGCTCGACGGCATGAACTACCTGCTCGAAGGCGTGGTCGGGTCCATTACCTGATCGAAGTCTGGCGCAAGCTGGCCCCCACCTAACCTCCCCCTGAAGGGGGAGGGACAGATCGGGGCCAGCCAGGAATCGCGCCACGTCAACCGAACGGTTCCTCCCCCTTCAGGGGGAGGCTAGGTGGGGGTTACGGAGCAAGCCCATGAGCGCAGAAACAGCCGGACCGATTCCAACCTCCCGCACGCCCAACGTGCGCACCCTCAAGCTGGCCGAGGCGGTGTTCGTGCCGGTCTTGGCGCTGGTCGCTTCCTTCCTGATCTTCTCGCTGTTTCTTCTCATCATCGGCAAATCGCCGATCGATTTCTTTTCGCTGGTCTGGACCGGCGGCTTCGGCTCAAGCTTCTCTCTCCAGCAGAGCATGCAGCGCGCCGCGCCGCTCATTCTCACGGCCCTGGCCTTTGCCATTCCCGCCCGTATCGGCCTGACCATGATTGGCGCCGAGGGGGCGCTGGTGCTGGGTGGCTTTGCGGCGGCGGCCGTCGCCATTCCGCTGGTGACTGGCGGATCGCCGGTCTGGATGGCGTGGCTGTTCATGGCCCTCGCGGCGATGGCGGTGGGTGGCGTCTGGATCGGCCTTGCCGGTTGGCTGCGCCACTATCGCGGCGTCAACGAGACCATCTCGTCGCTGCTGCTGAGCTATATCGCCATCGCCATCATGAACTTCTTCGTCGAGGGGGCGCTGCGCGACCCTGCCTCGGCCAACAAGCCATCGACGATGCCGATCGGCGATGCCTATCGCGTCGGCGCCATTCCGGGCACCGACGTGCATTGGGGCTTCGCTGCGGGCGTGGTGCTGGCCATCATCCTCTTCATCCTGATGTCGCGCACCACCTTTGGGTTTGCCGCGCGCATGACTGGCGGCAATGTCCGTGCTGCCAAGGCGCAGGGACTGCCGGTGGGTTTCCTGATGGTCAGCTGCTGCGCCATCGCCGGCTGCTGCGCCGGGCTCGCCGGCTTCTTCGAAGTGGCCGCCATCCACGGCCAGGCCAATGCGTCGCTGGTTGCCGGCTACGGTTTCACCGGCATCCTTGTCGCCTTCCTCTCCCGCCATAATCCGCTGACCATCGTGCCGGTCGCCATCATCTTCGGCGCCATCGCGGCGGCAGGTGGCTTGATCCAGCGCCGCATGGGTATGCCGGACGCTACGGTTCTGGTGCTGCAGGGCATCATCTTCGTGGTGCTGCTGGCCAGCGACACACTCTATGGCCGCATCAAGTTCTTCCAGCCCGAAGCTCGTGGAGACCGCACCTGATGGAAAGCGCCTTCCTCACCGTCCTCATCGCCATGCTGGGCGGCGCCATCCGCGTCTCGACCCCGTTTATGTTCGTCGCCTTGGGCGAATGCCTCACCGAGAAATCCGGCCGCATCAATCTGGGGCTCGAGGGCAATCTGGTGCTGGGCGCCATGGTCGCCTATGCCATCAGCTTCCACACCGGCAACCCCTGGATCGGCGTACTCGCTGCCGGTGGCTCCGGCCTGATCCTGGGCGCGCTGCACGGCTATATCTGCAAGCTGCCCAAGGTGAACGACATCGCCGTCGGCATCGCCATCATGAGCTTTGGCACCGGCGTCGCCTTCTTCTTCGGCAAGCCTTATATCCAGCCTTCGGCGCCACGGCTCGACGCCATTCACCTCGGCGACTGGACCGGCAATCCGGCGTTGGCGCAGGCGCTGCAGGTCAACCCGCTGTGGTTCGTCGGCATTATCCTCGCCTTCGCCATGAGCTGGGCCTTTGCTAATACCCGCTGGGGCCTGATCGTCCGCATGACTGGCGACAGCGCCGCCTCGGCCAAGGCCATGGGCGTTTCGGTCGACTGGGTCCGCTTCCTCGCCACCGCAGCAGGCGGCTTCCTCGCCGGTATCGGCGGAGCCTTCCTGTCGCTCTACTATCCCGGTTCGTGGAACCAGGGGCTGAGCTCGGGGCAGGGCCTAATGGCCGTGGCTCTGGTGATCTTCGCCCGCTGGGACCCGGTGCGCTGCATCTGGGCGGCCTTGCTGTTCGGCGCGGCCGGTGCCATCGGGCCATCGCTGCAGTCGGTGGGCATTTCGCAGGGCTACTACTTCTTCAATGCCGCCCCCTACATCCTCACGCTCTTCATCATGATCGCCTCGGCTCGGAGCAAAGGCGCAGCACGAGAAGTGCCGGGCGAACTCTCGATCACCAAATAGGAGCGCTGCCATGTCGGGCCTGGGCGGATTGAACAAATCGGACAATGGCGTGGTCATCGGCCTGGTGCAGCTCAAGCTGCCTGTGGTCAAGACGCAGATGGACCTGGCGCTGCAAACCGCGCGCATCGTCGAATTGGTCGGCAAGGCGCGGCGCAACCTGGGCACCATGGACCTGGTGGTCTTCCCCGAATACGCGCTGCATGGCCTGTCGATGGATACCAATCCGGCCATCATGTGCACCATGGACGGGCCGGAAGTCGCCGCCTTCAAGCGTGCCTGCAAGGACAACAATATCTGGGGCTGCTTCTCCATCATGGAGGCCAATCCCGGCGGCAATCCCTACAATGTCGGTATCATCATCGACAATTTCGGCCAGGTGCAGCTCTACTATCGCAAGCTCCATCCCTGGGTGCCGGTCGAGCCGTGGGAGCCCGGCGATCTTGGTATTCCGGTGATCTGGGGACCCAAGGGCTGCCGGCTCAGCCTCATCATCTGCCACGATGGCATGTTCCCCGAAATGGCGCGCGAGGCGGCCTATAAGGGCGCAGAGATTATGCTGCGCACCGCCGGCTATACCGCGCCGATCCGCGAAGCCTGGCGCTTCACCAACCAGTCCAATTCGTTCTGCAACCTCATGGTCACCGCCAATGTTTGCATGTGCGGATCGGATGGCACCTTCGACTCCATGGGCGAGGCCATGATCGTCAATTTCGACGGGTCCATCATCGCCGAGGGCGTCACCGGGCGCGCCGACGAGATCATCACCGCCGAGGTGCGGCCGGATCTGGTGCGCGAAGCGCGGGCCAATTGGGGTGTCGAGAACAATATCTACCAGCTCGGCCACCGCGGCTTCACCGCCGTCGATGGCGGCGCGCAGGACGCGCCCTATTCCTACATGCACGACCTGGTCAACGGCCGCTATCGTCTGCCGTGGGAAGACACGATCAGGGTCAAGGACGGCACCCCGTCCGGATTTGCCAAACCACAACGCCGCTTTGGCGAGAAGTTCTCGGAGGCCGCCGAATGACCCTGGTAGATGAACGCATCAACGACGCCATGGTGCCCGGCGGTTCGACCATTGCAAGCGCCGATCCCTATCCCTGGCCGTTCGACGGCAATTGGGGGCCGCACAATACCGCCCTCATCGTCATCGACATGCAGGTCGATTTCTGCGCGCCCGGCGGCTATGTCGACAGCATGGGCTATGACATTGGCCTGACCCGCGCACCGATCGGGCCGATCCAGGCGGTGCTGTCAGGCATGCGGGCCAAGGGCTACACCATCATCCACACCCGCGAGGGCCATAAGCCCGACCTTTCGGACCTTCCCGCCAACAAGCGGTGGCGCAGCCAACGCATCGGCGCCGGCATCGGCGACCAGGGGCCCTGCGGGCGCATCCTGGTGCGCGGCGAACCGGGCTGGGAAATTATCCCCGAACTGCAGCCTTTGGCTGGCGAGCAGATCATCGACAAGCCCGGCAAGGGCACCTTCATCGCGACCGATTTCGAACTGGTGCTGCGCATGAAGAATATCCGCAACCTGATCTTCACCGGCGTCACCACCGATGTCTGCGTCCACACCACCATGCGCGACGCCAATGACCGCGGCTATGAATGCCTGCTGCTGGAGGATTGCTGCGCCGCCACCAAGGTGGAGAACCACCTGGCCGCCATCGATATGATCAAGATGCAGGGCGGCGTGTTCGGGGCGGTGAGCAACTCTACGGACCTCTTGGCGGTGTTGCCATGAACGCGGCAGCACCCATCCTCTCGGCCGGCCGCGCGCCATCGCTCAAGGCCGTCGGCATGACCAAGATATTCGGGCCGCTGGTGGCGCTCGACGACGTCACCATCGACGTCCCGGCCGGTTCCTTCCATGCGCTGCTCGGCGAGAACGGCGCCGGCAAGTCGACGCTGGTCAAATCCATTATGGGCTTCTATTCGGCCGACAAGGGGCAGGTGCTGCTCGATGGCAAGGAAGTCGCCATCCGCTCGCCCAAGGACGCGCGCGCCAATGGCATCGGCATGGTCTATCAGCAATTCACCCTGGTGCCTTGCCTGACGGCGGCGGAAAACCTCGTGATCTCCCGCGCCGATGCGCCATCGGTCATCGATTGGCGCAAGGAGAAGAAGGCGCTTGCCGAGTTCATGGAGCAGATGCCCTTCAAGGTACCGCTCGATGCGCAGGTGTCGTCGCTCTCAGCGGGCGAGAAGCAGAAGCTGGAAATTCTCAAGCTGCTCTACCTCGACCAGCGCTTCATGATCCTGGATGAGCCCACCTCGGTGCTAACCCCCGGCGAAGCCGACGAGATGCTGGGCCTGCTCGGCGAAATGGCGGGCCGCAAAGAAATTACCGTGCTGATGATCAGCCACAAGTTCCGCGAGGTGAAAGCCTTCTGCGACGGCTTCACGGTGCTGCGGCGCGGAAGGTTCACCGGCTCGGGCGATGCCCAATCGGCGACCATTGCCGAGATGAGCCAGATGATGATCGGCGACACCGAGGTGCGCGAGCGCGCCACGCGGCGGGTCCACAACGAAAGCCGCGAAGTGCTCGAGCTGGCGGGCCTGTTTGCCGAAGACAGCGATGGCGGCAATGCCATCGAGGCGGTCAATCTCAAGGTGCATGCCGGCGAGATCGTCGGCATTGCCGGCGTGTCGGGCAATGGGCAATCGGCCCTGGTTGAAACCCTCGCCGGGCAGCGGCCTTTGAGCGACGGCGCGATCCGTATCCACGGCCAGAACTTCTTTCCCAAGCGCCATGCCTTCGACAAGTTCAAGGTCTTCGGCCTGCCCGAGGAACCGCTCAAGAATGCGACCGTGCCCAAGATGAGCGTAGCCGAGAACATCGCATTCCGCGCCTTCGACAAGCCGCCCGTCGCCTCGTTCGGCTGGTGGATGTCGCCCGGCCCGATGCGCAAGAAGGCCGAGGACCTGATCGCCCGCTACCGGGTCAAGACCACCTCACCCGACGCGCCGATCGAGACGCTGTCGGGCGGCAACGTGCAGCGTGCCGTGCTGGCGCGGGAGCTTAGTGGTGATGTCGACGTGCTGATCGTCGCCAATCCCTGCTTCGGGCTGGATTTCGCTTCGGTGTCGGAAATCCGCAGCCAGATCATGGAACAGCGCAATCGCGGCGCTGCGGTGCTGCTGGTGAGCGAGGACCTCGACGAGATCCTGGAGCTGGCCGACAGGGTTGCGGTGATGAGCGGCGGCACGATCACCTATGTCAGCAAGATCGAGGATACCGACCGGAACACGATCGGCCAGCATATGGCGGGGCATTGATGATCCCGGTCCCCGCTCGCCCCTATCCGTTCCAGCTCGACCCCGCCCATACCGCGCTTGTTGTCATCGACATGCAGCGCGATTTCATCGAGCCGGGTGGCTTCGGCGCCAGCCTCGGCAACAATGTCGCGCTGCTCGAAGCCATTGTCCCGACCACAGCGGCGCTCATCGCCTTGTTTCGCCGCCAGGGCTGGCTCGTCATCCATACGCGCGAAGCGCACAAGCCCGATCTTTCCGATTGTCCGCCCGCCAAGATCGCTCGCGGCAAGCCCGGCATGCGCATCGGCGAGACCGGCGCCATGGGTCGCATCCTGATCGCGGGTGAGCCCGGCAACCAGATCGTCGATGCGCTGGCGCCCGTCGATGGCGAGATCGTCATCGATAAGCCGGGCAAGGGCATGTTCTGGGCCACCGGCATCCATGAGCGACTGCACGGGCTCGGCATCACCCATCTGGTCTTTGCCGGCGTCACCACTGAGGTCTGCGTACAGACCTCCATGCGCGAAGCCAACGACCGCGGCTATGAGTGCCTTCTGGTGGAAGACGCCACCGAAAGTTATTTCCCGGCCTTCAAGGTCGCGACCATCGAGATGATCGCGGCGCAGGGTGGCATTGTCGGCTGGGTGACGCCGCTGGCCGAACTTGAAGGCGCCGTGCAACTGGAGGCCGCCCATGTCTGAACAGGGCCGCTGGGCCGGGCGCAATCCGGCCAAGGACATCATCCGCCACGAGATCTGGGCGGCCCTCGAGGATGCCGACGTCAGTGTCGGCCCGGCCTGGAGCATGATCCCCAATTTCGTTGGCGCCGACGTCGCCGCCTGGCACCTGACGCAGACCGACGCCTGGAAAACGGCCAGGACCGTCAAAACCAATCCCGACCATGCCCAGACGCCCATCCGCATCCGCGCGCTGTACGAGGGCAAGACGGTCTATACGCCGGTGCCTTACCTGACCAAAGATTTCCCCTATCTCCGGCTCGATCCCGAGGCGCTCAAGGCCAGGGAGATCTCGTTCGAACTCGCCGCCACGCCGCAAGGCTTCATGGAGCACGGCGAGCGGCTCGAATTCGAGGCAGTGGCGCCGCTCGATTTCTGCGTTGTCGGCTCTGTCGCGGTCAGCCGTGCAGGTGGCCGCACCGGCAAGGGCGCGGGCTTTGCTGATCTCGAAACCGCAATCTTCCGCGAGCTGGGCGTGGTCACGGCGACAACGCCGATGGCTACCACCATCCATTCGCTCCAGCTGGTAGATGACCACCACATCGTCATCGAAAGCCACGACAGCCCGCTCGATTTCGTCGCCACCGAGAGTGAGTTGATCACCACGGGCAACACCATGACCCGCCCCATGGGCGTCGATTGGAGCAAGGTCCGGGCCGACCAGTTCGAGACCATTCCGTTCCTCGGCCGCCTGCGCGAACGCATGCTGGCAAGGCGGTCGGCATGATCCTCAACGATCCCGCCGTCGTCGCCGAAGTCCGTGACGCGTTCGAACGCTATGAGCGCGCATTGCTGGCCAATGATGCGGCGGTGCTCGATGCTATGTTCGTGCAGCGCGCCGACACCGTGCGCTATGGCGTCGCCGAGCTGCAATACGGCATCGACGAGATCCGCGCCTTCCGGGCCATGCAGCGCCCATTCACGCGGACGCTCGACCGGCTCACCATCGTCACCTATGGCAGCGATGTTGCAACGGCCTCGACCCTGTTCTATCGGGAAGACTTTCCCGGCCAGGTCGGGCGGCAACAGCAGACCTGGCTGCGAACCGACGCCGGCTGGTGCGTGGCTGCTGCCCATGTCAGCATGATGCCCAGGCCCTGAATCGCAGAAAGACCAAAGAGCGTGCTCAAGCGCCCCCGTACATCGTCCGAGGATATCAGGCAGCAGCTGGCAGCCCGCATCATCAGCGGCGAACTGGCCCCGGCGACGCCGCTCGACGAGACCAGCCTCGCCACCGAATTTTCCGTGTCGCGGACGCCTATCCGCGAAGCGCTGCGCCTGCTGGCCGCGAGCGGCCTCATCGACCAGAAGCCGCATGCCCAGGCGCTGGTCGCCAAGCCCGACGACACAACCCTCGCCGGCATGTTCGAGGTCATGGGCCATCTCGAGGCGCTGTGTGCGGGGTTGAGTGCGGTCGCCATGACCGCGCCGGAGCGGGATGCGCTGGACCGGCACCATGCCGCGATGGCGGCGCTTGTCCGCGCCGGCAATGCGGAGGACTACAGCGTCGCCAATGATGTCTTCCACAGTGCGATCTACGACGGCGCCCACAATGGCTATCTTGCCGAACTGACCCGCTCCACCCGCCAGCGCTTGCAGCCGTTTCGCCGCGCCCAGTTCGGCGTCCTGCCCCGCCTTCGCCGCTCGCACGAGGAGCATGGCGAAATCGTAGAGTCCATCCTGCGCGGTGACCGCAACGGTGCCGAAGCAGCCATGCGCGCCCACATCGCCATCGTCGAAGGCGTATCCAGACGGCTTGTCCAGACCAGTCGAAACGCGCTCGATCAGTCCGCGTAAGCGGGGCAGGGCGCCCCGCTAGACCTGCCCAAGCCCCGAAATGTCGACTTCGCGATCGTCGAACACCAGTTTCTCGAAGCCGGTCAGAATGTCGAAGGCATTGTCTCCAGCGTTGTGCCAGACCAC
Organism: Devosia sp. SL43; assembly: GCF_021729885.1. NCBI lineage: Bacteria > Pseudomonadati > Pseudomonadota > Alphaproteobacteria > Hyphomicrobiales > Devosiaceae > Devosia > Devosia sp. SL43. Next base: position 3,778,026 of record NZ_CP063401.1, read on the forward strand.
CACGCCCTTGCCGTCCGCCGTCTTGCCCCAGCCGTAGTCGGTGGAGAGCGCATCGATGATGAAGCGGTCGGCAGTGCCTTTGCCCGCCAGATATTGGGTGCTCTCGGGGTCGTCGATCATGTCGGAGCCACCCGTGCCCAGGATCGAGGCGACCGACACCGACTTGTTGGTGAAGCGCAACTCCTCGAAATTGAACAGCACGTCGAAACCCTTGCTGTCCCAAATAACGATGCCCTTGCCATCCTGCGTTGGCCCCCAGCTATAGGTGCTGGAATTGCCGCCCAGGACGAACACGTCCGTGCCATCGCCAGCATCGATATTCTGGTTGGCGGTGGTATTCTGATAGAGCGTTTCGGCACCCGGCTTGGCGCCGATCGTCAGCTTGAACTCGTCGCTGGCACTGAGGCCCGAGGGGTCATTCGCCGTGACCTTGATGGTGAGCGACCCCACCTGCGCATCGGCAGGGATGCCGCTGAACAGGCCCGTCGCGGCGTTGAATTTGAGCCAGGTGGGCAATGCCGTGCCGTCGGCCAGCGTCGCCGAGAGGGTCAGCGTCGAATTGTCGACATCGACGAAGGTCGCGGAGGGCAGGGCGAAACTGAACTCCGCACCCGACTGGCCGGTCTGGTCGACAATGGCCTGGCTCAGCCTGGGCGCATCGTTGACTGCGGTTATGGTCAGATCGAAACTGTCCGTCACCAGTCCGCCCTTGCCGTCGCTCGCCGTCACCTCAACAGCCAGCTTGCCGACATCGGCATCGTTTGGAGTGCCCGAGAACGTGCGGGTGGCTGCATCGAATTTGAGCCATGTCGGTAGCGCTGTGCCGGCCGCCGTCCTGGCGGCCAGCGTGATAGCGTCGCCATTGGCATCGGTGAAGGTATTGGCCGGCAGGGTGAAGGTGAACTGCGCCTCCTCGGCCGTAACTTTGTCGACGATGGGATTGGCCACGATCGGCGCGACATTGGGCCCGGTCACGTTGACGACGAACTCGTCGCTGGCGCTGCCGCCATTGCGGTCGTTGGCCGAAACCTTAAGCGTCAGCGGTGCGGCGCTGGCTGGCGCCGTGCCGCTGAGGGTACGACCATTGTCGCTGACGGTGATCCAGCTGGGCAGCGCCGAGCCGTCCGCCAGCGTGACGAAGAACAGCATCGGATCGTTATCCGCGTCGGTAAAGGTCTGGCTCAGCGAGATCGAGAAGGCCTGGCCCGGCGCAAAGGTCTGGTCCGCCACTGGATTGGTCACAACAGGCGGGTTGTTGGCCGCCATGGCGATGTCGAAGACGTCGGAGGCGGTGCCGCCCTTGCCGTCCGATGCCGTGACTTTCACCGAGACGGTGTTGAACTGGGGCGGCTGGCCACGGAACAAGCCATTGGCGGCATCGAATGTCAGCCAGCTCGGCAATGCGGTGCCATCTGCCTGCGTCGCGGTATAGGTCAGCGTATCGCCATTGGCGTCGGTAAACGTGCCGGCGGGGATGGCGTATGTGAACACCATGCCCGCCCCCGAGGCGGGAACCGAGTAGTCGGCAATGGGCTTGGCCAGCACAGGCGCCGCATTGGCCGGCGGCGTGCCGGTCAGGTAGACCGTCTTGTCGGTGAAGACGAGCTGATCGAAGGCGGTCAGCACGTCATAGGTGTCGTCAGTCGCCGAAACCGTCCAGATGACCAGGCTCTTGCCATCTGCCGTGTTGCCCCAGGCATAGTCGGTGGATGTGCCGTTGATGATGAAGCGGTCGGCAGTCGTCTTGCCGGTCAGGGTCTGGATCGTGTCGGCGATATCCAGATAGTCCGGACCTTCCGGCGCAGCCGCCTTGAGGTCGACCGTCTTGTCGGAGAAGCGCAGCTTCTCGAAGCCTGTTAGCACATCGTAGGTGTTGTCGGTGGCCGAGCGCGTCCACACCACGATGCTCTGGCCGTCCTCGGTCGCGCCCCACTGATAGAGGCTGGAAGAGCCGGCATAGCGGAACACATCATTGGTGGTGGCGCCGGTGAGGAACTGGTTCTGGCTGGCCACATCGTTGACCACCGTTTCGGCGGCGGTGTTGACTGTCAGCACGAAGTCGTCGCTGACTGCGGCGCCCTTGGGGTCGGTTGCCGTCACGCGGAACGTAAAGGTGCCGCTGACACCTGATGGCGGCGTGCCCGAGAACGTGCCAGTCTGGGCGTTGAACGCTACCCAGCTTGGGAGCCCCTGGCCGTTGGCCTGCGCCGCGACGAGGCTTAGCGCATCATTGTCGGCATCGGCGAAGGTGCCTGCCGGCAGCTTGTAGCTCCAGTTGACGCCCACCGTGGCCCCTTGATCTGCGGCAGGTGTAGCAACGATCGGCGCCTGATTGGTCGCCGTGCCGCCAATGGTCAGTCGGAACACGTCATTGACCGTCGCCCCATCCGGATCGACGGCAGTGACGCGGATATCGATCGGTCCGGTCTGTCCGGCAGGCGGTGTACCGGCGAAGGTGCGGGTGGCGGCGTTGAAGGTCAGCCAGCTCGGTAGGGCCTGACCGCTGGGCAGGCTTGCCGCCAGTTCCAGGCTGTCGCCATCCGGGTCGGAGAAGGCTGTGGCCGGGATCGTGATCGACAGCGCGGTGCCGACCGTGCCTGTCGTATCGGCAATCGCATTGGCCACGACGGGCGCGCGGTTCGGCACGGCGTTGGGATCGGTGATCTCGAGGCGGACGATCTTGTTGCCGGTAATGTCGGAATAATAGACGTAGCCGTCCGGGCCCTCGACAAAGCTCACGGCGTGATAGGTGCCGATATTGGTGACGTACTGCATCTTGGTGCGGTCGTTGACGTCGACCGTGAAGATGTCGCCATCGACGATGTCGGAGAAGAAATAGTCGCCCTTGAATATCTCGGGATACTTGTCGCCATCATAGACCGACGTGCCGCCCACGATGGCGGACATCTGGTAGCCCGGATCGCTGCCCGTATGCGAGAACGCGCGGAAAGCTGGCGTTACAACGATCGTGCCATTGGCCACATTGGTATAGAACAGGCTGGCGCCCGGCATGGTCTGGTAGCCCGGCGTCTTGTTGATCTCGCCATTGTCGGCGCCCTCGTAGTAGGGCCAGCCGTAATTGGCGCCCTTGCCACCCGAATTGATCTCTTCCCAGGAGTACCAGCCGGTCTCCGAGATCATAATGCGGCCATCGTCGGTGAAGGTCATCGCATAGGGATTACGCAGGCCCATCTGCCAGACCTTGGAGGCGTTGGCGTCGAGGTTGGCAGTGGCATAGGGATTGTCGGCAAATCCGTCGCCGGTGATCGGATCGATCCGCAGGATCTTGCCCGACAGGCTGTTGACGTTCTGCACCGAAGCCGTGCGTGGGTCGGCATAGTTGTAGGACGTACCGTCGCCGGTCGAGACATAGAGCGCCCCGTCGGGTCCGAAGGCGATGGCGCCACCGGCATGGGAGCGCGAGTCGACCTTGATATAGTCCTGCTTGTAGGTGCCGTCGGCATTGACGTCCGAAGCGCGCTTGTCGGAGTGAATGGGGTCGGTGTAGTCGAGCGCGCCGCCGCCCGAGATATCGTTGAGCGAGGTGCCCGCGCCACCCAGCATGACAGTCTCGCTGCCCGGCCTGATGGTGGGCACGGCACCCGACATGTCGAGCTCGTAGCGCACCAGGTGGGCATAGCGGTTGCCCAGGTTGTCGGCGCTTGCCGCGCCCGACGCTTTCACGTCGGCCGGATCGACCACGTAATAGGCGTAGAGATAGGGATTGTTCTCGAGATCGGGATGCAACGCGATGTCGAGCAGGCCGCGATCGGCATCGGAGTTGACCTTGCCGGTGATGTCGAGCAGCGTCGAGACCATCGTGCCGGTATCGAAATTGACGATCTTGATGCGGCCTTCCTTCTCGGAGACCAGCGCCAGGTTGGTGTCCTCGATCCACTCGATCTGCATAGGACCGTCAAGACCCGTAACCGCATCGACAGTCTTGACCGTGTACGGCGAGGTCTGCGGCGGATTGCTCGGCTCGACTACGGGATTTTCGTCGTCGAGGATCGACACCAGCGTGGTGCGTGGAAACAGCAGCGTACCGCTGTCGACGTTGATCAGCGACACGTTAAACTTCTCGGTGGTTTCACCCAGGCTATCATTGAGAATGGGGATACGGATCGTCGTGCTGGTCGCGCCGGCGGCGATCACCGCGCTGCCGCTCATGGCGGTATAATCCAGACCGGGGGTCGCACCATCCGGGTTGGTCGCGTAGGAGACCGCCACGGCGCCGGATGTGTCGCCATCACGCTTGATGGTGATCGTAACGAAGCCTTCGCGCTCGCCGACGCTGTATTCGTTGGCGCCTAGATAGATCGTGCCAGTCATCCCTGCCTCCGCTGCGATCTACAGGAAATCCCGTAGTACGAACATTTTAGTCAGGAGATTTACGCGCACTTCGTCGGAGACGCTAACGCATCCGCAAGTAATCAATTGGTAACCATAATAGACTTGGTTAATTGATGGTGCTTTATCGAAAAGCCTTCCCGAAACTGTCGGTCAACGGTGCGAGCAGATATTGCAGCAACGTGTGGTTCGGCTTGCGGAAGTAGGTCTCGACCGCCATGCCAGGCCCAGTCGGGGGCAGCCCCGCGAGCGCTTCGCGGCTGAGATCGAGGCGCACGGTGAAGTAGCGGGCTCCGGTCCGTTCATCGACATGGCTGTCCGGCGAGACGAACACGACCTCAGCTTCGAGCGGGGCGTCATCCTTGCGGCTGAGGCCGGAAAACACGATGTCCGCCATCTGACCAACAGCGATGTCATCGATCTCGATCGGTGCGACCTTGGCCTCGATCAGCACCGGCTGGTCGTCCGGCACGATCTCGGCGATGACGGCATAGGGTTCGACGGCACTACCGACCGTATTCACATGCAGCTTGTCGACGATACCGGGCTGATCGGCCCGCACCTCGACGCGATCCACCGCGACAGTGGCAGCTTCGAGCTGATCGGAGAGTTCCAGCCGCTCCGCCCCAAGCTTGGCCAGTTCCATGGCCACGTCCTGCGCAAAGGTCGCGTCGAGCGAGGCAAGCCGTGCATCCATCTCGGCAAGCTGCTCATCGACCGAATTGAGCTGCCCATCCAGCCGCGCTAGGCTGCCGGCAATCCGCGCATCCTCGCGCTCCAGCTCGCGCAACTGCGCGGCACGGCCATAACCATCTGCTGCGGCCGCCCGGCGTAGAGCCAGATCTTCGGCCAGGCTCGCCGACTGACTGAGCAGGGCATCGCGTTCGCCAACGAGCCCCGCGCGATCCTCGACCAATGCCTGTCGCTGTGCCGCGATGACCGACTGGTCGGCGGCGCGCCGCACTGCGCGCTGGGCGTGCTCGGCCTGCTGCCCTGCGATGACGCTGGTCACGAGGCCCGCATCATAGCCGGCAAACCGGGTCGTGAGATCGGCCGGGAAATCCTGCCCGTCGCGCTCGGCGGCCAGCCGGGCCAGCGTCACGTCCAGCACTGCCAGTCGTGCCGTGAGCTGCCCCAGTGCAGCCTTCTCGGCCTCGGGACTCATCACCGCAATCACGTCACCGGCCGCGACCCGGTCACCTTCGGCAACGTTGATGGCGGCAATCACCCCGCCACGGTCGTAGCGCAGCATCTGCGTGCGTCCATCTGTCACCACGATACCGGGTGCGATGACGGCGCCGGAGATCGGCGCGACAACAGTCCAGACGCCGAACACAGCCATAAAGGCGCCTATCACCAGGCCGCCAAGGCGGGTAGTGGCGGAGAAGTCGGTCACGCGGTGGCGCAGTGCGGTGTAGTCAGGGGCAAGCTCGACCATCAGACGTCTCCCGCCTGTGAGTGCTGTGCCGGCGTGTAGGTCCGGCGATGGTTGGCGGCATGCGCGGTGATGCGGGCGCCGTCCTGGCTGTTCATGGCCCTGGGGAAGACGTCGCGCGCCGGCCGGCAGGATTCGAGCCGCCCGTCGCGGACCAGCGCCACCCGGTCGGCAACGGCTAGGATCGAGTTGCGTTGCGAAACCACCACGATCGCCCGGCCACGCGCTTTTTCGGCCGCGAGCGCATCGATCAGCGCACGTTCGCCATCGCTGTCGAGATGCGCATTGGGTTCGTCCAGCACGAGCAGCTTCGGCTCGCCGAACAGCGCCCGTGCCAGGCCGATGCGTTGGGCCTGGCCGCCAGACAGGCGAATGCCGCCGGTACCGAGCCGCGTCATATAGCCATCGGGCAGCCGGGCGATGAATTCATGCGCATTGGCGCGTTGCGCCGCGGTGATGATGGCTAGGTCCGGCACTCCTTCGGCAAAGCGCGCGATGTTCTGCGCCACGGTACCATCGAGCAGCTCGCTTTCCTGCCCGAGATAGCCCATCGCCGCACCGCGCTGGTCGGTCGGCCATTGTGCCAGGTCAAAGCCATCGAGCCGCACATGGCCGCTGGTGGGCGCGGCAATGCCGGCGATCAGCCGCGCCAGCGTCGACTTGCCGGCGCCGCTCGGCCCCATGACCGCGGTGATTTCGCCGGGCTCGACCACCATGCTCACTTCGCTGAGCAAGGCCCGCTTGCCCAGCTTCTCCGGCACGTCGAAGCCAACCGCTTCCAGCGTCAATCGACCCGTGGGCTCCGGCAGCTCGATAGACGGCGTCTGCGCCTTTGCCTCCAGCGCGACCAGTACGGCGCTGACCTTCTCATGCGCCGCAATACCCTGCAGCAGCTGCCGCCAGCCGCCGATCATCTGCTCGATCGGCGCCAGCGCCTTCCCCGACAACAGCGACGCGGCAAAGATCAGCCCGGCCGACATCTGTCCGATCAGCACCAGATAGGCGCCGATGCCCAGCATCAGGATCTGCAGCACCTGCCGCACGAAACGGGTGAGACCCATGTAATACGCATTGACCGACCCTGCCTCGTCGGCCGCGGCCGATGCCGCGATGGCCTGCTGCTCCCAGCGGCCGATCATCTGCGGCGCCATGCCCATGGCCCTGACGTCTTCGCTGTGGTTGAGCGCCGCCGCCGCATAGCGACTTGCTTGCGACTGATGCGCCGAGCCACGCTGGCTGGTATCGCCCAGCGCCGTGTTGTTGAGCACGGCGATGCCGACCAGGATCGCGCCGCCGGCCAGCGCAACGGCGCCGAGCAGGGGATGAGCGAAAAACAGCACCAGGAAATACAACGGCGCGAAGGGCAGGTCGTAGAGCCCCAGAAACGTTCGGCTCGACAGGACTTGCCGAGCCACGCCGGCCTGGCGCACCGCGTCTGCGATGTCGGTGCCAGCATCGGCCGCCAGACCGCCCTCGAGCAACGCATGCGTTGCCGCTAGCTCGTACCGAGCACTCAGCTTTTGCGCGATGATCGAGCGGGCCGATTCCAGCAGGCCGTAGACGGCGAATGCAGCCGTCACCAGCAGCGTCAGGTATATGAGCGTCTCGAAGCCATGCCCCGGCAGTACGTGGCTATAGACCTGCGTCATGTAGATGGGCGAGGCCAGCATAAGGATGTTGACGGCGGTCGAAAACAACCAGAGCCAGCCGGTGGCATCCCGGAACAGGCTGTCGAGTGGTCCGCGCTTGAGTCCGAACATGAGGTGCCGCCGCTCCTGCCTTGAGCCATCAGGCTTAGGCCAAGGGCGGTGCGGGCGAAATCAAGTCCTCAACAAAAGGTAAACCACCAGGGTAAACGGCGGAGACTCACGGGTTTTTCGCGCCCGGTGCGACGGCATTATCGCGGCATTAACCATAATCATCGAAATGTGACGCATGCGCGCAAAGCGGTCCAGCCTGTGGTCGTCCGTTAGCCTCGCCATGGCGTGCCGCATCGGCGCGCTGGCGGGCCTCGCTCTGTGCAGCGCTCCCGCTCTGGCCGAACAGATCGGGCTCCGCCCATCGATGACGGCGACCAGCTATATCCACGTCATGCCATCAGAGGCTTTCTCCAGCAGCTTTGCCGAAATGATCCGCAATGCCGTGCAGAAATCGGACGCCGTGCAGGCCGCTGCCGCGCGCTGGCATGCCGAGCAATATGGCGTCGACGCCGCTGCCGGGGCGCAATTGCCCAGCGGCGCATTCTTCGGCGAGGCTGGCATTGCCGCCGGCTCCGACAACAACACGCCATACGCCTATGGCGTGCGCGTCTCCGTGCCCCTCTATGACGGCAATAGCGCCGGCTTTGCCACCGAAGCGCAGTCGGCCATGTCCGAAGCAGCACGCCTCGCGGCGGTGGACGAACTCGCGGCCACGCTGGTCGATCTGGTTGCCGCGGCGGCCTCGATCCGCCGCGCCGAAGAGACGCTCGATGCCCGTCGCGTGCAATATGCCGCCATGCAGGACCTGCTCGCCGCCATCGTCAGCGAGCGGGACACAGGCACCGCCAGCAAGGTCGATACCGACCAGGTCGAAGCGCAGCTCGCCCAGATCGAGATCGAGCTCAAGGCCGCCGAAGCTGCCCGCATCCAGGCGCGCGAAAGTTTCGCCCGCATAGCCGGCCAAGCCCCGAACTATGTCGGCAATGCCGGCTCAATCGCGCGCTTCCTGCCGTCAAACCAGGCGGCGGCTTCGGCCATCGCCATCCAGGAAAACCCGCAACTGGCCCAGCGCCTCGCCCTCGCAATTGCGGCCAACTTCACCACCAGCTCGGTGAAAGCCAGCTTCGGCCCAGACCTGTCGCTCGACCTGAGCGCCGGCGCGTCGGGCGATATGTTCAACACCGTCTCCGCCTCACCCGAGGCCAGCGCTTTGCTCCGCCTCGAAGTCCCTTTCGCCTTCGGCACCGAGGCTGCCGTGCAGCAACGCGCGCTCGAAGCGCAGGCCGCCGAATTCGAAGTCAGCGCCGCGCAGCTCGGCGTTACGGCAGGCATTGAGAGCGCCTATGCCCGTCTCCAGACCACGCGCGGCAGCCTGTCCCTGGCTTACGAAGCGCTGGAACGGTCTCGCACCGTACTGACAGGCATCAAGACCGAGCGCGATCTGGGTGAACGGTCGATCTTCGATCTGCTGACGGCCCAGAACGCCTTGGCCGAGGCCAGGATTCGCCTGTCGGGCCTACAGTATGAGCTGACCGTCGCAGAACATCTGCTCGCCGCGCAGATCGGCCGCATCGATGACATCTACGGCCTGGGCCTTAACTGAGGCCAACCCCGTAACATCGTTGCGACATTACGGGATTGTAATATGTGGAAAATCGTGGCGCTGCTAAGGTTTGCCGCATATTCGCCGATACACCGGCTCATCTCTTAATCTTCGAGGTCCAGCGCTTGATCCGGCAGCTTGTGGCATCCCTATGCGTTCTGGCTGCCGCGGCGGTGGCTTGGATAATGTTTGTTCCCGGTTCCACCGCGACCCTTGCCAGCTATGGCATTGTTCTACCCTTCGGCCCGCCCGCTGCGGAAGCGACGGCAAGTGGTCCTGGCGCTCGGCCGGCTGGTGGACCGATCGGTCGCCCGGGCGGTACCAATCGCCAGACCAATGTCGTCACCACATCAGTCACCATGGCGACCATAAACGATACGCTCAATGCTATCGGCGAAGGCACTGCAGCCAGCTCGGTGACGGTATCGTCCCCGTCGGGCGGCAACCTTGCCGAGGTGCTGGTGCGACCGGGTCAGGTGGTCGCAGCCGGCGACGTCATCGCCCGGCTTGATGCCGAGGCTGAACAGATCGCTCTCGATCGTGCCAAGCTCGCCGTAGAGGACGCCACGGCGACCCTGACCCGCACCGAGGGTCTCGCCAGCTCCAACGTCGTCGCCACCACGGCACTGACCGCCGCCCAGCTCGCCGCCGCCAATGCCGACCTCGAACTGCGTAACGCTGAGGTCGATCTGGCTCGCCGCACCATCACCAGCCCTATAGCTGGTACAGTCGGCCTCATCCGGGTCACTGCAGGCAATTATGTGCCTGCCCAGACGACAGTCACGACCATAGACGATACATCCGCCATCCTGGTCGATTTCTGGGTGCCCGAGCGCTACGCCGCTGCCATCGCCATCGATACGCCGGTCACCGTCACGGCGATCGCCTTGCCGGGGCGCAATTTCGAAGGCCAGGTCAGCGCCATCGATAATCGCATCGATCCGGCCAGCCGCACGCTTCAAGTGCAGGCCGAAATCCCCAATGACGACGCAGCCCTGCGCGCTGGCATGTCCTTCTCGGTCGCGCTGCGCTTCTCGGGCGAACAATACCCAACGGTCAATCCGCTGGCCATCCTGTGGTCGGCAGAGGGCTCCTATGTCTGGAAATACGATGCCGGCAAGGCCACCAGGGTCATGGCCGAAATCGTACAGCGCAATAGCGACGGCGTGCTGGTGCGGGGCGATCTCAGGCCCGGCGATGCCATCATCACCGAGGGCATTTTGCAGCTCAGCGAAGGCGCCGAGGTGACCTTGCTCGACGGCCCGGATGGCGCTCCATCCAGCACTGCAGCCTCGGAGCTCTAGCCATGTCGATTGCCCAGAAGAACGAACGTGGTGGCACTCTGGCAGCTCTGTTCGTTCGTCGCCCGGTGCTGGCGGTCGTCATCAACGCGCTGATCGTCGTTGCCGGCCTCGCCGCCTTGCTGGGCGCCGAGGTGCGCGAGCTTCCCAGCGTCGAGCAACCTGTGCTGTCCATCTCGACCAGCTTTCCCGGGGCCGCCGCCGAAACTGTGGATCGCGAGGTGACAGCCGTAGTCGAGGGCGCCGTCGCGCGTGTCCAGGGCGTCACTGCCATCTCGTCCAGCTCCTCGACCGGCAACAGCCGCGTCACTCTCGAGTTTGCCGACGGCACCAATCTCGACACCGCCACATCTGACGTCCGCGACGCCCTGAGCCGGGCCACCCGTGGCCTGCCTGATGGCGTCGAAGATCCCACCATCTTCAAGGCTGACAGCGACGCCCAGGCGGTCATCCAACTCGCCGTGACCTCCGACACACTTTCGGTCGGTCAACTCAGCGAACTGGTCGAGGGCGTCATCTCCGAACGCCTCGGCGCTGTGGATGGCGTTGCCGAAGTCCAGGTCTATGGCACGCGCAACACCGCCTTCGAGATCGATGTCGATCCGCTGAAGCTGGCGAGCCTCGGGCTGACCGTGGCCGATGTGCGCAACGCGCTGTCCACCATCGCCCTCGATACCCCCGCCGGCTCGATCAACGGCCCCAACCAGAACATCTCGGTCCGGGCCATTTCCGAAGTGACGACGCCGCAGGATTTCGAGCGCATCGTCATCAATGGCCGGACCCTGCTCGGCGATGTCGCCACAGTGGTTTTCGATGCCGCCGCCAGCACATCCTCGCTCCGTTCAGATGGACGGCCCGGCATTGGCCTTGGCATCGTGCGGCAGGCGCAGTCCAACACGATCGAGATTTCCGAAGGCATCCACGCCGCCGTCGATACTCTCAACGAGACGCTGCCCGAAGGCGTCAATATCAAGGTGTCGAGCGACGATGCCATCTTCATCGATGGTGCATTGCACGAGGTCGAGATCGCGCTTGTCGTGTCGCTCGTCGTGGTGGTGGCGGTCATCTTCCTCTTCCTGCTCGATTGGCGCGCCACCATCGTGCCGGCCCTTTCCATGCCCATTGCATTGCTTGGCGCCGTAGCCGGCATCTATCTCGCCGGCTTCTCGCTCAACATCATCACTTTGCTCGCTTTGGTCCTGGCCACCGGCCTCGTGGTCGACGACGCCATCGTGGTGCTGGAAAATATCGTGCGCCGCAAAGCACTGGGCGCCGGTCCCCGTGCCGCTGCGGTGCTCGGCACGCAGGAGGTGTTTTTCGCTGTCGTCGCCACCACGCTGACGCTGAGCGCGGTGTTCATCCCGCTATCGTTTCTCGACGGCCAGACCGGACGCTTGTTCCGCGAATTCGGCTTCACCCTGGCCATCGCGGTCCTGCTCAGTTCTGTCGTCGCCCTCTCCATGGGCCCGATGATCGCTTCGCGTTTCCTCAAGCCGCACGAAGAGTATCAGCATGGCGGTGTTGTGGGCGCCATCGGGCGCGGGTTCGCGGGCATCTATCGTGCCACGCTCAAGATCGCCTTGCGCAATCCCTTCGTGGTGGTGCTCATCGCCTTGCTGTTCGCCGGCTCCGCCTTCTTTGTTTATGGCAACCTGCGCCAGGAAATCACGCCGCCTGAGGATCGCTCGCAGATCCAGCTGCGCGTCCAGGCACCCAATACGGTCAGCCTCGACTATATCCGCACCCAGCTCTCGCGCGTGGAATCCATGCTGCAGCCTTTCGTCGACAGTGGCGAAGTGCAGTCGATCTTTGTGCTGTCAGGCTGGGGCAGCGGCGGCTCGCTGACCTTGACGCTGGCGCCATGGGGTGAGCGCGAACGCAGCCAGCAGCAGATCGCTGCCGACATTACCGCGCTCATGGCGCAGGTGCCCGGCGTGCGGGCTTCGGTGGGGCAGGGCAATAGCCTGGGCATTCGTGGCGGCGGTTCCGGCCTGCAGTTTGCCGTGGTCGGTTCGGACTATGCGGTGCTCGCCGAAACTGCGCAGACCATCGCCGATCGCCTTGAGGAAGACGGTCGTTTCGGGCGCGTGACCGTGAATTATGACACCACTCAACCACAGCTCACACTGACGGTCGATCGCGCCAATGCGGATGCCTTGGGCATCGATATCAATGGCCTGGCGACCACCATGCAGGCCATGATCGACGGCAGCGACGTCGGCAACGTGTTTATCAACGACACTAGCTACACCGTCCGCATGGTGTCGAGCAGCAATCCGGTCAACGATCCGCGCGATCTCGAAAGCCTGTTCGTCAAGACGGCTGATGGCCGCTACGTGCCGATGTCGACCATCGCCACCATCACCGAAGCGGCCGTGCCGCCGTCGCTGCGGCGCGAGGAACAGCGGCGGGCCGTCCCCGTTACGGCCAGCCTGGATGGTGGCCTGGCGCTTGGCGATGCCTATTACCAGGTGCTCGACATGGCACGCCCCATTCTGCCCGAGGGGGTCTCGATCATTCCCCTGGCCGAAGCCAAGACCATTGGCGATGCCACCAGCGGCCTCTTCATCACCTTCGGCTTTGCGCTGGTGATTATCCTGTTGGTGCTGGCCGCCCAGTTCGAAAGCCTGTGGAGCGCAATCATCGTCATGACCACCGTGCCTTTCGGCGTGGCGGCGGCGCTCTATGCGCTGCTGGTCACGGGGGGAAGTCTCAATATCTTCAGCCAGATCGGACTGGTGCTCGTGGTGGGCATCATGGCCAAAAACGGCATCCTGATCGTCGAATTCGCCAACCAGCTGCGCGACAAGGGTCTCTCGGTGGCCGAGGCCATCGAGCAGGCCTCCAACATCCGGCTGCGCCCTGTGATGATGACCATGATCGCCACCATTCTGGGTGGTTTGCCGCTGGTTCTGGCCAAGGGAGCCGGCGCTGAAGCCCGCTCAGCCCTGGGCTGGGTGATGGTTGGTGGACTGAGTTTTGCAGCGATCTCGACGCTCTATTTGACGCCCGTCGCCTACCTCCTGCTGGCGCGCTTCAGCAAGCCAAAGGCGGAGGAAGAAGCTCGGCTCGAGCGGGAGCTCGACGCTGCCAACGGCATCGCCGAGCCGGCGGAATAGCTGTCGGTCGCCGCAGCAGCAATCACACGGTGGTCATACGTTGCAGAAGCTTAGTTTGACTTGATCATCCCGCCGTCGACGCGAATGCGACTGCCTGTGACATAGCTGGCCCGCTCGCTGGCCAGGAACGTCACCACATCGGCCAGTTCCTCCGGCTTGCCATAGCGGCCGACGGGTATGGTCGCGATCGACGCCTTGCGGATAGCCTCGACCGTCGTGTCACCGCGTTTCGCTGCAGCTTCGTCGAGCTGGTCCACCCGATCGGTATGGATGCGACCCTGTACGATCACATTGACCGTCACGCCATTCCCCGCGACTTCGGTCGCCAGCGTCTTGCTCCAGCCGACCAGCGCCAGCCGCAGGCCGTTGGAGACGGCGAGGCGGGGGATGGGGGCATCGACGCCGGACGAGGTCAGCGTGATGATACGGCCCCAGTTTCGCTCGACCATTTTTGGCAGCAGTCGCTGGGTGAGGTCGATGACGCTAGCGATCATGCTGTCGAAGCCTGACTGCCAGGCGTCCAGCGGGGCCGAGCGGGCTTCGCCGGGGGCGGGGCCTCCGGAATTGTTGATGAGGATATCGACGCCGCCCTCGGCGATGAGCGCTTCGGCTAGAGCGGCGACGCTGCCGGATTTGGACAGGTCGAGTTCACGCGCTTCGATGCGACCGCCGTTGGTCTTGTCGACCTTTGCGTCGAGCGCGGTGATGTCATTGACACCCCGTGCCGCGCCGATAACGCGCACGCCCTCATTGGCCAGTGCCACCGCGATGGCGGCGCCGAGGCCCTTGCTGGCGCCGAGGACGAGCGCCGTTTTGCCTTGGAGACCGAGCTTCATGCGCCGATCTCCGCCAGGCGCTTGGCCTGGGCCGTCAGCAGGCGTTCGACATCGGCGACATCGAGCGCACTCATGGTTGGGCGCGGCTTGCGCAGCGCGCCGGACCTGATGACGCCGCGCTTGGCCAGCACGTATTTGCGGGCGGCAAGGCCGATGCCCTGCTGCTGCTCGTAGCGGGCAAGCGGCAGGTAGGCGGCGAAGATTTCGTGGGCGCGATCGACATTGCCTTGGGCGAAGGCGTTGACCACGCCGACCATCATTTCTGGGTAGCAGAAGCCGGTCATGGCGCCATCGGCGCCGCGCGCCATTTCCTCGGGCAGGAACAAGCCGCCATTACCACAGAGGATGGATATGCGGCGGGTCTCGCCCTTGTCGCTGGAGGCGCGCAGCGCGGTGATCTTGGAGAGGCCCGGCCAATCCTCATGCTTGAGCATGACGCAATTGGGGACGTCCCTGATGATCCGGTCGATGACCTTGGGGACGATGGTCACGTTGGTCGTTAGGGGATAGTCCTGCAACACGAACGGTATCGAGCCGAGCGCTTCGCCGACCGACTGGTAGAAGGCATAGGCCTGGTCGTCGGTCTTGGTGGTCCAGGGCGGGGCGACCATGACGCCCGCTGCGCCCTGATCCATCACGGTATTGGCCAGCTCGGTCATCGGTGCCAGACCGGGGGCGGAGACACCGACCACGACCGGCAGGCGGCCATTGAGGCGCTTGAGCACGCGGTCGACGACTTGCGCAGATTCCGCTGCGGTGAGTTTGGGGGCCTCGCCCAACTGGCCGAGCACAGTGATGCCAGTGACGCCAGCGCCTTCATAGAATTCGACCATGGAGTCGATGCTCTCGAGGTCCAGTGCGCCCGTATCGGTGAAAGGAGTCACCGCGATCACGTAGACGCCTTTGGCCTCTTCGTTGAGGACTGCCATGTTGAGCTCCAAGTCTTAGAAAAACAGCGATTGTGGATTGTCGACGAAGACCGTCTGGCGGACGGCGTCGGAATTGAACCAGCCGAAAGCGGCATCGATGAGGTCGGCATCGTCGGGCATGTCGGCCCAGAGCTCGGTATGGGGCCAGTCGGTGGCCCAGAGCAAGCGCGTTGGGTGCGATTGGACGAGGCGCGTGGCGATCTGGGCGAAGGCAGTGGGGTCGCCGAGCCTGTAGGGAGCACTGAGCTTGACGTAGGCGCGTCCCGTGTCGAGCAGGCGCTGGAGGTTGGTGACACGCGTCTCGGTGTCAGGTGCCCCCAGCGGAATGAAGCCGAGGTGGTCGAGGACGACAGGCGCGCCGAGGGTCGGCGCGAGATCGGTAATTGCGGGCAACTGTTCTGGGCGGACCTGGAATTGCAGAGTCCAGCCAAGGTCGGCCAGCGGCGCAGCGAAATCGGCGACCGCATCAAAGGGCAAACCACCTTTGTTGCGGGTGTTGATGCGGACGCCACGAACGCCGAGGCGGTCCAACTGGCGAAGCTCGCCGAGCGAGATTTCCTGCGGCAGGACCACAACGCCGCGCAGGTTGGCCGGGTCCGTGGCGAGGGCCTCGAGGAGCACGGAATTGTCGAAGCCATAAACGCTGGGCTGCACCAGAACGCCGCGCGCTATGCCAGTGGCGGAGGCGATTTGCCGCCAGTCCGTCAGCGTCAGAACTTGCGGGGTGTAGCTGCGCGGGGTGTTGAGTGGCGCGCCGTGCTTGAAGACGTGGAAGTGCGTGTCGACGGTGCCTGCTGGCAGAGGTACGGCCGGTTGCCGGGTCAGCGGCAGAGGCGGGAGGCAAAGCGGCGCTTCGGCGTCCGCGATCACAGCGGCGCCTGCAGGAAATCGAAGTCGGCGCCTTCGTCGGCCTGCATGACGTGTTCGTGGTAGAGCTGGGCGTATCCGCGGGTGGGGCCGGCGGCAACCGGGGGCAGGGCGGCCATGCGGCGGTCGAACTCGGCAGCGTCGATATTGAGATCGATGCGGCGGGCGGGGACATCGAGCGTGATGGTGTCGCCCGTGCGGACGATGGCGAGCGGGCCATTATCGGCGGCTTCGGGCGAGATGTGGAGGATGACGGTGCCGAAGGCGGTGCCGCTCATGCGGGCGTCGGAAATGCGCACCATGTCCTTGACGCCCTGGCGGGCCAGCTTGCGCGGAATGGGCAGGTAGCCGGCTTCCGGCATGCCGGGCGCACCCTTGGGGCCGGCATTGCGCAGGACCAAAACGTCATCGGCGGTGACGTCGAGGTCGTCGCTGTCGATGCGGTTGGTCATGTCCTCGACGCTGTCGAACACCACGGCGCGGCCGGTATGTTGCATCAGGGTTTTCGAGGCCGCCGACTGCTTGATGACGGCGCCGCGCGGGGTGAGGTTGCCCTTGAGCACAGCGAGGGTGCCGATCGGCTTGAGCGGCGCCGCGATGGTGCGGATGACCGTCTGGCCGGGTTCGTCGATGACCGCATCGACCACGTCGCCAATGCAGCCGCCATAGACGGTAGGAGCGGTGAGATCGAGTTCGGCGCGGACTTCCTTGAGCATGGCGGGGACGCCGCCGGCCTTGTGGAACTCGGCCATGTAATGCTGGCCCGAGGGCTGGAGGTCGACCAGCAGCGGCACCCTCTGGCCGATCGCATCGAGCTCGGCGAGATCGAGTTTGAAGCCGAGGCGGCCACAGATGGCGGCGAGGTGGACCACGGCATTGGTCGAGCCGCCCATGGCCTGCAGGGCGACCAGCGCATTGCGGATGACCGATGGCGTCAGCAACTCGCGCACGGTCTTGCCGCCCTCGGCCGCCAGCTTGGCAGCAGCGGCGCCAGTGGCCTCCGCGAGGCGAACGCGCTCGGAATCGGTGGCGGGGGCGGAGCCGGCTTTGGGCAGGCACAGGCCCATAGTCTCGGTGAGATTGGCCATGGTGCTGGCGGTGCCCATGACGGTACAGGTGCCGACGGACGCCACGAGCTTGTTGTTCACTTCGGCGATCTCGGATTCGTCGATCTCTCCGGCGCGGAAACGGCCCCACATGCGGCGGCAATCGGTGCAGGCGCCGAGTCGCTCGCCCTTGTGGTGACCGGTTTCCATCGGGCCGGTGGGCAGGAAGATGGCCGGAATTTCGCTCGAGGCGGCGGCCATGATCTGGGCGGGGAGGGTCTTGTCACAGCCGCCGATGAGGACGACGCTGTCCATCGGCTGAGCGCGGATCATTTCCTCGGTTTCCATGGCCATCAGGTTGCGCAGGAACATGGATGTGGGGGCGGCGAAGCTTTCGTGGATGGAAATGGTCGGAAAGACCATCGGCAACGCGCCATTGAGCATGACGCCGCGCTTCACGGCTTCGATCAGCTGGGGCACATTGCCGTGGCAGGGATTATAATCGGAATAGGTATTGGCGATGCCGACGATGGGGCGATCGAGCGCGTCGTCGGAATAGCCCATGGCCTTGATGAACGCCTTGCGCAGAAACAGGGAAAAGCCCTGATCCCCGTAACTGGTGAGCTTCCGGCGCAGTCCGTTCGACAAGGCATACCTCCCGGGACCGGCCCTATCACTGACCGTTCGCCTTGCCGACAAACTAAGGTGCTTGGGCATATTGTCAATAAAGAAGCGAAGGGTTCGTGTACAATTTCGCAGAAATTGCCCGATAACTTGCGGAGAGCGGGTTGCTATAGCTCAAGATTATTGACAAAAATGACGACAAAGTTTGAGGAGCGTTCGTGGTGAAACGCCGAAGAGTCGGGATTGTCGGGGCAGGGTGGGTGACGGCCTATCACCTGCCGGCCTGGCAAAAACAGGGGCACCGCATCGAGTTGGTCGCCATAGCCGACCCATCGGGCCAGGCGCGGCAGCAGCGGGCGAACGCCTTCGGCATTCCAAGAACCTATGCCGACGCAGCCGCTATGCTGGCGGCGGAAGAGCTCGACATTGTCGATATCGCGGCCCCGCGGGAATACCATGCCGAGCTGGTAAGTCTGGTCGCATCTGCTGGCATCGACATACTGTGCCAGAAGCCGTTGGCGACCACGTACGGGGCGGCCGAGGCGCTGGTGGCCGGATTGTCAGGCACGCCGCGGCTGATGGTGCATGAGAACTGGCGGTTCCGCGCCTGGTATCGGCGGATGAAGCAATGGTTGGATGAGGGGTTGGCCGGCGACATCAGGCAGGTCAGTCTCGATTTCATGTCTGGCGGCATGATCCTGGTTGATGGCGACCGGCCAGCGCTGGTGCGGCAGCCGTTCTTTCGGAAGCAGCAAAGGTTGCTGGTGATGGAGGTGCTGATCCATCAGCTCGATACGCTGCGCTATCTGCTGGGCGAGATGGACGTGGTGGCCGCTCGCCTGGAGCGGACCAACGATGACATCGTGGCCGAGGATGTCGCGGCGATCACGCTACGGCGGCGGAGTGACGGCGTGCTGGTGCATGTGCTCGGCAACCTGGCTGTGCATGGCCTGCCGCCAATCCCGCGCGACCGCGTGCGCATAATGGGCAGCAAGGGGACGCTTGAGCTGGATGGCAATCGACTGACGGCAGTTGGTGCCGAACAGCGCGACGAAACGTTTGACGCCGATGCGACCTATCAGGGTTCGTATGATGCAGCGATTGCACACTTTCTCGATAGCCTCGATAGAGACGAGGCGTTCGAAACTGCGCCGGCCGACAATCTGGCCACCCTCAAGCTGGTCGAGGATATCTACGCATTGTCGCAATTCGACCCGACGAAAAATCCGCTATAGACTGGAGCTACGCGTGCGGAGTCGATCTTGGAAACCACCGAAAAAGCCAATCTTGAGCATGATGACCTGAGTATCGCCCGCGCCCTGGAGGAAGACATCATCTTCGGGCGCCTGGCGCCGGGTACGCGCCTCACCGAAGACACACTGCTCGCCCGCTTTGCGGTCACGCGGCACTTTGCCCGTCAGGCGCTGGTGCAACTGGAAGCCATGGGTATCGTGGTGCGCGAGCGCAATCGCGGCGCCACGGTGCGGTCGCTGACCTCCAGGCAGGTGCAGGAAATCTACGATGTGCGCGAATTGTTGCAACGGCAGGCGGCGCTGTGGATCCCGTTGCCAGCGCCGCAGGGCCTGATCGACGAGCTCAACCTGATCCACGAGGAGCATGGACGGCATATCGAGGCGGGGTTCCTGCGCGGGGTGCATGAGACCAATGACCGCTTTCACCTGACGCTGTTCGGGGCGTGCGGGAACAGTCACCTGGTGCAGTCGATCGAGCTCTATATGCGGCTCAGCCTGCCGGTGCGGGCCAACTCAATGGGCAATACCGACTCGCTGCGCATTGCGCATGAGCATCACCGGCTGATGATCGAAATGCTCAAGGGGCGCGACAACTGGGTGCTGGCGCAGCTCTGCGTGGATCACCTGCAGCCGAGCAAGAAGCGGTATCTGGATCGGGTGGGGTAGGGGGGCCTCCGCCGGGGACCGTTGTTCTGCTTTCGACCCCAAATGAGACATGTGAACTAGATCGGCCGCTCTATTTGCCAGTTTCAGCACATTTCAAGCGATAGTTCGCTTCGCCATCGACCCAAGAGCGCCCACCTGGTCGTGCCGAGCTTTCTCTTATGACCAGTTCACCAGGCAGTAGGTTCAAGGTCGGTGGAGGCAGCTTGGTGTCTGATTCGATCAGTTGCATGAGCTGCTCGACTGCCGCCTTTGCGAGAGTGGCCCCATCGTTTCGCACGCTCGTCAGAGATGTATGTGAGAACTCCCCGAATTCTATGTTGTCGTAACCGACGATAGAGAGTTGCTCCGGCACATCCACGCCATTGACCTTGGCCCAATGCATTGCGCCCAATGCGTACATATCGCCAGTGGCGAAAAGTGCCGTCAGTCCGAGCTTTCGTTGATTCAACCGTTCCATTGCCTCATAGCCAGCGGCCATGCTGAAACCGATGGGCTCACAGATCTGATGGTCGTCGAGTGGAAGACCATGGACACGATGGGCATGCTTGTACCCCTCGATCTTGAGCGGCTTGTCCGCCAGGGGCCCGAGTGCGCCAATCTTGCTATGTCCCAAGGCGATTAGGTGTGTGGTAGCGTCGTAGGAGGCCTGGAACTCGTCCACTCCGACGGCATCGAGACCGGTGTCGCGCATGCCTACCAACATTACGATCGGGAAGTTGCGGTCTCGTAGCCGGCGGAGGTGATCTAAATTGGTATGGTCTACCGGATAGATGAGCAGACCATCGACGCCATTGCGGCGAAACATGTCGATAGCGGCGGTTTCCTGCTCCGGAGTGCTACTTGTCGCGAACAATACACCATATCCGCGCTCAGCCATCTCTCGTTCAAGTGCCGTAGCCACGGCCGTGGGCTGCGGGTTCGTCAGGTACTCGACCAGCATTCCGACGGTGTGGCTCTTTTTGGTGACCAGCGATTTGGCGGAATTGTTAGTTACATAGTCGAGGTCCCGCGCTGCCTTGGCAATGACGTCGCGCGCCTCTTGGGAGATGCGCGTGCTACCCCTCAGGGCCAGTGAGACGGTGTTTGTGCCATAACCAGTCTCTGCAGCGATGTCCGCCAGCGTCGTTTTCTTGTGCCGACTCATTACTTCTCCCGTCCGCGTTGAGCGAACCCGCTATCGATCAATAGACTGCAAGAACGCTATTGCAAAGTGGTTGTAGTAACGATACTACACTTAGGTGACGTAGCCTTACCATACCATCATGTGGTGATGCCTCAAAGAGGATTGGGACATCAGGCGGGGCGGGCGCCATTCACGGCCAGATGGGCCGGTGGTTCCATTCCTGAGGAGGAAAAGGGAATGCATATCTACGCAAAGTCCGCGTTGTGCGGCCTAACTGCTTTGCTCGTGTCAACGTCCGTCCGTGCGCAGGACGACCTAAGCGTCGAGGTTTATTCCAATTGGGTGTCAGGCGGTGAGTCTGCGGCTCTCAATGCGATTGCGTCTGCATTCGAGGCAAAAGGTGGCAAGTGGATCGACTTCGCCGTGCCGGGGGACTCTGTTGCTCCTGCGATCACACGGATTGTCGCTGGGGACCCGATGGGCGCCGCCAAGATGCAGTCCACGGATCTCGACGAACTCTATGCTGCCGGTCTGATGGCCGACATCGATCAGGTGGCCGCCGACAACAACTGGAAGGATCGTCTTGCCGACTTCGTGTGGAATTCGATCACGCGCGACGGTCACGTCTACGGCGCGCCGATCAACTCTCAGTCCGAAGTCTGGCTTTGGTACAACAAGAAGGTCTTCTCGGACCTTGGTATCGCCGAGCCGCAGTCTTATGACGATCTGTTCACGGGTATGGACAAGATCAAGGAAGCTGGCATCATTCCATTGGCCGTCGGTGGTCAGGACTGGCAGCTTGCTATCTTGTTCTACAAGGTCCTCGCCGGTGTCGCCCCGGATGTCTATCTGCAGATGCAGGGCGAAAATTACGAGGCCGCCATCAACTCAGACGGCTTCAAGCAGGCTGCTGAAATCTTCGGACGCTTGCGTGACTATGACGATGAAGGCAGCCCGGGCCGCCAGTGGAACGTAGCCGTCAACATGGTGGCGACCGGTCAGGCTGCGATGATGGTCATGGGCGACTGGGCAAAGGGTGAATTTACGGCGGCCGGTCAGACTGCCGACGTCGAATACGGCTGCATGCTCGGTCCGCAAAATGATGCAATCATTCTCACCGGCGACATGTTCTTGTTCCCCAAGGACGATGCTGAACGGGGCGGTCAGCTTTTGCTGGCACAAACCATGCTCGAACCCGAAACCCAGGTGGCATTCAACATCGCCAAGGGTTCCATGCCAGCAACCCTCGATACCGACGTCAGTCAAATGGACGCTTGCACGCAGAAGGCTATGGCGGTCCTGCAGGATCCGGCAAAGCGCCTGCCGGGCTTATCCTATGTCATGTCCCCAGACCGCCGAACCGGCCTGCAGGACGCGATCGGTCAGTTTTGGAGCGATGACTCTGCGGCGCCTGAAAGCCTGGTCTCCTCCGTCCTGAGCACCTTTCAATCAACGAACTAGCACCTCCATCTAGTTCGCATCGGCGGGTCCCCCCGGCCCGCCGACCTCCTGATCCTCGCCTGACCGCAAAGTCGTGGCTTGATGGAGTCTGTCATGGCCTTACCCATACGCTTACGCAAATTGCCAGCCGTCGTGGCGATGGCGCCGACCATCTTTTTCGTCGTCGTTGTCCTCTGCTTTGGTCTTGGCTGGACTATCTGGACGTCCTTCACCGGCTCGAAATTGCTGCCCTCCAACGACTTCGTTGGAATGGAACAATATGCGCGGTTATTCTCATCCAACCTCTGGCAGGCGGCAGTATTCAATGTCGCCGTATTCGGCCTGCTCTTCATCGGCGGCTGCTTAATGCTGGGATACCTACTAGCGGTATTGCTGGATCAGAACATCCGGTTCGAGGATGGTTTCCGCACCATCTTCCTGATGTCCGCATCTCTGAGCTTTGTCGTCACCGGCATTGTATGGCAATGGGTTCTCGATCCGACCTATGGCGTCCAGGCTGCAGTTCGCAGTTGGGGTGTTGCCGGCTTCCGGTTCGATTTCTTGACGCGTCAGGATACGGCGATCTATGCCTTAGTCGGCGCTGGCGTATGGCAGGCGACTGGCCTCGGCATGGTGATCATGCTGGCAGGGCTCCGCGGTATCGACCAGGACATCTGGAATGCGACCCGGATCGAAGGCGTGGCGCGCTGGAAGGTATATGTCCACGTCATCCCGGCCATGATCAAGCCCATGATCGCAACCGCGGCCGTCCTACTCTCACTGACCGCCATCAAAATCTATGACCTCGTGGTCGTCATGACCGGCGGCGGGCCCGGGACAGCCACCGAAGTTCCAGCCAAATACGTCATGGACATGCTGTTCCAGCGCTCGAACCTTGGCCAGGCCACTGCCGCTGCCACGGTCATGCTCCTCGCAATCTGCCTTTTGGTCGGTGTGCCTTTCGCCATCTTCCTATTCCGCCGCGCACGCACTGCAGGGGAGGCTCACTGATGACCACCGCAATCATTCCCGACGGTCGCAAACCTGGTCGTGTTTCGGCTTCACGGATCGCGCTCTACATCTTTCTGGTGCTGACAGCGTTGTTCTTCCTGCTGCCGGTCTACGTCATGATCGTGACGTCTCTAAAGCCGATGGCTGAAATCCGCACCGGCAATATCTTTGCCTGGCCGCAGGCGCTGACATTCGACGCTTGGATCAAGGCATGGTCGGGCGCTTGTACAGGGCGCATCTGCGAGGGTATGCGACCGGGTCTGTTGAACTCGTTCAAGATCGCCCTTCCGGGCACGCTGTTCCCGCTCGTGCTGGGTGCGATCAACGGCTACGCGCTTTCGTTCTGGCGCTTCAAGGGTGCCAATCTCGTCTTCACGCTTCTGCTGGTCAGCACGTTCGTGCCGATCCAGGTCTTTATCTTCCCGCTGGTGCGGATGATGACCGCCACCGGCCTGTTCGGCACCTTGCCCGGCATCATTCTGATCCACACAGGCTTTACGCTTCCCATCATGACCTTGCTGTTTCGCAACTTCTACGCGGCAGTGCCCGAGGAAATGTTCAGCGCCGCTCGTATCGACGGCGGCGGATTCTGGTCGATCTTCTTTTACGTCCTGCTGCCCATTTCGACCCCCATCGTGATCGTCGGCGTCATCCTGCAGTTCACCGGCGCCTGGAACGACTACCTGTTCGGCCTGATCTTCGCCGGCCGCGACAACCAGCCCATGACCGTCCTTCTCAGTTCCATCGTGACCAGCCAGTACGGCGAGAAGGAATACAACGTGAACATGGCGGCCACCATGCTGTCCGCCGCCATCCCACTCCTCGTCTATTTCGTCTCGGGACGCTGGTTCGTCCGCGGCATCTCAGACGGCGCATTGAAAGGTTGAACCATGTCGAACGTAACCAACGGTGGCCGCACCAAAGGCGTGTCGGTACGCAACCTCAACGTCTCCTATGGCGCCGTTCATGTCATACGCAACCTCAACATCGAGATCGCGCCTGGGGAGTTTGTCGTCCTGTTGGGTGCCTCGGGCTGTGGCAAGTCAACTTTGCTCAGCGTGATTGCAGGGCTCCGGGACGCCAGCGGCGGCCAGATTTGGATCGGCGACGAAAACGTCACGTGGCATGAGCCAAAAGATCGCGACATCGGCATGGTGTTCCAGTCCTACGCTCTTTATCCGCAGATGACCGTTCGTGGAAACCTGTCGTTTGGCCTGCGTATGACCGGTGGCGACAAGGCGACCATCGAAAGGCGCGTGGCCGAGGCCGCCGAAGTGCTGCAACTCACTCACTTGCTCGATCGCAAACCGCGGCAGTTATCCGGTGGCCAACGCCAGCGTGTTGCCATTGGGCGGGCCTTGGTGCGCCAGGCAAGTGTGTTCCTGTTCGACGAGCCGCTGTCCAATCTTGACGCCAAGCTCAGAACCGAACTGCGCTCTGAACTGAAGCGGCTGCATAGGCAGCTCGGCGCGACCATGATCTTCGTGACCCACGATCAGATCGAAGCCCTGACGCTGGCCGACCGTATCGCCGTCATGGAGGGCGGCAGGATCCGTCAATTCGGCACCCCCAAGGAAATCTACCGTCACCCACAGAACCGTTTCGTCGCTGGCTTCATCGGCTCGCCCGGCATGAATTTCTATGACGGCGAAGTGACGGTGAGCGGTGGCAAGGCGCGCTTCGCTGGCAAGGGGTTCGAACTTCCCCTGGAGGGCTATCAGTTTGCGACTGCGCCGTCCGCGACCACAAAGGCCGTTCTGGGTATTCGCCCGGAACATATTGGCACACGTCTGAGTGGCAAGCTGCCATTTCGCGCAACGACCCCAATCTCGTCGGTCGAGCCAATGGGCGCCGAAACCCTTCTTTGGGGCCGCTTGGGCGAAGCGCCGCTTTCCATTCGCGTCGACACCCTCCAGGGCCTGGATGAAGCGCCGACTGTCGAATTCGAGATCGACCCTGCGCTTGTCTCTCTGTTCGACGCTGGTTCAGGCGAACGGCTCTGACCTTCCGATTTCAACGACCACAACAGGATACTGACAAATGACTCATGCTGATGAGACTGGTTTCGTCTCGCTCTTTGATGGCAAGACCCTCGATGGCTGGTTTTCCACGCCGCGTACCTATGGCCAAATCTGGCCGGGCGGTCCAGCAATCCAAGAAGCATACCCTGGCGCCTTTCCAGCCGACTACAACGAGCAGGCCGCCGCGCATCCGGCCGTCTGGACCGTGGAGGATGGTGCGATCGTCGGTCGACAGGACACGCCCGGCAGTGGTTGGGGTGGCTATATCCTGACCGAAAGGAAGTACGGTGACTTCGAGCTCCGTTTCGACGCTAATCCCGATTGGCCGGCCGACACGGGGATTATGCTGCGCAAGAAGCCCGACACATTCCACGGTTTCCAGGTTCTCCTTGATCATCGCAAGTCCGGCTCTATCGGCGGCTTTTATGGTAACGGGATCAGCGGTTTCCACGCCGTGCCCTTCGCGCTCGACGTCAAGACGGATGAAAACCGCACGCCCGTCGGCCTGAAGGAAGATGACCCGGCGACTTCGATCGAGAAGTTCACTCAGGCTAAAAGGGACCTGCTGACCGAGCACTGCACCGTCGAGGAGTTCCTGGCCGTCTGGAAGTTTAACGACTGGAACGCCTTCCGCATTCTCTTCGTCGGCGCCAAGCCCAAGGCCTCGGTCTGGATCAACGACCTGCTGATCGCCTCGATCGATTTCGCGACGATGCAGTTCCCCAACTACAACGCCGATGACGTCGCCGAATTCCTCGGGCCCAAGGGTCACATAGCCTTCGAGGTCCACGACAATGACCACAACGGCCTTGGCGAGGGCCGGTGGGGAAAGACAGCGGCCTGCCGCTGGCGGAATATCCGCATCAAGGAACTCTGAGGTGGCAGGCACAACTGACATCCGCTGGGGTATCATCGGACCGGGCTGGATCGCCAGCCTGTTTGCCGAAGACCTTGCTCGCACGCCGGGTTCGAAGTGTGTTGCTGTGGCGTCGCGCGACCTCGGTCGCGCGCAGGCCTTCGCTGCAACGCATGGCATCGACAAGGCCTATGGTGACTATGCCGCCATAGCCGCCGACCCCAATGTGGACATCGTCTATATTGCGACGCCCCATAGTCATCATCACCAGCATGCCCGGCTTATGCTCGAGGGTAACAAGCCTCTGGTGGTGGAAAAGCCATTCGCGATGAATGCCGAGCAGGCAAAGGACATTATCGACCTGGCCAACCAGCGGGGTCTGTTCGTGATGGATGCCATGTGGACCCTCTGCAACCCGCTGTTCCGCACGCTTGCGGCGCGTGTCCAGGCCGGTGACATTGGCACACCCCGAGCCTTCGCCGGTTCGATTGGCCCGATGGGTGGGCCGAAGGACTCCCGTGTGTCCGACCCTGAACTCGGCGGCAGCTTCACGCTCGAATGCATGGTCTATCCCATGAACATCCTCGCGGGCCTGGCACCCAATTTGCTCAAGGACGTCAACATAACCGCATCGGGTCGCCTGACGGAGCGCGGCGTCGACAGTGCCTCTGCCATTCACATCAGCAATGCCGATGGCCATGCCGTTATGTCAGGCGGTTTCGTTCCGGGCGCGGAGGGTGCCGATATCTCAACCTTCCGTCTGATCGGTGACGAGGGCTGGCTGTCCGTGACCGACAACCTTTTCAATCCAGGCCGGGCTCTATTCAGTTCGCGCGGTCGGGAGGTCGAGGTATTGGTCGATACTGCAAGTGAGCACCGATACCGTTGGGAGATCGAGGAGGCCGCACGGTGTCTGCGCGATGGTCTCAAACAAAGCTCCCTCGTGCCGCATGATCTGACTATCGACGTAATGCACCTGCTCGACCGCAGTTTGGTACAGACACGGGGGCACATCCTGACATGAGTGTCCCAATGCGAGAACTGGCGGCCAACCAGCGGTGCCAAGTCTGGATCTACGATACGACGACCGGTCAGAACCAACTCCTGTTCGAGACCCGCGACATGCTGCTCGAAGCGCCGAACTGGAGTCTTGCAGGCGATACCTTGATCCTGAACGGCGAGGGTAAGTTGTGGCGCATGCCGGTTGGAAATCCGGGTTTGGAGGCCATTGCGTTGACTGGCCTTCCACGGATGAACAACGATCATGTTCTCGATCCTGACGGCGAGCATATTTTCGTGTCGACGTATGATGATTGGCAGCTTTATCGCGCACCGCTGGCCGGTGGCGCTGCGGTGAAAGTCTCCGGCGTGGAAGGCCCCGCCGGCATGCTGCACTTCCTGCATGGCGTTTCCCCGGACGGCCAGCAACTCGCGTTTGTCGGCGTCGCTGCTGAGATGTCCGGTGGCAAAATGAAGTTTCTGTCTGCCGAAATCTGCACGATAGGATCGGACGGTCGCGGCTTCCGCCAGATTACCTCTCGCGGCGCACCGGCCGATGGCCCTGAATACAGCCCCGATGGGCAATGGCTCCATTTCAATACCGAAGCCTTTTCTGGTCACGCCCAGATTGCCCGCATGCGGGCAGACGGCTCGGAAGCGGAGCACTTGGTCGAGAGCGAGACCGTAGACTGGTTTCCACACATCTCCCCAGATGGGAGCAGAGTTGTTTATCTCGCCTACCCAACTGGCACCCGCGGCCACCCGGCCGACCTCTGGGTTGAATTGAGATTGGTTAATGGCGAACGCTGGGCGGAAAGCAAAACCGTTGCTCGCCTCTTCGGCGGGCAGGGCACGATCAACGTGAACAGCTGGTCCCCCAACAGTGAGCGCTTTGCCTTTGTAGCCTATCCGATCGACGACAATTCATAGGTGAACTTCATGATGACCTATACCTTGGAAGGCCTGGCTGCAGAACAAGAAGAGCTGTTGCTCGACCGCTTCGACTATGAGTTTGTGTGGGCCCTTGGCCAGGCCATCCGGGAGCGCGCAAGCGCTGAGCGGGCGCCGGTCGCCATTCAGGTTAGGCATGGGTCATCGCCCATCTTTACCACCCTGCTGCCAGGCGCAACCATCGACAACCTCGACTGGACCGCGCGCAAATGTGCCGTCGCGCATCGCTTCCACAAGAGTTCCCTTGCCATTCGCCTTGAGGCTGAGGCGGGCCGATACGAGTTCAATGACCGGTTCCGCCTGCCGAAGGAAACCTATGTTGCCAGCGGTGGCGGCGTTCCGCTCATTCTGCGCAATGGCACGCTCGTCGGGACCGCCAGTGTCAGTGGGCTACCCGATGAAGACGACCACCGTCTGATCGTCGAGGCGCTGCAGGGCCTTTCGGCGGCCGCATAGCATTGTATTCAAGCGGCCGGATTGTCCTCCAGGCCGTTCGGGACGCGGCGTACTCCGGCCGCGTCCCACTCCGTACTCAACCCCTCCCGCATGGCTTACTATCCACTGTCATTCTCGCTAATGGCTGATTGCTGGCACCCCGAATTGCCCCCCGGCCGCACCAACCAGCAACTGAGACGTTCAATAGCCTTGTCAACTGAGAGCCATCCATACACGGTCCCAGGTTCGCCAATCGGCGTATATCTGCTTTTCCGACTGACTGTTCCACAAGCGGACCTTCCGCTACCCATTCCATCGTAGACTTGACAAAGGGCGCGGTGCTTAAAGGCATAACGAAGAGCGCGCCCGCTACTCCGGGCGCGCTCCGTGTCGGACCTACCAGTCGAGGCGCAGGAGGGAGACGCCCTGGCGGGGGAGGGTGGTCCGGAGGGTGATGGTGCCGTTGCTTACCGGAACGCTGGCGACGTCTTCGATCTGGGCGAGCTGGCCCGAGGCTTCGAGCTTGGCATAGTCGGCGCCGGTGGGGTTGGCTGGCTTGCCCATGGCCTTCCACACGCCGAACGAGTTCGAGTGGGTTTCGTCCATGCGATAGTGCTTGAGCGAGGCCTTGCCCTTGTCCCAACCGTCGACGGCAATGGTGACTTCGGCGTCGGGGCCGGCTTCGTCATCGTCGTGGTAGTGCCAGACGAGGATGCTGACGCCCTTGTCGTCGCGGGTGGCGACGACGTTGACGTCGGGCTCGCCGCGCACGCCGTGCTCCATGATCTCCTGAAGGTCGCGGCGGTGGCTGCTTTCGCTGGCCAGCCAGTTGCCGCCCAGCTTGCCCAGCATACGGAAGCCGTTGAGAACGGCCTTGTCGACGCCGTTGGTGGCGAGGTCGCGGAAGCCGTCATACCAGGCCTGGTCGTCGAACAGGAAGGCCCAGGTCACGGCGCCTTCGATGTGGATGTTCTTGAGCTTGGCCAGCTCATAGGTGCGCAGCATGGATTCGACGACGTAGACGCCATAGAGCGGGCCGTTGCGGTAGCCGTTCTGCGGATGGACGCGAGCTGAGCAGGCGGCGCAACCTTCCGGGTCGCTTTCGCCGATGACAACGGGCAGGTGGGTGAGCGAGGGGAATTCGTTGATGATGTCGAGATTGGTCTCGATGTCGCGCAGCTGCTTGTGAACACCCATGCGAACGTGATCCTGCCAGATTACCGGATTGCCCTTGGCGTGGAAGGCGATGAAATCGAGCGGCGACTTGTGGTCGAAGACATATTGCAGGAATTCGCGCAGGAATTTCTGCGCCTTGGGGTTGGAAAAGGCGCCGCAGGTGTGTGGACCGCCAACGCGCGCCTTGGGCAGCGCGCGCTTCACGGCCTTGGCGCTGACATCATACATCTCGCAGAACTGGGGGATGGTGCCATGCCAGTATAGTCCGTCCGGCTCGTTCCAGACTTCCCACGGCCAGGTCGAGACCTTGTCTTCGCCGTAGCGGTCGGCCATATGCCGCGCCCAGGCATAGACCAGATCGCCCCATTTCTTGAGATTGTTGGGTGGTACCGCCCAGCCGGTCATGATGGTGGCGTACTTGTCCGCGGGCTCCCAGTGATGGCGATACTCGCCCTCGAAGTCCGACAGCGCCTCGGGCATGAAGCCGATCTGCACCAGTGGAACGTTACCCGCCTCCACATAGGCATCGAAGATCTTGTCCATGATGGTCCAGTCATAGACCGGGTTGCCATTTCCATCTTCGGTATAGGCGTTGGTCGAGCCCCACTTCAAAGCGGGCACGCCGTCGCCTGACGTCAGCAGATTGTGGGTACGGATATGCGGCGGCGTGTTGCTGAGCGCCGTCAGCTCAGCCAGCAGCTTCTTGCCATGTTCGGAATAGGTGTAGTTCGGCTCGTCATAGCCGAACCAGTTCCACAGCGGATGATAGGCCTCGGTCGCCTTGTCGGCATGCACCTTGGTCGTGACGTTGATCGGGGCAGTCATTGCGCGGTCCTCTGCGGCTTTCTGATGGCTTTGCTGTGCCGCGCCTCCTCCAGAAGACCGGCCGTGATCATGCGGGTCGACGCCTGCTTCGATACAGGGCGCCCGATGTATCGCAAGCTAAGCCAAAATGCCTCTTTGTCAATAATATGAGAGAGCAACCGTTGACTGAGATGCACAGAAAAGGCCGCAAACCGCGCAAATCTGAGAAATTCTGAATCTAGCAGTTGCCCAGTCTGCCAAAATTGTCGATAAAGAGCGCACGAACCTGCTGCCTGCGGGGAGTCGAATGCGCCCGATGGCGCGCGGTGCAGGCGAGGACAGTTCGCCGGGCCGGCCCAGCTGGCTCATGAGGAGAGGGATCGCTCGCTCCGCGAGCACCGAGGAGGAAACGCATGAGGCTCTTTAGAAAGATCGCCCTGGCAGCGGTTGCGTCATTACTGGCGCTCCCGGCTTTCGCCCAGGATTTCATTGCCGGCATTCCACGTAACGAAGCCCTGATCATCCAGGGGCCGACGGCGCAGAACGCCGACTGGTTCAACCTGTGGGCGCCCGGCGGCGGCGCCAGCGTCAACGGCCAGCAGCAGCTGACCACCGATACGCTGTGGTGGATCAACCCGGAAGGCGGCGACGACGCCTGGACCAATGCGCTGGCCACCGAGCCGCCGATCTACAACGACGATTTCACCACCATGACCGTGAAGCTGCGCGAGGGCGTCTATTGGAGTGACGGCGTCGAGTTCACCGCCGACGACTTGACCTACACCGTGCAGACGCAGATCGATAACCCCGGCATGGGCTGGAGCGCCGCATTCACGCTCAACGTTGAGAGCATGGAGCGGCCGGACCGCAATACGGTGATCTTCCATCTCAAGGCGCCCAATTCCCGCTTCCACACCCTGTTCACGGTGCGCTGGAACGCCGCCTGGATCATGCCGAAGCATGTGTTCGAGAAGGTCGAAGATCCGCTGGCCTTCAACAACAACCCGCCCATTTCCCTGTCGGCCTACGTGCTCAACAGCTACGACAAGGCCGGTAACTGGGCGATCTGGAAGCTGCGTGACGACTGGCAGCGCACCACTATCGGCATGCTTCAGGAAGAAGCGCCCGATGTGAAATACGTGGTCTATGCCGCCTCGGGTAACCCTGAAGCCCGCGTTATCGCCCAGCGCAACCACAACCTGGACGTGATCAATGACATCGCCCCCGAGGGCATGTTCTCGCTGATGAAGGACAATGACAGCGTGGCCGCCTGGCTACCGACTTTCCCCTTCGCGCATCCCGATCCGACCTTGCCATCGGTCCTGTTCAACCTGCAGAAGCCCCCGTTCGACAATAAGGACGTGCGCTGGGCCCTGGCACTGCTGATCGACATCCGGGCTGTGGCGCTCGGTTCGTATCGTGGCGCCGCCAACCTCTCGGCTCTGGGCGTTCCTCCAACAGGATCGGCGCCGGAAGACTATTTCGTGCCGATGCAGGATTGGCTCACCAATTTCGAGCTGAATACCGGTACCCGCTCGATCAAGCCCTATAACCCCGACATTGCCAGCCAGCTGGCTGAAATGGTGCGGGGCCAGTGGCCCGACCAGATCCCGACCGACGAAGCCGAACTCAAGCGCGCTTTCGGTTATGGCTGGTGGAACCAGGACGTGCAGGCCGCAACCGAACTGTTGCAGAAAGCCGGCTTCACCAAGAATGGCAATCAGTGGCTGAAGCCGGATGGCACGCCATTTGAAATCCGCCTGATGGTCGAAGGCGACGCCATCCCGACACTGGCCCGTGCCGGTACCGCGATCGCCCAGCAATGGAGCCAGGCTGGCATCAAGGCGACGGTCGACGTGGCAGGCCCGACCAACGGGCAGCGTCTCGGCACCGGCGACTTCGAAGCGGCAATCTACTGGACTGTGGAAACCTGGGGTGGTCACCCCGATCTCAGCTTCTTCCTCGACAGCTACCACAGCGACTTCATCAAGCCGACCGGCGAAATCCAGCCCCCACGCAACCTCCAGCGCTGGGAGGACCCGCGTCTCGACGAACTGATCGAACGCAATCGCTCGCTGGCCTTCGACTCGCCCGAAGTAGTGGCGCTGGGCATCGACTATCTCAAGCTGGTGGTTGAGGAGATGCCGATGATCCCGCTGATGGCCTACAACAAGTTCGCGCCCTTCGACACGACCTACTGGACGGGCTACCCGTCGGCGGATAACCCCTATGCCGCATCGGGCCCGAACTGGAGCAACCTGCGCTACATGATCGTGGCGCTCAAGGCGAACCCAGACGCGCCGACCCCCTAAGCGCGCCTCGCAGGGTCCGACCGGCCAATCCGGCCGGACCCTCCCTTCGCACCTTAAACACCGGGATGCGTATGCACGGCTATCTCATCTATGTGGCCAAGCGCTTCGGCCAGTTCCTGTTCGTCGTCGTTACCGGGGTGACGCTGGCCTTCCTGATCGCGCATTTTTCGCCGGTCGATCCGGTGGAGCAGACGGTTTCGCTGGTGACCAATTTCGGCGCGACTGACCCGCGATCTGTAGAGATCCTGCGTCAGTCCCTGCGCGAGCTCTATGGCACTGACGGCTCGCTGATCTCGCAATATTTCACCTTCTGGGGTCGCGTTGTCAGAGGCGATTTCGGGCCGTCGCTGTCGGCCTTCCCAACACCTGTCATGACCATCATCGGCCGGGCGCTGCCCTGGACAATGGGGCTGCTGACGCTGGCGACAATCATCTCCTGGTGCCTGGGCAACCTGCTCGGCGCTATCGCGGGCTATTTCCGTGATTCCCGCAGCATCAAGGTCATCGGGCTGCTCGTCATGGCCCTGCAGCCGATCCCGACCTACATCACTGGCCTGACGCTGCTGATCATCTTTGGCTTTCTCTGGCCCATCCTGCCCATCAGTGGCGGGGCGCAGCTCAATCTCGAGCCAGCGGCGACCTGGACCTATTTCGTCTCGGTGATCCAGCACGGCACCCTGCCGGCGCTGACGCTGGTGCTGGTGGGCATGGGCGGCTGGTTCGTGTCCATGCGGTCGCTGGTCTCCAATATCGTGACCGACGACTATGTGGTCTATGCCGAGCTGGGCGGCGTGCCGTCGCGCACGGTGTTTTCGCAGTATGTGGCGCGCAACGCCATGCTGCCGCAGGTGACCGGCCTCGCACTGAGCCTGGGCAATGTGTTCGGCGGCGCCGTGATCGTCGAGTTCATCTTCAACTATCCGGGCATCGGCAAGCTGATGGTGGCGGGCATCTATGCCGGCGATTTCAGCCTGGTGCTGGGCGTGACCACCTTTTCGGTCATCGCTGTCGCCACCGCGGTCTTTCTGATCGACATCCTCTATCCGCTCATCGATCCACGCGTGAAACTTGGATAGCGCCATGTTCAAAGTGCTGCTCGACCTGCTCCGCTACAACCGCGAATTCCTCTTCGGCACGCTGCTGCTGCTTGTTATCGTCGCCATCGTGATCTCGTCGTTCTTCGCGCCCTATGACGAGATGATGACCTATGCCGTCATCCCCGACATGCCCCCGGGCGGCGAATACTGGCTGGGCACCAACAGCCGCGGCCAGGACATGTATTGGCAACTGGCCGCGTCGATGCGCAACACGCTGATGTTCGGCATCGTGGTGGCGGTCATCAGCCGCATCATCGCCATCGTGGTGGGACTGGTGTCCGGCTATGTCGGTGGCCGCACCGACCAGATCATCATGGCGTTCAACGATACGCTGGGCGCGCTGCCCAACATCCCGATCCTGCTGCTGCTGGTCTTCGTGCTGCGCGACCAGATGACCTGGGTGGTGCTGGCCTTCACAGCGGCCATGCTGGGCTGGACGCATGACAGCCGGCTGATCCGCTCGGTCGCCTTGTCGCTGCGAACGCGCGAATTCACCCGCCACGCGGCATTCTCGGGCATGCGGACGGGGCAGGTGCTGTTCCGCGAGCATCTGCCCTATGTGATGCCGATCGTGTTCTTCACCACCATGAACAACCTGATCTGGGCCATCGGCCTCGAGGTCACGCTGTCGATCCTGGGTTTCTCCGACATCAACCGGCCGACCATCGGCGGCATGATCTATTGGGCCAATGCCCACTCGGCCATGGTCGCTGGCATCTGGTGGTGGATCGCGGTGCCCATGGTGGCGGTGGTGATCCTGTTCCTCGGGCTGTTCCTGCTGGCCATGTCGGTCAACGAATACATCGATCCGCGCAGTCGCCTCGCGCGCATGGGGGCGTGAGGATGAGCCAGGTAATGACGAAGGACAAACCGGCCACGCAGGCGGCCGACGTGCTGACCATCAAGGACCTCAAGGCCTATTATATCAACGACCTGTTCGGCGTGCGTCGTGAGGTGCGGGCGGTGGATGGGATCAGCCTGACTGTGCGCCGCAACGAGGTCTATGGCATTGCCGGGGAATCGTCCTCGGGCAAGACGTCGCTGATCAAGACCCTGGCTGGCGCCATCCGGCCGCCGATGCGCGTGGTCGATGGCAGCGTCAAGTTCGACTTCGGCGGCAAGCAGATCGATGTCTATGGCGAGCCCGGCAAGATGAAGGCGGCGCGCTGGCAGAACCTGAGCTACATCATGCAGGGGTCGATGAGCGTGCTGAACCCGGTGCGCCGCATCAAACATGCCTTCGACAATTTTGCCTTCCGGCATATGGGTCTCGATCGCACCGCCTTTCGGGCGCGGGTGGAGAGCCATCTCAAGCGGCTTGGGCTCGATCCAGATGTGCTGGAGGCCTTTCCGCATCAGCTGTCGGGCGGCATGCGGCAGCGCGTGACCATTGCGCTGGCGACTGTGTGCGAACCGGAATTCATCATCGCCGATGAACCGACCACCGCCCTCGACGTGCTGGTGCAGCAGGATGTGCTCGGGTTGATCAAGGAAGTGCAGGAGCGGCTGGGGTCGTCGGTGGTGTTCGTGACCCA
Organism: Devosia sp. SL43; assembly: GCF_021729885.1. Classification (NCBI taxonomy): domain Bacteria; kingdom Pseudomonadati; phylum Pseudomonadota; class Alphaproteobacteria; order Hyphomicrobiales; family Devosiaceae; genus Devosia; species Devosia sp. SL43. The sequence goes on from NZ_CP063401.1 coordinate 3,813,515, forward strand.
TGATATGTCGGTCCATGCCGCTATTACTGATCGCCTCGCCATCATGTATGCCGGGCGGCTGGCGGAGGAGGGGCCGACGCAGGCCATGTTCGACAACCCACAGCACCCCTATACTGCGCATCTGATCGCCAGCCTGCCACGCATCGGCGACGTCTCAACGCGCAAGAGCCTGGCCGGCAAGCCGCCGAGCCTGGCCAACCCGCCGTCAGGCTGCCGCTTCCATCCGCGTTGCCCGATCGCCATCGATCGCTGTTCCAAGGAGGTGCCGGAAATGCTGCCCAGCGCCACCGGCGGCCGTGTCGCCTGTTTCCGCGCTGGGGAGGTGGCCGTCGCATGACCATGTTGCTCGAACTCGACCACGTCACCAAGCTCTACCCGGTCGGCGGCTTCTTCTCCCGCAAGACCATGAAGGCGGTAAACGATGTGAGCTTTTCGCTGACATCGGAAAAGCCGGAAATCTTCGCGATTGTCGGCGAAAGCGGCTCGGGCAAGTCGACCATGGCCAAGATGATCCTGGGCAATGAAGTGCCCAATTCAGGACGGCTGATCTTTGACGGCGTCGATATCGGTACCATCCGCAAGCGCGCTCAGCGCGAAGCCTTCATGACCAAGGTGCAGCCGGTCTTCCAGAACCCGTTCGAGGCCTTCAATCCGCTGACGCCGGTCGATGCCTATCTGTTCGCCACGGCCCACCGTTTTGCGGGGGCGGACGATCATGCGGCCAAGGAGCGGCTGACCGATGAGGCGCTGCAGCGGGTGGGCCTGTCGCTGGCCGAGATCAAGGGGCGCTTCTCGCACGAATTGTCGGGAGGGCAATTGCAGCGCGTGGCGGTGGCACGGGCGCTGATCCCGTCGCCCAAGCTGATCGTCGCCGACGAGCCGGTCTCGATGGTCGACGCCTCGCTGCGCATGAGCATCGTCAACCTGTTCCGCGCGCTGCGCGACGAGCTCAAGGTGTCGATCATCTACATCACCCATGACCTGGCGACGGCCTATTACATCTCCGATCGCGTGATCATCATGCGCAATGGAGTGGTGATCGAAGCGGGGAATGCGCGTGCCGTATTGGACAATCCGCAGGACCCCTATTCAATCGCACTCAAGAACGCGGTGCTGCCGCCTGATCCGAAAGCCGCGGCCGCGGCGATCCGGCTGCGGCGGTCGATGACGGCCTAGCCGATCTGGTAGGGCACGATGGCGCGTCGATCGGCATCGATGCTGATATTGGCGGCCAACGGCGGCACCGAGCGTTGCGGGCAGGTGCGCCGCTCGCAGATGCGGCAGGAGACGCCGATCGGATCGAATATGGCGCGCGGCAGGTCGATATCGCCGCCATAGATCAGGCGGTTGGCATGGCTGATCTCGCAGCCCAGTGCATAGGCATAGCGTCGGGTGATCCCATTGTAGCCGCCGCTGCGCTTTTCGCTCGACCAGGCGAGACAGAGGTAACGGTTGCCGTCGGGCGTTTCCGCCAGTTGCCTGGTGATCTGGCCATGCGCCTCGAAGGCACGATGCACGTTCCATAGCGGGCAGGCGCCGCCAAAGCGGGCGAATTGCAGCGCGGTGGCGGAATGGCGCTTGGTGATGGTGCCGGCGGCATCGACCCGGGCAAAGAAGAATGGCACGCCGCGTTCGCGTGGGCGCTGCATAGTTGAGAGCCGGTGGGCGATCTGTTCGAGGCTGGCGCCGAACAGATGGCCCAGTTCCTCGATATCGTAGCGATGTGCTTCGGCCGCCTTGAGGAAGGCGCCATAGGGCATTTGCAAGGCGCCCGCGAAGTAGTTGGTCAGACCCATGCGGGCGATGGAGCGGGCCTCCGACGTCTTGAAGTTGGCGGCGTCGAGCAGTTGCGCGAGGAGGGTGGTCTGTTCCATCCCGGCCAGATGCGCGGCGATCTGGAAGAACTGCGTTGCCGGTTCGAGCCGCGCGTTGATCGCCAGCGTGCGTGTCGAGCGGTCATAATCCTTGATCAGATCGGGGCGGCTGGGCGCGGTCAGGACCACGCGCAGGTCATGCGCTTCGCCGCAATAGGCGATGAGCCGGTTGAGGCGATCGGGGCCGAACTCGCCCAATTCGGTCGCCAAGGCCTCGGCGGCGCGGTCGAGCGGGTCGATGTAGTTATCGGCATAGTGGAAGAAGTCGCGGACCTCCTCATACGCCGTCTGCATGCCCGCTTGCGGGTCGCGCGTCAGCACGGCATCGACGCTGGCGAGGCGCTCGTTGGTCTTGCGATACGTCTCGTAGAGCTGAAGCATGGCCCGCGCCATGTCGGGTGCATTGGCGGCGACGGTCTTGAGTTCCTGCAGGTTTGGCACACCATCGCCGAATACCGGATCGGCCAGCGCCTCGCGCAGGTCGGCCACCATCCGGTCCGACGCATCGGTCATCAGGCTGGACAGGTCGAGATTGAAGCCATCGGCCAGCGCCAGCATCACCGATGCGGTCAGCGGGCGCTGATTGGATTCGAGCTGGTTGACGTAAGAGGCCGAGAGGTCTAGTCGCGCAGCAAGCTCGCCCTGGGTCAGCTTGTGTTGGCTGCGCAGCGCCCGCAAACGGGCACCGGCAAAGACCTTGCGTGCGGCCATCTTCACAACTCCACAAAATTACAGTTTGCTTCTTGTGCGATTGTAACAGTCACGCGCTTTGCTGTCTTGGGACTTGTACGACATCGCGCTAGTGTGGGCCCAAAGCCGGAGAGCCGCCATGCAGATCATTATCGATGAACTCGAAGACAAGCGCGCACAGGCGCGGCTTGGCGGTGGGCAACGGCGCATTGATACGCAACATGGCAAGGGCAAGCTGACGGCGCGGGAACGGCTCGACGTGTTGCTCGATCCGGGCAGCTTTGAAGAATACGACATGTTCGTCACTCACCGGGCGGTAGATTTCGGCATGGCCGAGACGATTATTCCCGGCGATGGCGTGGTGACGGGTTGGGGCACCATCGAGGGCCGACTGGTCTATGTGTTTAGCCAGGATTTCACGGTCTTTGGCGGCTCGCTGAGCGAGACTCATGCCAAGAAGATTTGCAAGATCATGGACTTGGCGCTGCAGAATGGCGCGCCAGTGATCGGGCTCAACGATAGCGGCGGCGCGCGCATCCAGGAGGGCGTCGCCTCGCTTGGTGGCTATGCCGACGTGTTCTGGCGCAATGTGCAGGCCTCGGGCGCGGTGCCGCAAATCTCGGTCATCATGGGGCCCTGTGCGGGCGGCGCGGTCTATTCGCCTGCGATGACCGACTTCATCTATATGGTGAAAGACACGAGCTACATGTTCGTGACCGGGCCGGATGTGGTGAAAACGGTCACCAACGAAACGGTGACGCAGGAAGAGCTGGGCGGCGCCTCGACCCATACCAAGATTTCCTCGGTGGCCGATGCGGCCTTCGACAATGATATCGAGACCCTGCTCGAGGTGCGGCGGCTGTTCGCCTACCTGCCGCTGGCTGCTGGCCAGAAGCCGCCGCGCCTGCCGACGCATGATCCGGTCGACCGGGCCGATATGAGCCTCGACACCGTCATTCCCGATAGCGCCAACAAGCCCTATGACATGCGCGAGGTGATCGAGAAGGTGGCCGACGAGGGCGACTTCCTCGAAGTCCAGAAGGATCATGCCGGCAATATCCTGTGCGGATTCATCCGGCTGGATGGCCATACGGTGGGCGTAGTAGCCAATCAGCCGCTGGTGCTGGCGGGGTGCCTCGACATCAACGCTTCCAAGAAGGCCGCGCGCTTTATCCGCTTCTGCGACAGCTTCGAAATCCCCATCCTGACCTTTGTCGACGTGCCCGGCTTTTTGCCCGGCGTGGCGCAGGAATATGGCGGCATCATCAAGCATGGCGCCAAGCTGCTGTTTGCCTATGCCGAAGCCAGCGTACCGCTGGTCACCGTCATCACGCGCAAGGCCTATGGCGGCGCCTATGACGTGATGGCGAGCAAGCACATCAAGGCGGATGTGAACTACGCCTGGCCCTCAGCCGAAATCGCCGTGATGGGCGCCAAGGGCGCGACGGAAATCCTCTATCGGTCCGAACTGGGCGACAAGGACAAGATCGCGCAGCGGACGGCGGACTACGAGGCGCGGTTCGCCAATCCGTTCGTCGCGGCGGAGCGGGGGTTCATCGACGATGTGATCCTGCCGCATGGGACGCGGCGACGGGTGATCCGGGCGTTCTCGACGCTGCGGCATAAGCAGCATGCCATGCCGAAGAAGAAGCACGATAATATTCCGTTGTGAGGAGAGAAAAATGATCACCAAACTCCTCATCGCCAATCGCGGCGAAATCGCCTGTCGCGTCATCAAGACCGCGCGCAAGATGGGTATCGCCACCGTCGCCGTCTATTCCGACGCCGACCGCGAGGCGCTGCATGTCCGTATGGCCGACGAGGCGGTGCATATCGGGCCGTCGCCAGCCAAGGACAGCTACCTCCAGATCGACAAGATCATCGCCGCCTGCAGGCAGACCAGCGCACAGGCCGTGCATCCGGGGTATGGCTTCCTCTCGGAAAACCCCAGATTTGCTCAGGCGCTGGAGGCAGCCGGCATCATCTTCGTCGGGCCGCCGGTGAAGGCGATCGAGGCGATGGGCGACAAGATCACGTCCAAGAAGCTGGCGGCGGCAGCGGGAGTTTCGACCGTTCCAGGGCACATGGGACTGATCGACGACGCGGAACACGCTGTCACCATCAGCAGGTCCATCGGCTATCCCGTCATGATCAAGGCTTCGGCCGGCGGCGGCGGCAAGGGCATGCGCATCGCCTGGAACGACGCGGAAGCACGCGAGGGCTTCGAGCGCTCTAAGTCGGAAGCTGCGTCGTCCTTTGGCGATGACCGCATTTTCATCGAGAAATTCGTCACCGAGCCGCGGCATATCGAGATCCAGCTGATCGGCGATAGCCACGGCAACGTGCTCTATCTCAACGAGCGCGAATGCTCGATCCAGCGGCGAAACCAGAAGGTCATCGAGGAGGCGCCGTCGCCGTTTCTCGATGACGCAACGCGTCGGGCCATGGGCGAGCAGTCGGTCGCACTGGCCAAGGCGGTGGGTTACACCAGCGCCGGGACGGTGGAGTTCATCGTCGATGCGGATCGCAAATTCTACTTTCTCGAAATGAATACCCGCCTGCAGGTGGAGCATCCGGTGACCGAGCTGATCACCGGGCTCGATCTGGTGGAGCTGATGATCCGTGCCGCCAATGGCGAGAAATTGCCACTGACGCAGAGCCAAGTGCAGCGCAACGGCTGGGCCATCGAGTCGAGGCTTTATGCCGAGGACCCGTATCGCAATTTCCTGCCGTCGACGGGACGGCTGGTGCGATACCGGCCGCCGGTTGAAAGCGCGTCGGACACACTGGCCGTGCGCAACGATACCGGCGTGTTCGAAGGCGGCGAGATCTCCACCTTCTACGATCCGATGATCGCCAAGCTTTGTACATGGGCGCCGACTCGGCTGGAGGCGATCGACGCAATGGCGGTGGCGCTCGATAGTTTCGAGGTCGAAGGGGTGGGCAACAACCTGCCGTTCCTGTCGACCGTGATGGACCAGGAGCGGTTCCGCGAGGGGCGGTTGACGACGGGCTATATTGCAGAGGAGTTCCCCGAGGGGTTCCATGGCGCCGTATTGGGCGAAGAAGCCAAGTTCGACGTGGTTGCTACCGCAGCCATCATGATGGCGCGGCGTGAGCAGCGCCGGAGTGGAGCGACCACCGTGTCGCATTGGCATGTGACCGCAGGCGAGGTCGCGACGACGGTCACGCTGCATCCGCATGGTCTAGAGACGGTCGTCGACGCCGCGTGGCACAGCGCAGCGGCGCGGCTGTCATGGCATCCCGGCGACCGGCTGGCGCGGCTCGATTGGTCTGACGGCCGGAGGGCGGTGCTGAAGGTTAGCCAGACGACCTCGGGCTTCCGCATCCGCTATCGCGGTTCCGACCTCAAGGTATTGGTCGTGCAGCCGCATGTCGCGGCGCTGCTGTCCCACATGCCGGTGAAAGTCCCGCCCGACATGAGCCGCTTCCTGCTTTGCCCGATGCCGGGGCAGGTGGTGCGGATCGATGTGGCCGAGGGCGATATCGTCGAGGATGGGCAGACGCTGGCCATTGTCGAGGCGATGAAGATGGAAAATGTGCTGAAGGCCGAGAAGCGCGCGCGGGTGAGCAAGGTGCATGCGGTAGCTGGCGCGGTGCTGGCAGTGGATCAGGTTATCCTTGAGTTTGAGGCGGTGTGATGACTGCGAATCGGTTCGGCCTCTACCTGATCTGCATCGTGATCACGCTTACGATACTACTCTTCGCGGCCATGCCGCTGATCCTGCATTTCTCCTCGCCAATCGGTGCCGAAGCAGCGGCTAGCATTGCACGAACGCGCATGGAGCAACGCTTTGTCAGCGCTAGTTCTGAGGAGCGTAGCACCGATTGTATTGTTGAGGATTATCCGGACGGCACCTTTCAAGACAACCAGGCCTTCGAGGTAACCTGCTCCGTGGTCCGTGGTTCAAAGTTGGTCGCTCGCACGACGTATACCTTTGGGCGAGACGGTTTGGCGGGCCATGAGGACTGGGACGTAACCAAAATATGAGCACCACCTTTGCCCACTGGGCCGCCCTCGCCCAAAGGGAACTGCGCGACACATCAGTTGCCTCGCTTGACCGCGACTATGGCGGGATATCAGTCAAGCCGGTGTACTTCGGCGAGAACGCCGAAATCCCCGGCGTCGAGCCGTTCACCCGTGGCGTGCGCGCCACCATGTATGCCAACCGCCCGTGGACGATCCGCCAATATGCCGGCTTCTCGACCGCGCGGGAGAGCAACGCCTTCTACCGACAGGCGCTGGAGAAGGGCCAGAAGGGCCTCTCGGTCGCCTTCGACCTCGCCACCCATCGTGGCTATGACAGCGACCATCCGCGCGTGGTCGGCGATGTCGGCAAGGCCGGCGTCGCCATCGACTCCGTCGAGGACATGAAGGTGCTGTTCGACGGCATCCCGCTCGATCAGATGTCGGTTTCGATGACCATGAACGGCGCGGTCATTCCGGTCCTCGCCATGTTCATCGTCGCCGCCGAGGAGCAGGGGGTGCCGCAGGTCAAGCTGGATGGCACCATCCAGAATGACATCCTCAAGGAGTTCATGGTCCGCAACACCTATATCTATCCGCCCGAGCCCAGCATGCGGATCGTCGGCGACATCATCGCCCATACGGCGCGGCATATGCCCAAGTTCAACTCGATCTCGATCTCGGGCTATCACATGCACGAAGCGGGGGCGACGGCGGTGCAGGAGCTGGCCTATACGCTGGCCGACGGCATGGAATATGTCCGGGCTGCGCAGGCCAACGGGCTTGATATCGATGCCTTTGCGGGGCGGCTGAGCTTCTTTTTCGGCATCGGCATGAACTTCTTCCTAGAAGTCGCCAAGCTCCGCGCCGCGCGGCAGCTGTGGAGCGAGATCATGACCGGCCTCGGGGCGAAAGACCCGCGATCCAAGATGCTGCGGACCCATTGCCAGACCTCGGGGGTGTCGCTGACCGAGCAGGACCCCCACAACAATATCGTCCGCACGACCATCGAAGCGCTGGCGGCGACGCTAGGCGGGACGCAGTCGCTGCATACCAACTCGTTCGACGAAGCCATCGCGCTGCCCACCGAATTTTCCAGCCGCATTGCCCGCAATACGCAGCTGATCCTGCAACACGAAAGCCGGATCACCGACGTGGTCGATCCGCTGGGTGGCTCCTACTATGTTGAGGCCTTGACGAGCCAGCTGGTCGAGGGCGCCAAGGCGCTGATCGGCGAGGCTGAGATGCTGGGGGGCATGACCAAGGCGGTACAGTCCGGGCAGCCCAAGCTCGAGATCGAGAAGGCGGCAGCGCAGCGGCAGGCACGTGTCGATCGCGGCGAGGATGTCATCGTCGGCGTCAATCGCTACCGGCTCGATGTGGAAGACGGTATCGAGGTGCGCGACATCGACAATGCCAAGGTGCGGGTGGAGCAAGTGGCTCAGCTGCAGCGAATCCGGGCAAGCCGCGACGAAGCGACATGCCAGTCGATGCTGTCCGCCTTGCGCGAATACGCCGCCAAGGACGAGGGCAATCTGCTGGAGGCGGCCATCGAGGCGGCGCGGGCGCGGGCGACGCTGGGGGAGATTTCCGCAGCGATGGAGGATGTATTCGGCCGCCACCATGCCATCACCCGCGTCATTTCCGGCGTCTATGCCGACGGCTATGGCGACGATCCGGAATTTGCCGCCATCACCGGCCGCATCGACGCCTTCAAGGCGGCGCGGGGCCGGGCGCCGTCCATCTTCATCGCCAAGATGGGGCAAGACGGGCATGATCGCGGCGCCAAGGTGATCGCGAGCGCGTTCGCGGACCTGGGCTTTGTCGTCCATATGGGCGACCTGTTCGAAACGGCCCCGGAAGTGGCCGCGCATGTCGATGAACTCAAGGTGGATGCCGTCGGCGTATCTTCCTTGGCCGCTGGCCACAAGACGTTGGTGCCGGAACTGATCGAGGCGCTGAAGGATAGGGAACTGGGCGAGGTGACGGTCATCGTTGGCGGCGTCATCCCCGAGCAGGACTATCAGTTCCTGTTCGATTGCGGCGTGGCCGGCATTTTCGGTCCCGGGACAAACGTACTGAGCGCCGCATTCTCGGTGCTGAGCCAGATCGAGGGAAGGTTGAGCAATCGATGATCGGCCGCCTCAATCACATCGCCATCGCCGTGCCCGACCTTGCTGCTGCCTCGGCCAAGTACCGCGATCTGCTTGGCGCCCGGATCGGGGCGCCGCAGGCGCTGCCCGAGCATGGGGTGACGGTGGTGTTTATCGACACCGGCAATAGCAAGGTGGAACTGCTGGAGCCGCTGGGAGAGGGGTCGCCGATCACGGCGTTTCTCGCCAAGAACCCGGCGGGCGGCATGCACCACATCTGCTTTGAGGTACCTGACATAGGTGCAGCGGCAGCCACGCTGATCCAAGGCGGGGCGCGCGTGCTGGGCGATGGCAAGCCAAAGCTTGGGGCGCATGGTCTGCCGGTGCTTTTTTTGCATCCCAAGGATTTCGACGGCACGCTGATCGAGCTCGAGGAAACGCAGCGTTAGCGCTGGATTCCGGTCATCCGTCTTGATTAACATGACTAGTACACTCATATATGTTGCACTCCTGCAACGGCGGATGCATGTTCGTCATATTAACATGAGAATGAGACTCCATTTATAAGTCGAATTGCCCCAGACGTGCGGAGCGTCTTCCTCCGACGTTTGGGGCAACATGATGAAACTACACACTCTTTTTCTATCCACTGCACTCCTGTCTACACCGGCCTATGCCGCCGATCTGGGCGTGCTCACCTCGCTCGACATCTGCGATGAACTCGGGCTGAGCGGTCTCACGCTCTCCTCGGATACGAACTGCCTGCAGGTGACTGGGAGCGTCTATTACGAATTCTACTGGGGCGATTACGGCGATACCGTCGACCTGGCCGGCGCCAATCCGCTGGCCTATAGCGGCGATTTCCTGGCGATTGACGACAATGGCGCAGGCGAGGACTGGGAAACCTATGTCGAGACCTACCTCAAGTTCGTCGGTACGGCAGCCAGCGATTTTGGTCCGGCCAAGGCCGTCGTCGAAATCTACGGCTACGAAGAGCTTGGCATTCTCAACGAGGCATTTGACTACGGCGGTGGCAGCGTCGAATTCGACTATGCCTATGTTTCGGTCGGCGACACGACGGTGGTTTCGGCGGGCCTGCAGGACTCGATCGCCAACCTCGACGATGACGAAGCCTTCGGCTGGATCCAGTCCTTCCTGTCCGACGACGTTGGCGATGGCGTAGCCTTCGACAACGCAGCGGGCGGCGTCTACGACACCGACGATCATTCGATCCAGATCGTGTCGGATCTCGGCAATGGCGTCAAAGTTGGCGGGGCGCTCGAAGCCCTGAACACCGGCGCCGATGCCGGCTCTGCTATCGGCGTGATCTCCTATGGCGGCGAGACCATCTCGGCACATTTCACTGCCGTTGCCGGTGAGATTCTCGATGGTAGCCTGGATGACTTCGCCATCCATACCGGCGTTACCGCGACGTTTGACAAGTTCAAAGCCCGCGCCGCCCTCGCTGCCAACGACACCGGCTGGTGGAACGGTATCATCTCAGGCGAAGCCAAGTTCGACATGTTCGCGCTGGCTGCTGCGGTCGACGCCAATGCGGAGCGTGAATGGAGCGCCGTCGGTTCGGCAACGATCGACATCACCGAAGAGATCGTGCTGAAGGGCGCGGTCCGCTACCTTGATAGCGACACCGCCATTGCCGATGACGAGGGCCTCGAAGTGCGCCTTCGCGCCGAATACAAGGCCACCGAGGCCCTGACCCTGGCGTTTGAGGGCGGCAATATCTGGGTCGGTGCAGGTGCGGTCAACGGCAGCCAGTCGATCTTCGACGGCCTCGTGGAAGCGACCTGGGCTCCGGGCGGTGGATTCGAAGCGACTTCGGCCGTCGCCGCCAATTCACTGGGTGCCTACAAGGTCTCCTTCACCGCCTCCAAAGACTTCGAATAATCACCATGCATGCGCGCTGGGGGGTGCCGTACGCGGCACCCTCCGTTTGCATTCTCAAGGGAGAGAGAAATGGCCGACCACCACGCCACCTTCGTGGCGATCCGCGCCGCCCTGCTGGCCTCCTATTCCGGAACACTGGCATCGACCCGCATGTCGCCCATCGAGGCACTCGAATGCATGGCCGCCGCCCTTGGATCGATCTATCGCGAAGTCGCTGACGCCCATCTCGATCCGCATGGCTGTCGATGCGGCTGGGTACCATCTGAAATGCTGGATATAGTTGCCCTGGAGCAGGCAATTGCGGCAAATGCTGCCACCGATGAGGTCGGTGACGCCTTCGACCTGCGCTCTTTGCTGCCGGTCGGCCACGGCTGACAGCTGCCCGAACATTAGTTAGTGCCCTTCATGATCAGACGCTTCTTTTCCTATTACGCCCCCTATAGGGGCCTTTTCATTCTCGACTTTGGCTGCGCCGTCATTGCCGGCCTGCTCGAACTCGTCTTTCCGCTGGCCGTCGCATATTTCATCGACTCGCTGCTGCCGCGTTCCGAATTCGGCTTCATCCTGATCGCCGGTGGCGTGCTGCTCGCTATCTACGCGGTCAACGCCGCGCTGCATGCCGTGGTCAACTATTTCGGCCATGTGCTGGGGGTCTCGATCGAGACCGACATGAGGCGGCAGGTGTTCGACCACCTGCAAAAGCTCAGCTTCCGCTTCTTCGATAACAACAAGACCGGCCAGTTGATCACCCATGTCACCAAGGATCTCGAAGATGTAGGCGAGGTGGCCCATCACGGCCCCGAGGACATCTTCATCGCCGTGATGACTTTCATCGGCGCCTTCATCCTGATGTTCGTGACCAACTGGAAGCTGGCGCTGATCACCACCATCGTGGTGCCAGTTGTGACCTGGCTGGTGAGCAAGTATGGCTCGCGCATGACGCTGAACTGGCAGGAGCTGTTCGGCCGGGTGGGCGAGTTCAATACCCGCATTGAGGACTCGATCGGCGGTATCCGCGTGGTCAAGGCCTTCGCCAATGAGGGCCACGAAGCCGCTCTGTTCGCCGGCAATAACCAGGCCTATCGCACGACCAAGCTCAAGGCCTATGGCATCATGACGGCGAGCATCACCATCACCTATCTCAGTACGCGCCTGGTGCAACTGCTGGTCATGCTGGCCGGCTCCTGGCTGGTGGTGCAGGGCGAGATGACCTATGGCGGCTTCGTCAGCTTCCTGCTGCTGGTGGAGGTGTTCCTGCGCCCCATCGACAAGATCACCGGTGTGCTGGAGAGCTATCCCAAGGGCATCGCCGGCTTCAAGCGGTTCACTAGGCTGATCGATACCGAACCCGATATTGCTGATCGCCCCGGGGCGAAGGTGGTCACCAGCCTCAGGGGCGACATCGCGTTCAAGGACGCGGCGTTTTCCTATGAGGCCGGCCGCAAGGTGCTTGAGGGATTGAACCTGTCGGTCAAAGCGGGCGAGACCTTGGCGATCGTCGGTCCGTCCGGTGCCGGCAAGACGACGCTATGCTCATTGCTGCCGCGTTTCTATGAGCTCGATAGCGGTTCGATCAGCATCGACGGCATCGACATCCGTGACATGACGCAGAACTCGCTGCGCGGCCAGATCGGTATTGTGCAGCAGGACGTGTTCCTGTTCGGCGGCACTATCCGCGAGAATATTGCCTATGGTCAGCTTGGCGCCAGCGACGAGGCGATCTGGGAAGCAGCCAAGCGGGCCCGGTTCGATACGGTGATCAAGCGATTGCCGGATGGGCTGGACACGATGGTGGGCGAGCGGGGCGTGAAGCTCAGCGGCGGGCAGAAGCAGCGCGTGGCGATTGCCCGGATATTCCTCAAGAACCCGCCGATCCTGATCCTCGACGAGGCGACCTCGGCGCTGGATACGGCAACCGAGGTGGCGATCCAGCGGTCACTGGCAGAGCTGTCGGAGGGCCGGACGACGCTGGTGATCGCGCATCGCCTGGCGACGATCCAGCACGCTGACCGGATTGTCGTGATCGACGAGACAGGGATCGTGGAGGAGGGCACGCACGAGGCGTTGCTGGCGCAGGATGGGGCTTATGCCGTGCTGCACAAAGCGCAGTTTGGGTACTTGGCCGGGTAGGGGAGCGGCGAAGGAGAGTCCTTGTTGGGATACCCCCACCTAGCCTCCCATGATAGGGGGAGGGACAGATCGCGTTTGGGGCACCATCAGCGACGAACACCAGCCGGATTCCTCCCCCTTTTCAGGTGGAGGTTAGATGGGAGTATTCTTGCTTGCCTACTGCGCCGCCACCGCTTCGGGCCGATCCAGCCCGGCCAACCGTCGTGCCATCGCCAGGCTTGCCGGTTGTTCGCTGCGATAGCGGCGACCGATTTCCATCATCAGGACGGTGTCGGGCAGGAAGGTTAGCTCGGCGAAGATGCTGTCCCAGTTGATATCGCCCCAGCCGAGCGGCATGTGCAGGTCGCCAACGCCCATTGCGGTATTTTCCTGCGGGAAGAACGGCTTGTAGAAGCCCTGCGGACGGCCGAAGCTGTCATGGACATGCAGGTGCCCGGTGACCGGAGCCATGGCGGCGATCTGCTCGCGGAAGTTGAGCCCGCGATAGGTCGACTCGATATAGGCGTGGCTGAAATCGATCAGCGCGACGACGTTGGGGTGGTTCACCGCCTTGACAGTTGCGGCGACCTCGGCCGGCGTCTGGCGATATTGACCGAGCTCGGTCGTGAAGATGTTTTCGAGCGCGATGCGGACGCCCTGCGGCCGGGCGAAGTCGGCCAGTTCGGTCAGCGCTTCGCGCTCGCGCTGATCAGCCCCGGCACGCTCGGCGATCTGGTCGGCGCGCAGGCAGCCGCCATGCTGGACCAGGATACCCGCGCCGATGCGGTTGCAGAACTCGACCAGAGCCTTGGCAGCGTCGATCTGGTAGCGCTGGGTGACGGCGTCCATGAAGTTGGACGAGACCAGGCCATGCACGGTGTAGCGGAAATCGAACTGGCTGGTCACGGCCAGTACGCGGTCCAACCGCTCGGAGATGATGCGGCCGCCCGAGATCAGGTCGAGGCTGGTGATGCCCAGTTCGACGGTATCCACACCCATTTCGGCCAAAGCGCGCATGTCTTCGTAGAGGCTGGCGACTTCGCCGTCTGTCGAGCCGACATTGAAGCCGGTGCCGATGATGTTGCTCATGTCAGGTGTCCTTCTCAAGCGGTTACGGTTGTGGGGGTCTGCGCAGGCTGGCTGGCCGTATCGATGCGGCGGCTGGTGTCGTGGCTGAACACGTGCACATCGCTTTCGGCGAAGCTGAGATGGATCGGCATGCCCGTGCCCAAGGCATCGCTGCCGGTATCGACGGCGATGATGCGGCTGCCGTCCATGTCGGCATAGACTAGGCGGCTGGCGCCGAGCTCCTCGGTATAGTCGACGACGGCGGGCAAGGCGCCCTTGGCGCCAGATGCGACGCGCCGGACGAGCTCGGGGCGAATGCCGATAGAGACTTCCTTGCTCACATGGTGCCGGGTCAGGTCCGGCAGGTGGATCATGCCGCCCTTGCCGTGGCGGAAATAGCCGTCCGCGCCGAAGAAGCCGCGCACCAGGTTCATGGCGGGCGAGCCGATGAAATCGGCAACGAACAGGCTGGCCGGGTGGTGATAGACCTCGCTCGGCTTGCCGACCTGTTCCACCACGCCCTGGTTCATGATGATCAGGCGATCGGCCAGTGTCATGGCTTCGGTCTGGTCGTGCGTCACGAAAACCGAGGTGACGCCCAGGCTACGATGCAGGCTGCGGACCTCGGCGCGCATAGCGACGCGCAGCTTGGCATCGAGATTGGAGAAAGGCTCGTCGAACAGGAAAACCTCGGGCTCGCGCACCATGGCGCGGGCCATGGCGACGCGCTGGCGCTGGCCGCCTGACAGCTCGCCCGGCTTGCGATCGAGATAGGGCTCGAGGCTGACGGCCTTGGCGACCTTGAGCACCTTCGCGTCCCGCTCGGCCCGCTTCATACCGGCGACCTTGAGCGCGTAGCCGATATTCTGGCGCACGCTCATATGGGGGTAGAGCGCGTAGTTCTGGAAAACCATGGCGCAGCCGCGTTCGCGCGGCTCGAGATCGTTGACGACCTTGCCGCCGATGGAGATTTCGCCTTCGGTGATCTCCTCCAAGCCCGCGATCATGCGGAGCAAGGTGGACTTGCCGCAGCCCGACGGGCCCAGGATGACGACGAACTCGCCCTGTTCGATCTCGACGTCGACGCCGTGAATGACGTCGGTCTTCTGATAGCGCTTCTTGACGCCGGAAATTGATATGGCGGACATGGGCGGTCTCACTTGTCTCGGGAAATTAGGCCGCGCACGAACCAGCGCTGCATGAAGGCAACCACCAGCAACGGCGGCAGCATGATGATGAGGGCGCCCGCCATGGTGACGTTCCAGTCGGGCAACCCGTTCTGATCGGGAATGAGGGCCTTGAGCTGCATCACCACCGTGCCAAAATTGGCGCGGTCGGTGGTGATGAGCAGCGGCCACAGATACTGGTTCCAGCTCGACACGAAGAGGATGGTGGCGAGCGCCAACATGTTGGTGCGGCTGAGCGGGATCAGCACGTCGAAGAAGAAGCGCATCGGCCCGGCGCCATCCATCTTGGAGGCTTCGACCAGCTCGTCGGGGATGGTCATGAAGAACTGGCGGTAGAGGAAGGTGCCGGTGGCGGTGGCGACCAGCGGCAGGATGAGGCCCGGATAGGAGTTGAGCAGGTTCCATTCGAGCGACAGTTGAATGCCCGACAGGCTCTGGATCAGCCAGGTGATGCCTAGATTGTCGAGAATGAACTGGAACGGCAGCAGGGCATTGGCGGCGATCGAGTAAGTCGGCACGATGCGCACTTCGAGTGGCAGCATCAGGGTGATGAAGATCATCCAGAAGCAGACCATGCGGGCGCGGTAGTTGAAGAACACGATGGAGAAGGCCGACAGCGCCGCCAGCGTGATCTTGCCCACCGTAACGCCGACCGCGACGATGAAGCTGTTGAGCATTTTCGGGCCGAGATCGGCACGGGTCCAGGCTTCCTGCAGGTTCTCAAACAGATGGGTCGATGGCCAGAGCACGATTGGCACCTGGCTAACTTCGGTCAGCGACTGCGACCCGGCCACGAAGGTGATCCAGAACGGCATGATGACGACGAAGAGGCCGAGGATCATCACTGCATAAGTGACGATATCGAAGATGGGGGAGCGTTCGATCATGACCGGTCCTCAGTTGTAGTGGACGCGCTTTTCGACCCATTTGAACTGGACGAAAGTGAGCGCAATGACGAGGATCATCAGGACGATCGACTGGGCCGCAGCACCCGAATAATCGAGCCCTTTGAAGCCGTCGAAATAGATCTTGTAAACCATCACCTCGGTGGAGCCGACCGGCCCGCCCTCGGTCATCGTGTCGATCAGCCCGAAGCTGTCGGTGAAGCTCGAGATCAGGTTGATGATGAACAGGAAGAAGAAGGTCGGCGCGATCAGCGGCAGTTGCAGGTCGAACAGGCGTTGCACCGGGCGGGCGCCGTCCATGGCACCGGCTTCCGAGATGGAACGCGGGATCATCTGCAGGGCGGCCAGGAAGAAGATGAAGTTGTAGCCGATGCCGAGCCAGGCATGGCAGATGATGATCATCGCCAAA
Organism: Devosia sp. SL43; assembly: GCF_021729885.1. Lineage (NCBI taxonomy): Bacteria > Pseudomonadati > Pseudomonadota > Alphaproteobacteria > Hyphomicrobiales > Devosiaceae > Devosia > Devosia sp. SL43. Next base: position 3,829,743 of record NZ_CP063401.1, read on the forward strand.
GCATGCACGCCGTTGATTGCCGGGTTCCACACACCGGGCCAGATCTCGTTGATCGAGCCGACCAGCCCCGATTCCGGCGCGAAGATGAAGCGGAAGGCGACGCCAGCGGCCGGCGCGGCAATGGCATAGGGCCAGACGAAAACCGACTGGAAGAGCTTGGTGCCCTTGAGCGCGCGATCAACGAAAGCGGCCAAAGTGAGCGCTACGGCCATCGAAATGGCGGTCACCACGACGGCGTAGAAACCGCTGCGCAACACCGTCGACCAGTATTCACGGTCGCGGAAGATCGCGAGGAAATTGTCGAACCAGACCCAGCTATTGCCGCCGCCCCAGGGTTGTTCGAGCGTAAACGCCCAGAACAGGGCCTGCGTGGTCGGCCAGTAGAAGAACACGAGGACAAGTATCAGCTGCGGAGCGATCAACAGCCAGGGCAGGGTCTTGTTCTTGTAGTAGGCGCGTCGTTCCATGGCCGCCTCCGTGGATCGCTGAAGAAGGAAGGCACGGACGGCTGATTGCCGCCCGTGCCAGGAGAGTCAGGAACTACAGCAGCGAAGCGCCGGCATAGGTGGCTTCGAAGCGACGGAGGATGTCATTGCCCTTGGCGTCGAAGTCGGTCAGCGCCTGCTTGGGATCGGCGTTGTTGAACAGCACGTCCTGGATGGTCTTGACCATTTCCGCGCGGATCGAGGCGTAGTTGCCCAGGCGGATGCCGCGGGTGTTCTCGGTCGGCGGGGTGGCGGTCAGGCTCTCGATGGCCAGTTCACGACCGGCATACGGCGCTTCGTTGTAGAAGCCGTTGGCCTTCATGGCCTCGAAGCCCGAATTGGTGACCGGGATATAACCGGTAACGGTCGACCACCATTCGGCCTGCTTGGGGGTGGAGATGAAGGCGTAGAAGGCTGCGGCGCCCTTGTATTCTTCTTCGGTCTTGCCCTGGAGGGTCCACAGCGAAGCGCCACCGACGAGGCTGTTGGTGCGCTCGACGCCTTCACGCATCGGCAGCATGGCAACCTGCCAGTTGAGGCCTTCGATAGCCTTGGCAGTGACGGTGCCGTGGCCGGCAACCGAGCCCGAGAAAATCTGGCAATCACCGGCAGCGAAAGCGTCGAGGTCGTTCTGGCCGACATCCTTGGACTTATGGACGAACAGGCCCTCGTCATACATGGCCTTGATCCAGGTCAGCTGGTCGACGAACAGGCCCTGGCTGGCGGCCATTTCAGCGTCGAGGCCGCCGAAGCCGTTGCCCTTGGTAGCGATGGGCTGGTTGTGAATGGCCGAGAACTGCTCGTACCACTGCCAGACGCCGGCCGGATCGAAGGCGACCGGGCATTCATAGCCGGCGGCCTTCATCTTGCGGGCGACGTCCTCGACTTCAGTCCAGGTGGACGGAATGCCTTCGAAGCCGACCTTGGCCAGTGCGTCGGTGTTGTAATAGATCATCGCCGTCGAAGAGTTGAACGGCATCGACAGCAGTTCGCCGGTCGAGGTCGAATAGTATGACGCGATGCCGGCGAAATAGTCGCCGAAGTCCACGTCGAGGCCGGCGTCGGCCATCACGGTCTTGACCGGCACATAGGCCTTGGACAGCATCAGGTCGAGCGTGCCGGCGTCGAAGATCTGGGTGATGGTCGGCTGCTTGTTGGCGCGGTAGGCCGCGATGGTGTTCTGCAGGTTGGCGTCGTAGTTGTCCTGGCTGACACAGACGATTTCATAGTCGGCCTGCGACGCGTTGAAGTCCTTGCACATGTCCTGGATGCGATCGCTCAGATCGCCGGACAGGCCATACCAGAACTCGAACTTGGTCTGGGCCATGGCGGGAGTTGCCAGCGCGAGCACGGCGATGGTGGAGGCTGCGGTAAGCAGCGTGGTGCGGTTCATTTGGGCCTGTCTCCGATAGGGAATGCCTAGGGGCGGCCGGACTTCTAGTGGCGCTGTTTGACGTTTGCCTTGCAGAGCCGTGACCATTAACCGACAGTTGCGTGACGTCTGGATGACCACATTGCGGTCGCCAAACTGTCATCAACTTCGGTTAGCGCAGGCGTGCAGATAGATCAGAAGCAGCGCAGGAAATCGTCCGCTCATGAACACCATCGCCCTCGGTGAACTCGTCCTTACCAATGCCCGGATCGTGCTGGCCAACGAGGTGCTGGAGGGTTCAGTGCGCGTGGATGGCGGGGTGGTCACCGATATCGGCACGCCCAGCCGGACCGGTATCGATCTCGAGGGGGATTACTTGATTCCGGGCCTCGTCGAGCTGCACACCGACCACCTCGAAACTCACTACGCACCGCGGCCGCGGGTACGGTGGAACCCGGTGGCCGCGGTGCAGGCGCACGACGCGCAGATTGCCGCCTCGGGCATCACCACGGTGCTAGACGCCATCCGTGTCGGTCTCGATGAAGACACCGATATGGGCACGCCGGATATGCGCATCCTGGCCGACGCCATTGCGGCCGGCATGCGCGCCGGGCGGCTGCGGGCGGAGCATCACATTCATCTGCGCTGTGAAGTGTCCTCACCCGATTGCATGGAGGCCTTCGAATTCTTCAAGGACGATCCGGCGGTGCGACTGGCTTCGCTGATGGACCATGCGCCCGGCCAGCGACAATTCACCAGCATGGACGCCTGCCGCGCCTATTATCAGGGCAAGAAGAAGATGAGCGACGCGGATTTCGACGCCTTCGTGCGTCGCCGCAACGAGCAGTCGCAGGCCTATGCCGGCCCCACGCGCCGGGCCATTGCCGAGATGTGCAACGCCAAGGGCATCGTGCTGGCCAGCCACGATGACGCCACGCGCGAGCATGTCGAAGAGGGCGAGGCCTTGGGCATGCACATCGCCGAGTTCCCCACCACGCTCGAAGCCGCCAAGGCGTCGCGCCAGGCGGGCATGGCTATCCTGATGGGCGGACCGAACGTCGTTCGCGGCGGTTCGCATTCGGGCAATATCTCGGCGCGCAAGCTGGCCGAGCATGACCTGCTCGATATTCTATCTTCGGACTACATTCCCTTCTCGATGCTGCAGTCGGCATTCTGCCTGGCCGAGACTGTCGAAGGTGTTGGCCTGCCCAAGGCCGTTCAGATGGTGACCAAGCGACCGGCCGAAGCAGGTGGGTTCCATGACCGCGGCGAGATTGCCGTCGGCAAGCGGGCGGACTTCGTGCATCTGCGCGTCGAAGACGGCATTCCGATCGTGCTGACGGTCTGGCGCGAGGGGCAGCGGGTCATATGAGCGGAACCTTTGTCGCTGTCGTCGGACCCAGTGGCGTCGGCAAGGACAGTCTGATCGGCTTTGCCCGCGAGCGGCTGGAGGCCAGCGGTAGGGTGACCTTCGTCCGTCGCGTGGTGACACGGCAGGCCGATGGCGGCAGTGAGGACCATGACAGCATGGATGTGGCGAGCTTTGCCGCCGCCGAGCAGGACGGGGCCTTTGCGCTGAACTGGGACGCGCATGGCTTGCGCTACGGGTTGCCGATAGGGCTCGAGGACGACCTAAAAGCAGGCCGGGTGGTGGTGGCCAACCTGTCGCGCGCGGTGATCCCGGCGCTGGTCGAGCGCTATCCAGATGCGGTTGTCGTGCTCGTGACGGCGGAACGCGATGTGATTGAGCGGCGCCTGTCAAACCGCGGCCGTGAGACAGCGGAGTCGATCCAGGGCCGGCTGGACCGCCGGGTCGGCGACAAGCTGCCGGCGAGGACCGTGAAGATCGACAATTCGGGAGCGCTGGAGGCCGCAGGGACGCAGTTCGTGCGGCTGCTGGGAGATGCGGCGCGGATGGGCGTTCGGGCTTAGACCTAAACCACCAACTCCATCCGCTCCGCCGGAAAGCGGCTTAGCGCGTAAGATATTGGATTGCCTTCCGAATCCACGTCCACAGCCTCGGACACCAGCAGAATCGCACCCGGCGCCAGGCCCAGTAGTTTGGTTTCCTCTACGTCTGCATGGCGGGCCGAGATGCGGGTTGAGGCCCGGGAATAGTCGTCTATGCCGTAACTGGAAAACACCGCCGTCATGCGGTGCAACTGCTCGATCCGCTCGCCGATATCGGGAAAGCGACGATAGGGCAGCCAGGTGGTGGCGCGGGAGATCGGGCGACCATCGGCGGAGGATACGCCATCAATGCGGGTGACCTTCTCGCCGGGCCTGATGGCCAGTGCCTTGGCGATCGTCGCGGTGGCATTTTCGAGCCTGGCGCCAAGATGTTGGGTTCCGATGTGATGGGCCTGTCCGGCGAGCCCTTCAGTGAATCTGGTGCGTTTGCCAATGGGATAGCTGAGCCGTTTGGCGCTGCGCACGAAGGTGCCGCGACCCTGTTCGGCGCCAACTACGCCCTCCTCGGCCAGCACGGCCAGGGCTCGGCGCACGGTGTGGCGATTGGCGGAAAAGCGTTCCGCCAGAAGGGCTTCGGTGGGAAGGCGATCGCCGCTGGCCAGCTTGCCACCAATAATATCGAGGCGAATGGCATCGGCGATGCGGCGCCAGAGGGCGACGCCGCCAAGCTCGTCTTTCAAAACTGTCATTGCATTTTCACACGAGGAGAGTAGCACCGGACTCAGGACATTAGTTGTCTAGTTCATTAGACAAATCGAGGCAAGTATGCACGCAGCACTCTCGCAGAATGCACAAGCCAGGAAGGCGGCTCTCGACGTGCTCGCTGCCGCTCCTGCGCGAGCTCTGGCCGAGCTCTGGGATCGTTGGGCCGACAAGCCTGGGCACAGCAAGGTGCGGGGACCCGAGGTTGGCCTCGTCATGGTGCGCGGCCGGGCTGGCGGCGGCGGGGCGCCGTTCAACATGGGCGAGGCCAGCGTAAGCCGGGCCAGCGTGCGCATTGTAACGGGCGAAGTGGGGCACGGGTATTGCCTGGGCCGCGACACCGGCAAGGCCGAGGTGATCGCCGTGATCGATGCGCTCTGGCAGCGCGACCCTGATCGGGTGGAGGCCGAAATCATTGCGCCGCTGCAGGCACTTGCTGAGGCGGACGACCAGAAGCGCCGCGATGAGTCCGCCGCCACGCGGGTCGACTTCTTCACCATGGTGCGCGGGGATAACTGAAATGGACATGGTTCTTGACGGCGGTTTTGCCGACCCGGTCCTGCAGTCGCAGACCGTCTTTCGTGCCGTCATGGATGCGCTGGCCAACCCCGGGACGGTGCAAAATCTCGTCACACCTCAGTCGATTGGCGGTAGCATTCAGGCCGAATTGGCTAGCGTACTGCTAACATTGAGCGATCACGACACCAGCATTTGGTTGGACGATCGGTTGCGGTCTGACACCGCCGTTCTGGATTTCGTGAACTTTCACGCCGGCGCGCCCATCGTGCGTGAGCCGGGCAGAGCGGCGTTCGCCTTCGCCACCGGCGACACGCATCTGCCACGCCTCGATCAGTTCAACCTGGGCACGCAGGAATATCCCGATCGCTCGACCACGATCGTGCTGGCTGTCGAGGCGCTTGATGGCGGTGCCGCGCTGATCACGCGCGGACCTGGGATCAAGGGCCACGGACATATTAGCCCGGTTGGGTTGCCCGGGGATTTCGTCGCGCAGTGGGCTGATAACCGCGAACTGTTCCCGCGCGGCATCGACCTGCTGCTGGTAGCGGATGGTGCGGTGATGGGTCTGCCGCGCTCGACCCGGATCACGGAAGGACATTGAGATGTATGTAGCCGTAAAGGGTGGCGAAGCCGCCATTGCCAATGCCCATGCTTTGCTCGCCGATCGCCGTCGCGGCGACCGCTCGGTACCGGCTTTGCGCCTCGACCAGATCGTCGAGCAACTGGGGCTCGCCGTCGATCGTGCCATGGGCGAGGGCTCGCTTTACGACAAGGAACTGGCGGCCCTGGCACTGCTGCAGGCGCGGGGCGACCTGATCGAGGCGATCTTCCTCGTTCGCGCCTATCGCACGACGCTCCCGCGCTTCGGCTATTCCAAGCCGGTCGAGACCGGCGAGATGCTGATCGAACGCCGTATCTCGGCGACGTTCAAGGACCTCCCTGGCCGGCAGATGTTGGGGCCGACATTCGACTACACCCACCGCCTGCTCGATCCCTCGATCGTGCATGGCGATGTGCCACCGCCGGTACAGCGTGAGGCCGATGCCGAACAGGCGCCGCGCGTCACCGACCTGCTTGGGCGCCAGGGGCTGATGGAGCCCGATGGAGAAACCGACCCGGATCGCGACGTCGGCGATCTGACGCGCGAGCCGCTGGACTTCCCGCTCGATCGCGACCTGCGCCTGCAGGCGTTGGCGCGCGGCGACGAAGGGTTCCTGTTGGCCCTGGCTTATTCGACGCAGCGCGGTTACGGCCGCACGCACCCGTTTGTCGGTGAAATCCGCATCGGCGAAGTCGATGTCGAGTTCGATGTGCCGGAGCTGGGCTTTGCCGTGAATCTGGGACGTATCCGGGTCACGGAATGTCAGATGGTCAATCAGTTCAAGGGCTCGGCGAAGGTGCCGCCTCAGTTCACCCGCGGCTACGGGCTGGTATTCGGCCATGCCGAGCGCAAGGCCATGGCCATGTCGCTGGTCGACCGGGCACTGCGGGCGCGGGAGTTCGGCGAGGACATCGTCGCCCCGGCGCAGGACGAAGAATTCGTCATTAGCCATTCCGACAATGTGCAGGCAACGGGCTTCGTCGAGCACCTGAAACTGCCGCATTACGTGGACTTCCAGGCGGAGCTGGACCTGATCCGGCGCATGCGGGCCGAACATGAGGCGCGAGATGAGATGCAGGAGGCTGCGGAATGAACGCCGTCGCCCAATACAACTTCGCCTATCTCGATGAGCAGACCAAGCGGATGATCCGGAGGGCCATCCTCAAGGCCATCGCCATTCCCGGCTACCAGGTGCCGTTCTCATCACGCGAAATGCCCATGCCCTATGGCTGGGGCACTGGCGGCGTGCAGGTGACGGCGTCGATCATCGGGCCGGACGATGTGCTCAAGGTGATCGACCAGGGGGCGGACGACACCACCAATGCGGTGTCCATCCGCGCCTTCTTTGCCAAGGTGGCGCAGGTGGAAACCACCACGCATACGGCGGAAGCCTCTATCATCCAGACGCGCCACCGCATTCCCGAGAAGGCGCTCGGCAAGGGGCAGATCCTGGTCTATCAGGTGCCGATCCCCGAACCTTTGCGCTTCCTCGAGCCGCGCGAAACCGAGACGCGCAAGATGCATGCGCTCGAGGAATATGGCCTGATGCACGTCAAGCTCTACGAGGATATCGCGCGCCACGGCCGTATCGCCACGACCTATGCCTATCCGGTCAAGGTCGAGGGGCGCTACGTGATGGACCCGTCGCCGACGCCCAAGTTCGACAATCCCAAGATGCATATGAGCGAGGCGCTGCAACTGTTCGGCGCCGGGCGCGAGCATCGCATCTATGCCGTGCCGCCGCATACCGAAGTGGTGAGCCTCGATTTCGAAGACCACCCCTTCACCATCCAGCACTTTGCCGAGCCCTGCGCTCTGTGCGGTGCTGAGCAGGTGTACCTCGACGAGGTGATTTTAGATGACCGCGGCGGGCACATGTATGTCTGCTCGGACACCGACAATTGCGAAGAACGGCGGGCGGCCGGGCATGTGGGCACGCTGGGTGTGAAGGAGGCGGCGGAATGAGCGAGCAACCACTGCTTCGGGTCGAGAACCTGACCAAGTATTACGGCAGCCGGCTTGGCTGCGCCGATGTCAATTTCGAGCTCTGGCCAGGCGAAGTGCTGGCCATTGTGGGGGAATCCGGCTCGGGCAAGACCACGTTGCTGAACTCCCTGTCAGCGACGCTGGAGCCAAGCTCGGGCCGGACCCTCTACCGGATGCGCGATGGCGAATGGCGCAACATCTATGACCTCAGCGAGGCCGAACGGCGCTTTCTGGTGCGGACGGACTGGGGCTTTGTGCACCAGAACCCGGCGGATGGCTTGCGCATGACGGTGTCGGCCGGCGCCAATGTGGGCGAGCGGCTGATGGCGGTGGGTGACCGGCACTATGGCCGCATCCGCGAGACGGCGCTTGATTGGCTCGGGCGGGTAGAGATTGCAGCCGACCGTATTGACGACCAGCCGCGCAGCTTTTCGGGTGGTATGCGGCAGCGGTTGCAGATCGCGCGTAATCTGGTCACCGGGCCAAGGCTGGTGTTCATGGATGAGCCGACGGGCGGGCTCGACGTGTCGGTGCAGGCACGCCTGCTCGATCTGTTGCGGGGGCTGGTGGGTGAGCTGGGGCTGGCGGCAATCGTCGTGACCCACGATCTCGCCGTGGCGCGGCTTCTGAGCCATCGCATGATGGTGATGAAGGACGGCCGGGTGATCGAGGCCGGACTGACGGACCGCGTGCTCGACGATCCGCGCGAGCCTTATACGCAGCTGCTCGTGTCTTCGATTTTGCAGGTGTGAGGCACCATGCCAGCACCAACCGCCGGACGGCACCTCCCCCTTGATGGGGGAGGCTGGGAGGGGGTGGAGCCACTCGCACTGCGCGTGCGGCGAGATACCCCCTTCCTGCTCGATTCAACGGACTTAGCTGAAGCTAAGTCCTATCTCGCTTCCCTCCCCACAAGGGGGAGGGTGGGTGCAAGAGCCGAAACTTCGGAGCACGTGTCATGACCGCCCTGTCGGTAAAGAATCTCGCCAAGACCTTCACCATGCATCTGCGCGATGGGGTGATCCTCCCCGTCGTGGAGAACGTCAATTTCGAAGTCCAGCCAGGCGAATGCGTTGTGCTGGGCGGGCCATCGGGGGCGGGCAAGAGTTCGATCCTCAAGATGGTCTATGGCAATTACGGCATCGACGCCGGGTCCATCGTGATCCAGCATCACGGTGAGGCTGTCGATCTGGCGGCCTCCGATCCGCGCACGGTGCTGACCTTACGCCGGGACTCGATCGGCTATGTCAGCCAGTTCCTGCGCACCGTACCGCGCGTTTCGGCGCTGGATGTGGTGGCGGAGCCGCTGGTGATCCGCGGCGTCGACAAAGCAGAGGCGCAGGGCAGGGCCCGCGAACTGCTGGCACGGCTCAACCTGCCCGAGCGGCTGTGGAGCCTGCCGCCGGCGACGTTCTCGGGTGGCGAACAGCAGCGCGTCAACATTGCGCGGGGATTCATCACCGACCATCCGGTGCTGCTGCTCGACGAGCCGACCGCGTCGCTCGATGCGACCAATAGAGCCGTGGTTGTCGCAATGATCGCCGAGAAGAAGGCAACGGGCGTCGCGCTACTGGGGATTTTCCACGACGAGGATGTGCGGGTGCAGGTGGCGGACCGCGTTGTCGACGTGACGGCCTTTGCACCGAAGGTGGCGGCATGAAAAAGCTTGGACTTGAGCCCTCCATTCACCCCGCCGCGAAGGTGACCCAGTCCACGCTGGGCCGCTACACGGAAGTGGGCGCAGGCTGCAGCGTGAGCCATTCCAGCATGGGTGACTATTCCTACTGCGTGGGTGGTACGCAGATCGCCTATGCCGAAATCGGCAAGTTCGCCAATATCGCCGCTAATGTGCGCATCTATGCCAGCATGCACCCAATGCACCGCGCCTCACTGCACCACTTCACCTACCGCGCCGCGCAGTATTTCGAGGGCGAGGAGGATGAGGCGGAGTTCTTCGAATGGCGGGCGAGCAACGCCATCGCCATCGGCCACGACACCTGGATCGGGCATGGCGCAGTCGTCATGCCTGGCGTGACCATCGGCAATGGGGCGATCATTGGCTCCAATGCGGTGGTGACGAAAGATGTGGCGGATTTTGCCATCGCCGTGGGCGTGCCGGCGCGGACGATAAAGCAGCGGTTCAGCGACGATGTGGCGGGACGCTTGGATGCGATGAAGTGGTGGGACTGGAGCCACGAGCAATTGCACCGGGCGCTGCCGGATTTTCGCAAGCTCGGGATTGAGGCGTTTTTGGAGAAGTATGAGTAGGCAGGTTCCGCTCATACTCCGATCGTCACCCTTGGGCTTGACCCGAGGGCACTGAACTTCCCAGACGCGCAGCAAGTGTAGAGCCCTCGGGTCAAGCCCGAGGGTGACGGCTGGTGGGGGTTGGTAGGTCGTGCTCCCCACAGCATGTGACAACCCACCTCACCGCTCCGGTGCATAGTCACCGAACCGTCACCCAACCGTTATCCTAGCTTCATCGCCCCGCCCTAGGTCTGCCGCAGTTCAACGGCGAGGGCGGCTGATGCTCAAGATTTCCAATGTTTCGCGACGCTTCGGTGACAAGCTTGCCGTCAGCGACGTGAACCTTGAAATCCCGCAGGGCCAGATGGTCGGCATCATCGGGCGTTCCGGCGCTGGCAAGTCGACGCTGCTGCGCATGATCAACCGGCTGGCCGATGTGTCGTCGGGCTACATCGAATATGACGGCATGCGCACGTCCGAACTGCGCGGTCAGGAGCTGCGGAACTGGCAGCGTGACTGCGCCATGATCTTCCAGCAGTTCAACCTGGTGCCGCGCCTCGATGTCATCACCAATGTGATGCTCGGCCGGCTCAATGGTCGCAATCCAGTCCTCAACCTGCTGCAGATGTTCAGCGCCCAGGAACAGCTCGAAGCGCTCAAGGCGCTGGAGCGGCTCGATATCGCGGCGACGGCGACGCAGTGGGCTCAGACGCTGTCCGGTGGACAGCAACAGCGCGTCGCCATCGCCCGGGCGCTGATGCAGGCCCCCAAGATCATCCTGGCCGACGAGCCCATCGCCAGTCTCGATCCGCGCAATGCGCAGATCGTCATGGACAGCCTGCGCGACATCAATGCCGAGGGCATCACCGTCATCACCAACCTGCACACGCTCGATACCGCGCGCGCCTATTGCGAGCGCATCATCGGCATGGCGCAGGGCAAGGTGGTGTTTGACGGCACGCCCAACCAGCTGACCACCGATGTCGCCCGCACCATCTACGGCGCCGACGGCCTCAAGGAGGCCTTCTCGGAAGCGATGACGTCGACGTCAATCTCGCCGATCACCCTCAAGACATCAAGCGCTCAACCAGCGCCTTAGCCCCGTTCCGCGACCCATCAGGGTCCGCCGACAAACCCCGCGTCACCAAAGGAAGATATCCATGACCGCGCTCCGCAAGATCCTGCTAGCCTCCGTGGCCCTCACCATGTCATCAGCTGCCTTCGCTCAGGACGTCACCGTCCTGCGCATCGGCCTCGATGGCGGCGAAAACGAAGCCGACCAGCTGCGTCGTTCCGAATGCGTCGCCGAGCCGCTGAAGGCTGCAACGGGCGTGTCCGAAGTGCAGTTCTTCCCGTCGCCGGACTATAACGGCATCATCCAGGGTCTGCTCGGCGGCACTATCGACATCGCCATCATGGGCGCTTCGTCCTATGCCGCCATCTACCTGCAGGATCCGGAAGCCGTTGACCCGGTGCTGACCACCCAGCAGGAAGACGGCTCGACCGGCTACCACACGATCATGGTCGCCCGTCAGGATTCGGGCATCACCGACCTGGCCTCGACCAAGGGCAAGAAGCTCGGCTTCGCCGATCCGGATTCGACCTCGGGCTACCTGGTTCCCAACGTCGCCCTGCCTGCCGAACTCGGCGCCCCGATCGCCGAGTTCTACAGCGAAACCGGCTTTGGCGGCGGCCACGAAAACCTCGTCCTGGGCGTGCTCGACGGCACCTGGGATGTCGGCACCACCTTCGGCTCGGGCCAGGGCGATTTCGCCGAGGGCTACACCTCCGGCAACCTGCGCATCATGGTCGACAAGGGCCTGCTCGACATGGACGACCTGGTGGAAGTCTGGCAGTCGCCGATCATCCCGAACGGCCCTCTGATGGTCTCCAACAAGCTGCCCGCCGAGATGAAGGACAAGGTCACCGCCTTCTTCAAGGGCCTGCCGGAAGCCGACTTCGCGTGCTTCGACGCCTTCACCGCCGGCGGCTACACCAACTTCGTCGACGCCAATGTCGACATGTACCAGACCATCATCGACGCCCGTAAGTCGGTCATCGGCGGCTGATTATCTGGGGCTGCGGCGGCGCCTGTCGCCGTAGCCTCAACCGCCTGCAATGTCATCCCGGCGCAGGCCGGGATCCAGGTCCGTGGTCATCCGCGACATCCAGATTGCTCGGAGATGCGGACATGGATTCCGGCCTACGCCGGAATGACATCGGGTTTGTGGAGATACCACTGCAATGGCCGACATCGCCCAAGACCTCTCGCCCGCCAACCAAACCCTGCTGCAGCACTATCGCGGCCAGGTGATGATGCGGCGGGTCCATTCGATCCTGATCGTCCTGGGTGTGGTGGTCGCGCTGGTGCTGGCCATGGGCTATGCCAATGCTGCCAATTCGGGGAAGTTCATCGAACGCCTCCCCTATATGTTCGACTTCATCAAGACCTTCGTGCCGGAAGATCCGTTCGAGATCGTCCGGGCCATGTTCGATCTGGAGTCGCCCTATTACGACGGCAGCCAGAAGTTCGACTACACGTCAGAGCGGCTCTACCTGACCGACAGCTTCTACATTCCCAACTACATCTACCAGCTCGTCATCACCGTAAATATCGCCATCGTCTCGACCATTATCGGCGGTGGCCTGGCCTTCTGCCTGTGCTTCTTCGCGGCCACCAACCTGGTTGGCGCGGGTGCGGTGCGCTGGGTGGTGCGGCGCATCATGGAAGTGATGCGGGCCTTCCCCGAAATCGTCATCGCCGGCCTTTTGACCGCCGTTCTTTCTATCGGACCGATAGCGGCCATAGCGGCGGTGTCGCTGCACACGATCGGCGCGCTGGGCAAGCTGTTCTTCGAGGTTGTCGAGAATGCCGACATGAAGCCAGACGAGGGGCTGCGCTCGGTCGGCGCCACCTGGCTGGAGCGCGTGCGCTTCGCCATCGTGCCGCAGGTTATGCCCAACTTCGTCAGCTACGCCCTGTTGCGCATGGAGATCAATGTGCGCGCGTCGACCATTATCGGTGCGGTGGGTGGCGGCGGTATCGGCGAGGCGTTCCGCATGTCGATCGGCCGCGACCATGCGGCCAAGACCTACGCCATCATCATCCTGCTGCTGGTGACGATCATCGCGATCGACCAATTCTCGGGTTGGCTGCGCACACGCCTGGTCGGCAAGCAGAGCTTCGAACTGGGTCGGGGAGCCGCGTGATGAGTATTTCCATCGCCGAAACCAAGCGCCTGCACGACAAGTATCCCGAGGTGTTCAAGCAGAACGTCTTCAGGCGCTGGGGTCTGCCGCTGGGCCTGGGCGCAGCGGTTCTCTACCTGATTTTCTGCTGGTTCTTCTTCAATGTCGGGCCGGCCATCCAGAACGGCAAATGGGATCGCGCCTCGATCTATCTGCAGGACTGGTTCTCCTGGCGCGCCACGCCGCGCCTGCGTTTTGGCGAAGATGGAACCATCACCCCACAATGGTCGAGCCGGGGGCAATATCCCGAGGGTGCCGCCATCGACTGGCTCACGCCCAACGAAGACGGCAGCCTGACCGTCACCTTTGGGCGCGACGACTATCTCGACATCACCACCACGCAAGTCGATGCTATCGTCGACGGCCAGGTCTATCCGATTACGATCACGCCGGATGCGGCGCTGGCGCCATCTGAGGTGCCTCCTGCCATCGTGCAGGATGGTCAGAAGGTCCTGGTGGATTTCGGTTTTGCCGGGCAGGCGGAAATCCGCGACAACCAGGTCTATGTGCAGCGCCGCTTCTTCGGCTGGGCGAACTGGCTCTACGATCCGAAATCGCCACTCTGGGGCCATGACCTGTTCGGCAGCATCGGCCTGATGTTCAACGGCGAGCGCGTCAATCCGGATATGTCCAACGCGCAGTTCGTGCTCGACCAATGGCTCAACAACCAGGCCTGGCAGCATGCCGACATCCTGGCCAAGCTCATGCAGACGCTGGTTATGGCCTTTGTCGGCACATTGTTCGCAACGCTCCTGGCCTTTCCTCTGGCCTTCATTGCCGCCCGCAACATCACCGCCAACCGCCCAGCCAACTGGCTGATGAAGCGCTTCTTCGACTTCATTCGCTCGGTCGACATGCTGATCTGGGCGCTGTTCTTCACCCGCGGCTTCGGCCCCGGACCGATCCCCGGTATTGCGGCGATCTTCTTCACTGACACCGGTGCCTTGGGCAAGGTCTATGCCGAGGCGCTGGAGAATGTGGACGACAAGCAGCGCGAGGGTATGAAGTCGGTCGGCGCCAGCCCGGCTGCGCTCAACCGCTATGGCGTGGTGCCGCAGGTGCTGCCGGTCTTCGTGTCGCAATCGCTGTATTTCTGGGAGAGCAACACGCGCTCGGCCACGGTGATCGGTGCGGTCGGGGCGGGCGGCATCGGGCTCAAACTGCTGGAGTCGATGGGCACCAATTCGGACTGGGACAAGGTCGCATACATGGTGCTGCTGATCCTGCTGGTGGTGTTCTTGTTCGACAATATCTCCAACGCGATCCGGTCGAGGTTGATCGGGCCGGTGGGGCACTGAGTACTTTCCTATTGCGTGCGGAACCGTACCACCAGTCGACACCCTCCCCCTTGAGGGGAGGGATCAAGGGAGGGGGTGGGCCACGCGCGCATCGGACTCGCGGAGAGATACCCCCACCCTGCTCGATTCAACGGACTTAGCGAACGCCAAGTCCTATCTCGCTTCCCTCCCCCACAAGGGGGAGGGAGACCCGACTGAGAGATCGGTGCTCAGCCGAAGCCTTCTTCACCTCTCCCTTCGGGGGAGAGGTCGGCGCGCAGAGCCGGGTGAGGGGGCCTTTACTGGGTGATGTGCTTGGGGAAGGCCCCCTCACCAGACCCAAGAGGGTCGACCTCTCCCCCAAAGGGAGAGGTGAAGAGGGCTCAAAGCTGCTTCTCCGCCAGTTCCCGGAATGCGTCCGGCACCGATTTCGGCGCTTCCAGCACCACCGAGCCGTAGCCGATGGCGTCCCAGCCGAAGCGGGTGCGGACCTTGTCCATGGCGCCGTCGGCTTGGCGGCGGGCGGCGCCGGTGCGGGTGCCGGGGCGGCGGGCATCATCGGGGCCGCCGAGCGAGAATTCGAACTGCATGGCCTGGTCAGGGACCAGGTGCGACACCGAGATGGCGAGCAACGAGATGTCGCGCTCATGCGGGTGCTCGTCCCGCACGCCGCGCACCAGTTCCTCGGCGATTTCGGCTATGGTGGTGGTTGCCGAAACCGGCGCGCCCAGTGTCATGGCGCGGGTGACGGCGCGCATGTCGGCGAAGCGGACGCGGACGGTGATAGTGCGGCCGGACCAGGATTTGTCGCGCAGGCGCGACGCGATGCGATCGGCGAGGAGGCGCAGGGTCGGGCGGAACACCTGCTCGCGAAAGGGTTTGCGGCCCAGCGCCGACTGCGCGCCGGCCGAGCGCGCGCGGTGGTCGGTGACGATAGCGCGCGGGTCGCGGTTCCAGGCGAGGGCGAACAGTTTTTCGCCGGCGGCATGGCCGATGAGGCGTTCGAGCGAGCGGCCGGGTGTCTGCGCCAGTTGGCCGATGGTGATGATGCCCGATTCCGCCAGCTTGGCCTTGGTGACCGGGCCGACGCCCCACATCAGCTCCACCGGCAGGTCGTGCAGAAACGCCAGCTCATTGGCCGGATCGATCACCACCATGCCATCTGGCTTGGCCACCTGCGAGCCGATCTTGGCCAGATGCTTGGTGCGGGCCACGCCCACCGAGATGGGCAGGCCGAGTTCCTCGCGCACACGGCGGCGGATGGTCGCGGCGATGACTTCGGGTGGTCCGAACAGATGCGCCGTGCCGGCGACATCGGCAAAGGCCTCGTCGATGGAGATGCGCTCAACCAAGGGAGTGTAGTCGTCGAGAATGGCCATGGCGGCATCGCCGAGCCGCTGATACTCGCGGAAGTGGCCGCCGACAAAGATCAGGTGCGGACAGAGTTCGCGCGCCCTGCGGCCCGGCATGCCGCCATAGACACCGAAGGCCTTGGCTTCATAGGATGCGGCCAGCACCACGCCGCCGCCAACGGCAATGGGTTTGCCGAAGAGGGATGGGTCCAGCAATTGCTCGACCGACGCATAGAAGGCGTCGAGATCGGCATGAAGGATTGTCGCCGCGTCCACGGGGCACCTGCGCTTTTAATCAGAACATAAAGCGAACAAACTGACGGTTGAGTCAAGAGCAGTCAGAATCGATCACAAGTTTTTGGGCGCCCTGCTGCGTAAGACCAACTTAAGTGAATTCCCCTAGTGTGAAGCCCTAGACTGTGGGCCCTATCTTGTTCTCCATCCTCGATTTCTTCATTTCATCGCATGATCCGCGCTTCGTCATCCTGGCGGCGGTGGTGTGCCTTGTCTCGGCGTATGCCTGCGTCAGCCTGCTGCACCATGCGCAGCGGACCAACGGACGGCTGGGTACGATATGGATCGGCGTCGCCGCGCTCGCGGTGGGCTTCGGCATATGGGCGACCCATTTCGTAGCCATGCTCGCCTTCCGTCCGGGCTTTTCGCTGAACTACGATATCGTCCTGACCGCCGCATCGCTGATCATCGCCATTGGTGTCTGCGGTGCCGGCATTGCCATGGCTTCGCGGGGCAGCGGCCTGCGGGACCATTTCCTCGGCGGCGCGGTGGTCGGCGTGGCCATTTCCAGCATGCATTATACCGGCATTGCCGCACTGGTGATGGGCGGCAGCATCGGCTGGAATAGCGCCGGCGTGGCCATCTCCATCCTGGCGGGCATTCTGCTCTCGGGCTTGTCCTTCGTCGCGGCGTCAAGTGGTCGGCGCATTGGCGGAGCGATGCTGCTGACGCTGGCCATCTGCGCCATGCATTTCACCGCCATGGGGTCGGCCGGCTTCTCCGGATGTTTCCCGCTCAGCGCCGCCGGTGAGATCGACAGCGGCTGGCTGTCGATCGGCGTTGCACTGGTCTCGCTGCTGATCCTGGGTGTTACCTTTGCCAGCGCGGTGCTCGACGAGGCCGATCGGCGCCGCACCGACCGCGAGCTAAAGCGACAACAGGCAGACGCCAATCGCATCAGCGAGGTCACGGGCCTGCTCGAAATGGCGACCACCCATATGGCCCAGGGCCTGATGCTGTTCGACAGCGCCGGCTATCTGCGTTTCCACAACGATCGCCTGGCCGATATCGTCGGCGCCGGCACTGAGCGCCGCGACCTTGTGGGGCAGCATTTCAACGACCTGTCGGCGGGTCTGCGGCCCCGTGTGACCAACCTGTCGGACGCCGACCGGCTGCAATATGATGCACGGCTGGCCGAACTGCGGGACAAGCTGGCGCGGGGCGAGGGCAGCGACTACATGCGCACGCTGGACAACGGCCGTATCGTCCGTTTCATCCACAGCCCGATAGCGGATGGCGGTTGGGTCACCACGCTCGATGACGTGACAGCAGCGCAGCGTTCGCAGGCAGCCATCTCGCATCTGGCCTACCACGACTCGCTGACCAACATCCTCAACCGCGCTGCCTTCAACGAGACGCTCGACACCGCCCTCGAAGATGCCGAGACCAGTGACCTCAACATCGCTGTCATTGCCATCGATCTCGATCGCTTCAAGGAGATCAACGACAACTATGGCCATATCGTCGGCGACCAGGTGCTCAAGTCCCTGGCGACGCGGCTGAGCACCGGCCTCAAGGAGGGCGAGTCGGTGGCGCGGCTGGGCGGCGACGAGTTCGCCGCGATCAAGACGTTTATCTCGATGGATGCCTTGCGCGACTTCCTCGCACGGATCGAGACCGCCCTGTTCGCCCGTATCGAGACCGATATCGTGGCGGTGACCACGGGCGCCAGCATCGGCGTCGCCATCTATCCCGAGGACGGGGGCGACCGCTCGCGGCTGCTCAACAATGCCGACTTGGCCATGTATCGCGCCAAGGCCGAGTTCGACACGCGTGTCTGCTACTACGAACACGACATGGACGAGCATGCTCGCCAGCGTCGCGCCATGGCCAAGGACATCTGGTCGGCTCTGGAGCATGACGCGTTCTACCTGGTCTACCAGGTGCAGAAGTCGGTCGCGACCAACGAGATCACCGGCTACGAAGTTCTGCTGCGCTGGGACCGACCTGGCTTCGGCTTGGTCTCGCCGACCGATTTCATCCCGGTGGCCGAAGAGTGTGGCGCGATCGGCGCCATCGGCAACTGGGTGCTCAAGATGGCGTGCCTCGACGCTGCGTCCTGGCCGGAGCCCTACAAGATCGCGGTCAATATATCGGGCATCCAGCTCAGCCAGGTCGAGCTGATCGACACGGTGCGTGCGGCCCTGCTGCGCTCCGGTTTGGCGCCGGCGCGGCTGGAGCTGGAGGTGACGGAGACCTCGATCATCGCTGACAAGAGACGGGCGCTGCATATCCTGCGGCAGATCAAGGCGATGGGCGTCTCGATCGCCATCGACGACTTCGGCACCGGCTATTCGTCGCTCGATACGCTGCGCAGCTTCCCATTTGACAAGATCAAGCTCGATCGCTCGTTCATGACCGAGGTCGAGGTCAACGAACAGTCCAAGGCCATCGTCCGGGCCATCCTGGCACTGGGGCGGAGCCTGTCGGTCCCGGTACTGGCCGAGGGAGTTGAGACGTTGGCACAGCTCGACGTGCTGCGCTTGGAGGGCTGCAACGAGGCGCAGGGCTTCCTGCTCGGGCGTCCGGGCGCCATCGACTGGAGTGATGAGCTAGAGCCGCGAATGCTGGCCTAGCTACGGCATCAGTTGCCCGCCATTGACCTCGATGACCTGGCCAATGATGTAGCCCGAGAGGGTATCGGAGGCGAGGAAGAGGTAGGCGCCGACGCAGTCTTCCGCCGTGCCGGCGCGGCCTTGCGGTACGGTGGCGATATTGGCCTTCATCTGCGCCTCGGTGGAATAGCGCTCGTGAAACGGCGTATCGATGACGCCGGGAGCCACCGCATTGACGCGGATGTTGAAGCCGATCAGTTCCTTGGCCATGCCGCGGGTAATGTTGCTGACCAGGGCCTTGGATGAGCCGTAGAGTCCCGCGCCATTGCTGGCGCCGTTGCGGGCAGCGATCGAGGTCGTGTTGATGATGAACCCGCCCTGGCGCTTGAGGTGGGGAATGGCGGCGCGGCTGGCCGCGATCACCGAACGACCATTGAGGTCCATGACCTTATCGTAATAGTCGTCGTCCATATCGGCATAGGCCATGCGGCCCACCATGCCGCCGGCATTGTTGATGAGGCCATCGAGCCGGCCAAAGGCTTTGGCGGTCTCCTCGACGGCACGCGCGATCTCTGCGGATTTGCTCGCATCGGCGCGGATTAGCACGGCCTTGCCGCCCGCATCGGCGATCGCGCCGGCGACGGATTCCGCCGCCTGCTTGCTCGAATTGTAGTGCACGCCAACTGATGCGCCTTGGGCAGCAAAGGCCTTGGCCAAAGCCGCGCCGATGCCCGTGGACGCCCCGGTGACGAGCACGGCCTTGCCGGCGAGATCGGGAATTGTCAGCTGGGTCATGGTGATTTCCGGGGGTGCGCGGGGATGTCTGAGTGATATGCGGCTGGCGACGTCAATACAAGTTGATCGGGTGATCCAGGGGATGGGGTCGCTGTGCACATTCGGCAAAATGCGGCCAGAGTGAGCCATACGGCCAATGCATAACAACTATGCGACAACTTTTCGGGCTATCGGGCGTTCGGATTTTGCCGACAGAGCTATCAAGCGTCCTAATCCGGGTAAAATTGTTGAAGCGTCACACCCCATACCAGCCAAACCGCCGCGCCGTACTTCTGGGGACTGGCCTGGCCATTCTCCTCTTCTCCTCGACAGCGCTCACGCGCTCGGCCTTTGCCCAGGCCGAGGTGGAGGCGGAATTCGCGTTCGACTTCGAGAGCTTCAGCGCGCGAATGAAGGATCTGGCGGCGACGCCGTTCGTGCCGGTGACGTTTGAATTGCCGGAGAGCTTCAACGGCCTCGACTACGATGCCTATCGCCGTATCCAGTTCCGCCCCGACCACGGCGTCTGGGCTGCGCTGGGCCTTGGTTACCAGGTGCATGCATTCCATCCCGGCTGGCTGTTCAAGGAGCCAGTGAAGCTGTTCGAGCTCAAGGAAGGCCTGGCCAAGCCGGTCATCTTCGGAGCGACCGATTTCGACTATCATGATGCCGCGGTGGAAGAGGCGGTTGCCGGGGAAACCTTTCCGGGCGTGGCCGGCCTGCGCATCAATTACCCGCTCAATGCGCCCGACAAGATCGACGAACTGGTGACCTTCCTCGGCGCCAGCTATTTCCGCGCACTGGGCCGGAACAACGTCTACGGTCTCAGCGCCCGCGGCCTGCTGATGAACTCCTGGCTCGACGTGCCGGAAGAGTTCCCGCGCTTCTCCGAGTTTTATGTTGAGCGACCGGCCGCAGCCGGCGCGCCATTGACGGTGTTTGCCGCGCTTGAGAGCCCCAGCGTCACCGGCGCCTATCGCTTCGTCATC
This sequence comes from Devosia sp. SL43, assembly GCF_021729885.1. Lineage (NCBI taxonomy): Bacteria > Pseudomonadati > Pseudomonadota > Alphaproteobacteria > Hyphomicrobiales > Devosiaceae > Devosia > Devosia sp. SL43. The sequence goes on from NZ_CP063401.1 coordinate 3,850,116, forward strand.
ACTCCGGCCAGCGACGCGGCGCAGGAGACGGTGATGGAAGTCACGGCCCGCCTCAATTTCCGCAGCGACGTCAAGGAGCTCGGCATTGCCCCGCTGACCTCGATGTTCCTGTTTGCCGACGCCAACCGTAGCGACTTCGACGACTATCGGCCGCAGGTGCATGACAGCAACGGGCTGTTGATCGAGCGCGAGACCGGCGAAGTGATGTGGCGCGCGCTCAACAATTCGCCGGCGCTGGGCAATTCGTACCTGTGGGAGAACAATCCCAAGGCGTTTGGCCTCTATCAGCGCGGCCGCGATTTCGAGACCTATCAGGATGCCGGCGCCCACTACGAGCGCCGCCCGTCGCTGCGCGTCGAACCAACAGGCGACTGGGGCCAGGGCTCCATCCGGCTGATCGAAATTCCGGCCAAGCTCGAAGCCGACGACAATATCGGCGCCTTCTGGATTCCGTCCGAGCCTGTGGTCGCGGGCCAGTCGCGCGAGTTCGGTTACCGCCTGATCTGGGGCGATCTCAATCCAGATCCGGCCAGCACGCTGGCCTATGTTGCCGAGACCCGCTCTGGGCAGGGCGGCGTGTCCGGCGTCGAGAACGCCGTGAGCCTGCGCAAATTCGTGGTCGACTTCGTGGGCGGCGACTTGTCGCAGCTGACGAACGAAAATCCGCCCGATGTCGTTGCCACTGTATCAGGCGGCGTCGCGCAACATACTGCGTTGTCGCGCATTGATGCCAATGGCGCCTGGCGCCTGGTCTTCGACGTCGAGACTGATGGCACCGCACCGCTCGAGCTTCGCGCCTACCTGATCGGGTCCGGCCATCAGCTCACCGAAACCTGGCTCTACCAGTGGAGACCCGCTGCATGAAGTACGATGGTCAATTCCCCTATACCGGCGGCCTGCCGGACGCACCGCTCGCCATGCCCAAGCAGCAGCTCGAACTGCGCCGCCGCTCGCTCTTCCACGCCTTGCGCGATGTCTTCTCGGTCTTCGCCACCCGATAGGGTTATCGCACAATAGAACCAATGATCCGCCCGACACTGATCCGCATTCTCGCGCTGACAACAGCCACTTCGCTCAGCGTGTTTGGCGGATACCTGTTCCTGCGCTTTACCGGTGAGGGCGGGCTGACCGCGCTCGACCTGCTGCGGGGCGCCCTCGTGGTGATCAGCGCATTCTGGCTGGTCTGGGGCGGCTCGGCGGCGGTCATGGGCGTGTTTACCCCGTCAGCCAGGCGCAGCATCGAGGCCGATCGCAAGCCTGAAGGCATGACGGCCATTCTGGTGCCGATCTACAACGAAGACCCGGTGGCTACCTTCGCGCGCATCGCGGCGATGAACCGGAGTCTGGTGGATCTCGGCATTGCCGACCGGTTCCACATTGCCGTGCTCTCAGACACGCAGTCGCTGGACGTGGCGACGCAGGAGGCCGTGTGGTTCGAGCGCCTGCTGCACGAGCCGATGAGCGAAGGCCGGATTTTCTACCGGCGCCGCGAGCGCAATATCGGTCGCAAGGCCGGCAATGTCGAAGACTTCGTGGCGCGTTCGGGTGGCGCCTATGACTATGCGCTGATCCTGGATGCCGACAGCCTGATGAGCGGCGAGACCATCGGCGAGCTAGCGCGCCGCATGGATGCCGATCCCGAACTGGGGCTGCTGCAGACCGTGCCGCAGATCGTGCAGGCTCAGACGCTGTTCGGTCGCACGTTCCAGTTTTCCGCCGGCTACCTGTCGCCGGTTTACGCGCGTGGAGCGGCCCTGATGCAGGGCAATGAAGGCCCCTATTGGGGCCACAACGCCATCGTGCGGATGAAGGCGTTTGCCGCTAGTTGCGGTCTGCCGGTATTGAGCGGCAAGCCGCCCTTCGGGGGTCATATCCTCAGCCACGATTATGTCGAGGCGGCTTTGCTGTCGCGCGCGGGCTGGAAGGTCCATGTCGATCCGAGCCTGGGTGGCTCGTTCGAAGAGGGACCAGAGAACCTGATCGAATATGCCAAGCGTGATCGCCGCTGGTGCCAGGGCAACCTGCAGCATCGCCGCCTGGTGGGTGCGCCGGGGCTGAAGCTGTGGAGTCGCTTCACCTTCGTGCAGGGCATCATGGCGTATATGGCGTCACCGCTCTGGTTGCTGCTGCTGGCCGCGAGCATCGCGGCTGCGGCCTTTCCCGACCAAGTTCCGGTGCATCCTGGCTTCACCGACGCGCCGCTCGACATGTGGATGCTGGCGGCTGCGGTGGGCGTGGTGCTGGTGCTGCCCAAGCTGCTGATCCTGATCCGCGGCCTGTTCGACGGGCGCAATCGCCGCTTTGGCGGAACGCCGCGCGTGCTGGCATCGGTTATCGCCGAGATTGTATTTTCGACCGTTCTGGCGCCGGTAATGCTGCTGTTGCAGACCCGTGCGGTAGGGCAGGTGCTGCTCGGCCTTGATGGTGGCTGGCCAGCCACCAAGCGCGGCCAGAACTGGATCGGCTTTCGCGATGCGTTGCAGGCGAGCTGGTGGATCATGGCACTCGGGCTGCTGACGCTGGGCGGCACAGCGGTGCTGGCGCCCAAGATCGCACCCTGGGTGGTACCGGCCATGCTGCCAGCAGTGTTCGCACCCTGGCTGATCTCGCTGAGTTCGCTGCCGCCACGCCGCCCGCGCCTGCCGCAACTGTTCCGCACCGAAAATGAAATGGTACCGCCGCCAATTCTGGTGAGCTATCGTGCCATCGCGGCGGACTGGATGGGTCCAGCCGACGAAGCACAAGCCGAACATGCCGTTGCGACGGCCAGGACGCCAGCCTATGTCCCTGCCTGAAACCACGACGCAGCGGAATGCCGGCCTGCTCGGACCGACCTGGATGCGCGGTGTCCTTGACACGACGCCCGCTCGCGAGAGCGGTGGCGTGCCTGTTGGCCGCGACCAGTGCCTCGACATGTTCCGCGGTATCGCGCTGGTGATGATCTTCATCAACCACGTGCCCGGCACGGTCTATGAAAGCTTCACCAGCCGCAATTTCGGCTTCTCCGACGCGGCGGAAGCCTTCGTCTTCATGTCCGGCATGGCGGCGGGGCTGGCCTATTCCAACCGCTTCCGCACCGGCAACCTGTGGGCGGCCACTGCCAAGGTGTGGGCGCGGGCACGGCAGCTCTATTTCGTCCACATCGTCATCACCATGCTCTGCCTCGCCATCTTTGCCGGTGCGGCCAAGTGGTTCGACCTGACCGAGGTGTTGACCAAGAACAACTTGACGGCCTTGTTCCAGAAGCCGCTCAGCACGCTGGTCGGCATTCCGCTGCTGACCCATCAGCTGGGCTATCTCAACATCCTGCCGCTCTACATGACCTTGCTGCTGGCGACGCCGCTGGTGATCTATGCCGGACTGCGCAAGCCATGGCTCGTGTTCATCGCCGCGATCGCACTGTGGGTGGCTGCCGGGCAATTCCGCTTCAACCTGCCGGCCTTCCCTAATCCCGGCGGCTGGTTCTTCAACCCGTTCTCCTGGCAGATATTGTTCGTGACGGGCCTCTTGAGCGGCATGGCGATGAAGGTGGGCGGGCGCTTTATCCCCAAATCACCGGTGCTGTTTGTACTGGCCGCTGCTTTCCTGGTCTTCGTGCTATTCTGGATGAAGGTGCCGCCGACCGGCAAGATCATGAACGGTATGCTGGGCTGGCTGAGTTCGCTCGGCGTTCCGTTCTACATCACCGCCTTCGACAAGACCTTCCTGTCGCTGCCGCGCCTGCTGCATGCCTTCGCGCTGTTTTACGTGATGGGGCATCTGGCCGTGATGCGGACGGTGGCAAGCTCGGCCATTGCCGCGCCGTTCCGGCTGCTTGGGCGACAGGGGCTGGCCGTGTTTGCGGTGGGTACTGTGCTGAGCATGTTCCTGCAGACGGTCAAGACGGGCCGTGAACCCGATCCGCTGTTCGATGGGCTGATCCTTGGTGGTGGACTGCTCGCGCTGCTGGCGCTGGCCTGGGCGCTGACCAAGACGGCTGAACTCGGCCGGGCCAAGCCCGCCGTTTGAATGACCACCCCTGATGTCGGGGTGCGTTCAGAATGGGCCGGCTATAATCTCCATCGTTCAAATGGAGAACCGACATGCGCGTCAACGTGACAAGAGCTATCCTGACGGCGGTATCGATCCTGGGTGCAAGTGTACCGGCATTGGCAGCGCCCGCGGACTGCGAGGCCCTGGCCGAGGCATATGGTAAGTTGGGAACCGTTCCGGCCTTCCGCCAGCAGGTGGAGCAGGATGGCACCAAGCTGGAAACCATCGCCGTCGGTGACAACCTCTACATGAACATGGACGGCGAATGGACCGCGCTGCCGCTGTCCCCCGGTGGGCGCGCCGCCATGTTCGAGGGCACCTTCGATATACTGCTTATCAAGGAGTGCTCGGTTTCCGGTGAAGAAATGCTCAATGGCAAGGCAATGGTGGTCTATGACTACGTGCTGCCGCCGATCGAGGGGCTGAGCACCGAGCCGATGCCGCAGAAGGTCTGGGTGGGCAAGGATGACGGATTGCCATACCTGGTCACTAACCCGACCGGCCAGAGCATCGTCAGCTACGAAGGCGTCGAAGCGCCGCTTTAGTCCCGCGCCCTGAACCGCCGCTGATAGTCCGGATCGTAGAGCGAACTTTCGCGGAAGTCGGCGGCGCCAAGGCCGCGGCCGACGAAGATGATGGCCGTGCGCTCCACCGGATCGGCGGCAAAGCGGGCTGCGATATCGGCCAGCGTCCCGCGGATGATCTTTTCGTCTGGCCACGAGGCGTGGAACACGATGGCCACGGGGCAATCGGCGCCGTAATGCGGCGTCAGCTCGGTCACGACACGATCAAGGGCGTGGATAGCGAGGTGGATGGCCAGCGTCGCGCCCGTGGCGCCGAAGGCGGCCAGGGTTTCGCGCTCAGGCATGGGTGAAGCGCGGCCGGAGATGCGGGTGAGGATGAGGCTCTGGGCCTCGGCCGGGATAGTCAGCTCGCGACCCAGTGCGGCGGCGGCGGCGGCGAAGGCCGGCACGCCGGGGGTCAGCGTATAGGGTATGCTGAGGCGATCAAGCCGGCGCATCTGTTCGGCAACCGCGCTCCAGACGGAGAGGTCGCCGGAGTGAAGGCGGGCTACGTCTTCGCCGGCGGCGTGAGCGCGGACATATTCGGCTTCGATCTCGTCGAGCGACATCGGCGCGGTATCGATAAGGCGGGTGCCGGGGGCGCACCAGGCGAGCATGTCCGGTGGCACGATGGAACCGGCATAGAGGCAGACCGGGCAGGTCTGCAGCAGGTTCATGCCGCGCACGGTGATGAGATCGGCGGCACCGGGGCCGGCGCCGATGAAATGGACGGTCATGGCTTCACCCACACCCACTGCGTGATCGGCATGGCGGGGCGCCAGCCGGTCATGGTGCCGACGGCATCGGCGCGGGAGACGGCGATGCGGGTGAGGTTTCCGCCGAGTTCGGCATGTTTGGCGATGAGGATGGCCTCAAGTTCCAATGTCACGGCATTGGCGACGAAGCGTCCGCCGGGGCGTAGGGCCGCGATCGCAGCGTCGAGCACGCCAGGGTCGGAGCCACCGCCGCCGATAAAGATGGCATGCGGCGGAGGCTCAAGTCCGGCAAGGGCGGCGGGCGCCGTGCCGGTGACCAGCTGCAGGTCGGGCACGCCGAAGGCGGTGGCGTTACGCAATATCCGGGCGCCGCGTTCGGGGTCGGCTTCGATGGCGACGGCGCGCAGGCTTGGATCGGCCAGCATCCATTCGATGGCGATGGAACCGGAGCCGGCGCCGATATCCCAGAGCACTTCACCACGGCGCGGGGCCAGGGCGGACAGTGTCAGGGCGCGAACCTCGCGCTTGGTGATCTGGCCATCATGCTCGAAGAGGCCGTCGTCCAGCCCCGGCGTCAACGGCAGAATGCGGGCGCCGGGCAGGGCGACGACGCTAATGGCGCAGATGTTGAGCGGGTTGATGTCGGTCATCGTGAACTGCATGGCGACATGGCTGCGGACGCGCTCGTCGGGGCCGCCGAGTGCTTCGAGCACCGTGATGATGGAGATGCCGAAACCGGATTCGGTGAGCAACTTTGCCAGCGCGGCGGGGCCATGCTCGTCCGAGGTCAGCGCCAGGATGCGCGCGCCGGTATGTAGGTGCGGGCGGATGAGGTCCAGGGGGCGGCCGTGGAGGGACAGCGTCAGCACATCCTGCAGCGGCCACCCCAGTCGCGCCGCGGCGAGGCTGAAGGACGAGGGATGCGGGAAGACGACCATCTCGCTGGCGTCAATCCGCCGGCTGAGCGTGGCGCCGACGCCGTAGTGGAACGGATCGCCCGAGGCGAGCACGCAGACGGACTGGCCGCGCAGGGCAATGATGGCGTCGATCGAGGCCGCGAAAGGGGTGAGCCAGGGGCGGGGTTTGCCGGAGATGGCGGCAGCCGCCAGCTCAAGGTGCCGGTCGCCACCGAAGACGTAGTCCGCACTGGCGATGGCGGCCTTGGCGGCCTCGCCCAAGCCAGGCAGTCCATCTTCGCCGATGCCGACGATGGAGAGCCAGCTCATTGCGGGCCTCCGGTTGAACGGGGCGAATAGACCAGCGGCGACCGGCCCGGACGTTCGATAAGCCGGGTCTCCGGCGAGCCGATGATGACGCAGGTCGCCATATCGGCCTTGCCGGGGTCGGCCTCGGCCAGCGTCATGATGGTGATCGCTTCGTCCGGCCGACCGGCGGCGCGGCCGAAGATGACGGGCGTAGTCCAGGGCAGTACTTCGCGCAGGATGGCAAAGGCGGTGCCGAGCTGGTGCGGGCGGGCCTTTGAGATGGGATTGTAGAGCGCGATGACCAGCCCAGCGATGGCGACGGCACGCAGGCGGGACTCGATGACCGTCCAGGGCTTGAGATTGTCCGATAGCGAGATCGCGCAGAAATCGTGGCCGAGCGGTGCGCCTGCACGGGCGGCGACGGCCAGCATGGCCGTGACGCCGGGGATGATGGCAAGGTCGAGATCGCGCCAGGCGGGCGGGCCGGCTTCCATGGCTTCCAGCACAGCGGCGGCCATGGCGAAGACGCCCGGATCGCCGCCTGAGACGACACAGACCTGCTCGCCGGAGGCGGCAGTGTGCAGGGCATCCTTGGCGCGGCTCAGTTCTTCGCGGTTGTCGGAGGCGACGCGGCGCTGATCATCCCGCAGGGTCAGGCGATCGAGATAAGGGCCGTATCCGAAGAAGACATGGGCGGCCGCGATGGCAGCGAGCGCTTCGGGCGTGGTCTGGTTGGGGTTGCCGGGGCCGGTGCCGACAATGCTGAGGCGACCGGTCATGGGCGGGTGCTCCATCCGGGAACCAGCACGATGGCAAAATAGGGCGCCAGATCGTCGGGTTTGTCGGCAAGGCGCATGGCGTGGCCGTTGGCCATGGTGCCGCGCTCCACATAGACGGCGCTGTCGAGCCGGCCCGCCAGTTCGAGGGCGCGGCGGATCTTGGGCAGGTTGCGGCCGACCTTCATGATCACGGCGCCATCGGTATTGTCGAGGCGGCTGCGCAAATCGACTTCGTCGAGCGTGCCGGGCAGGACCGAGAGGATGTCATCGCCCTGCACCAGCGGCAGGCCGGCCTGTGACCAGCAGCCGGACATGGCGGTGATGCCGGGGATGACCTCGGTGTCGTAGTGCGGCGCGAGGCGGACATGGAGGTGCATGTAGCTGCCATAGAACAGCGGATCGCCTTCGCTCAGCACGGCGACATCGCGGCCGGCATCGAGATGCGCGGCGACGCGGGCGGCGGCCTCCTCGTAGAAGGCCGAGGTGGCGGCCTTGTAGGCATCGTGGCGGCGATCGATCTCGGTGGTGACGGGATACCCGAGCGCTTCTTCGATCTGGGTCGTCAGCCGGTCGGCGATGATGGCGCGCGCATTGCTCGAATTACCCTGCTTGGCGAAATAGGCAACGACATCGGCGCCCTCGATGGCCCTGACGGCCTTGAGCGTCAGGAGATCAGGATCGCCGGGACCGGTGCCGACGCCGAACAGCTTGCCTTTCATATGCCTGTCCTCGCCAGCGCATTGAGGGCGGCGGCGGTCATGGCGGAGCCGCCGAGGCGGCCACGAACGATGGCATAGGGCACCCCGTAGGAGTGCTCGGCCAGAGCAGCCTTGGACTCGGCGGCGCCGACGAAGCCGACTGGCATACCGATAATCGCCGCTGGCTTCGGGGCACCGTCGCGCAGCAGTTCGAGCAGGAAGAACAGTGCGGTCGGCGCGTTGCCGATGGCGACGACCGAGCCCGCAAGGCGCGGCAGCCACAGGCGCAAAGCGGCGGCAGAGCGGGTATTGCCGATCTCGGCGGCAAGGGACGGTGTCTGCGCGTCGCGCAGGGTGCAGATGACGTCATTATTGGCGGGCAGGCGGGCTGCGGTGACGCCGCGAGCGACCATTTCCGCATCGCAAAATATAGGGGCACCGCCTGCAAGCGCTGTGCGGGCGGCGTCGACAAAGCCTGGGCCAAACTCAAAATATTGCGCGGCATCGACCGAGCCGGCGGCGTGGATCATGCGGATGGCGAGTTCGGCCTCGTCGGGGCTGAAGCGGCTGAGGTCGGCTTCGGCCCGGATGATGGCGAAGGACTGCCGATAGATGGCGTCGCCGTCCTTGATGTAGTCGTATTGGGGCATCGTCATCCTTAGCGGGCGGCGGCCACGGCGGACTCGATCTGGTCCACGCGCAACACCGTGGCAGGCGTATCGCCCGCCCGGCCCGATCTGACAAGGCCATAGCCGTCCGGCCGGCCCACCAGCGTGATATCAGCGGGTCGCGGGTGGGCGCAGCCCTTGTCGCATCCGGCAACGTGCAGGTCGGTGGCGGGTGCAAGGCGCGATGCGAGCTGGGCGGCGATGGCGCGAGCCGGGATATGGCCGGAAGCACAGCCGTCGCTGCCAATGCAGGCGCTGATGCGAGTGCGCGGGTCATCTGGCGCGGTGATGAAACCGAGGGCGGCTGCCTCCGTCATGAAGGCCGGCGTTGCCCCCACGGCGAGCAGGGCATGATGCGGCGCCAGGCGGAACGCGGTGACGCCGTGCCGACGGGCCGCCGCGGCGAGGGCGGTGAGGGTCTTGTGGTCGCTGCTGCCGAAGGGCAGCGCGATGCCTGACGCTGTGGCGTCGCGCAGGGCGAACTGGCCGATCGGCGAAACATCCTTGCCAGGGCGGGGTGCAGCGGCTGTGCCGGGAAGATCGTCGGCGCGCGCGTGTTTGCCAAGATTGGCGATCTGGCGCAGATGCCCGAGTGTGATCATCAGTGCTTCGTTGCGCAGGATGACATCGCTTCGTCCGCCGACCGAGCAGGCCCATTGGTTCGAGCCGATGGCGGTGAGGCGAATGTCGGCCTTGAGCGAGGACAGGTTCAATCGACCATTGCCGTCGACGACAACCGTCACCTTGGGGCCGAGTCGAGCCGCCAGCAGTACGGATGCGGCGCGGATAGAAGCGGCCAGCGGGCGGGGATCGGCGATTTCGGTTGGATCATCGCCGGCCAGCGGCGGAGTCTCGACAACCAGGCCGCGCATGATCTTGAAGACGGTCTCCGCACCACGGGCGAACGGCGCGGCGGATGTGTTGGTGAGGCCACGCACCTGCAGGTTGCCCCTATCGGTGACTTCGATCAGGCCATTGCCGTGCTCGGCGGCCAGGGCACAGATGGCAGAGAGCTGGTCCGGCGTCATCCTGGCGCCTTCGATACGCAGGCGCGCCAACAGGCCATCGCCGGTCTGCATGGGCGCATCGAGCGTCGGGCAGGCGCCGCGGCGGTGGCTGGCGATGGGTAGGACGACGGACATGGGTGTGGTTTTAGCGGATTGGAGGGTTGGGGGGAACAGGTGCTTCAGTCGACACCCTCCCCCTTGAGGGGAGGGATCAAGGATGGGAGTGGCCACACGCACGGGACTCGCGGCGAAATACCCCCACCCTGCTCGATCACGAACTTAGCGAAGCGCTAAGTCCTATCTCGCTTCCCTCCCCACAAGGGGGGTGAGTCCGGTGGGTGGGGTGAGAGTTGTTCGATTCTGGAGCCGCTAGTCCCGCTTCCGCAGCAGATACGTATCCATGATCCAGCCATGCCGCGCCCGCGCCGCCTTGCGCGTTTCGACGATCTGGTCGCGCACATCGCCCAGCCGACCGGCGATGGTGATCTCGTCGGCCGTACCGAGATAGGCGCCCCAGAAGATGTCGAGGTCGGGATCGGCAGTCATAAACGCCGTCTGTCCGTCCAACATAACCACAGTGTCGTCAGTCACCTCGCCCAGCTTGCGCCCGGTGGTGATGTGGACCGCCTCGCCGATGCGGTTGAGGGCGATGCCGTGGGCGGCGGTGAGGGCCTGGATGGAGGTGATGCCGGGAATGATCTCGATGGCATGGTCGGCGCGCAGCCGGTCGACGATGCGGATGGTCGAGTCGTAGAGGCCCGGATCGCCCCAGACGAGGAAGGCGCCGGCACCGTCGTTGGGAACGTCGGTCAGCAGCTCGCGGAAGATGGCGGCCAGGGACGCGTGCCAGTCGTCGACGCCGGCGCCGTAGTCGGGGTTGGCTGCATCGCGCCTGGGCACCGCGTATTCGACCGAACGGCTCATCGGATTGGTGACATAGCGGGCGATGATGTCCCGGCGCAGGTCGGCCAGGTCGGCCTTGCCGGCCCCCTTGTCGGGGATGAACAGCACATCGGCGCGGTTGAGCGCGTTGATGGCCTGGACCGTCAGGTGCTCGGGATTTCCGGCGCCGATGCCCACGATGAGGATGGTTTTCATGGCCCAGCACATGCCACCACCAGAGCCAGTTGACAAGAATTCAACCAAACAGTATAACACCAATTGGTTGAATAAAGATTGGTTTGAACGAAATGACCGACCCGCTGAGCACCACGCTGGCTGCACTTGCTGACCCGACGAGGCGAGCAATCCTGGCCCGCCTCTCCTTGGGTGAGGCCAGCGTCAACGACCTGGCGGAACCCTTCGACATGACGCTGGCGGCCGTCAGCAAGCACATCAAGGTGCTCGAAACGGCCGGTCTCGTGTCCCGTGGCAAGCAGGCGCAGTACCGCCCCTGCAAGCTCGAGGCTGCGCCAATGCGCGACGTGGCCGCCTTGATCGAGTTCTACCGCAAGTTCTGGGAACAGAACCTCGATCAGCTCGACGCCTATCTCAAGAAACTGCAGACCCCCGAAACCGACACCAAGAACTGAGGAGACGACAGATGAACGCCCATGCAACGCAGAACCTGTTCAAAACCGAACTGCCGGCCGACGAGCCGCTGATCATCATGACGCGCACATTCGATGCGCCGCTTGACCTGCTATGGGCCGTGTGGACCCAGCCGGAGCACGTGGCCTATTGGTGGGGTCCGCGCGAGGATAACGAGATCGTCGAATATGACGTCCGGAAGGGCGGCAAGTGGCGGATCATCTCGTCGATGACGGACGGCGACAAGGTGACGTTCTTCGGCACCTATCTGGAGGTGACGCCCAAGACTCTGATCCGCAACACCTTCGTTGTGGAAGGCATGTTCGAGGAGGACGATCGGTTCTACGAGGAGCACCATTTCGAAGAGCGCGACGGCAAGGTGTTCTACCGCTCGGTATCCAAGCTGGAGAGCTTCGAACAGCGCCAGGGCGTCATCGACAGCGGCATGGAATGGGGCGCCAACGCCAGCATGGCCAAGGTCGATGTGATCCTGGAACGGCTGAAATCAGCGCAGTAGCTACGCCTTGGGCTGAGGCTCATCGGCCGTTTCGGCGAGGAAATCGCCGAGGCGGTCGAGCCGCTTGACCCACATGGTGCGGCGGTCGTTGAGCCATTGCTCGGCCAAACTCAGGGCCTCGGGCTGCATCTGCACGGTGCGGACCCGTCCGACCTTTTGCGACGACACGAGGCCGCTATTCTCGAGCGCCGCCAAGTGCTGGACCACGGCGGGCAGGGACATGTCGAAGGGCTTGGCCAGCTCACTGACCGAAGCCGGTCCACGACTGAGACGGTCGATCATGGCGCGACGTGTCGGGTCGGCCAGCGCCTGGAACATGAGATCGAGATTGGTCGGCTGTTGGTTAAGCATAGCGTTAAGTAACAAAGTCGATCCGCCCATGTCAATCGACTTGACCTTCCCATTGGGCAATCCGTCAGAACGGCAATCACCAATCAATGTAGGAGATTTGCGATGAAATCGCTGTTGCTCGCGTCCGCTGTCATTCTCGGACTGGCGGCACCCGCCGTCGGGCAGGATCATGCTGGTCACGGCATGGTTGGCACGGGAAGTGCCGCCACCGAGGCCTACAAGGCCGCCAATACCAAGATGCATACCGACATGGACATCGACTATAGCGGCGATGCCGATGTCGACTTCATCCGGGGCATGATCCCGCATCATCAGGGTGCGGTCGATATGGCGCGGATCGTGCTGGAGCACGGCGCCGACGCCGAGGTGAAGGCGTTTGCGGAGGGGATCATCGCGGCGCAGGAGGACGAGATTGCCTGGATGGAGGCGTGGCTCGCTAAGAAGGGGCTTTAGTCCCGTCCTACCCTGCTGACCGAGTTGCGCACGATCAGCTCACTGCGCAGCAGCACTTCCTTCTTGGCGGGAGGCTTGCCTGAGAGCAGCGCCAGCAACAGGTTCATGGCTTCCTCGCCGATGCGGAGGCGGGGTTGCTTCATGGTGGTCAGCGCGGGGGTGACGAAGCTGGCGAAGGAAATGTCGTCAAAACCCATCACCGAGAACTGGCGCGGCAGGTCATACTTGCGGGCATTGAGGGAAATGATGACGCCGAGCGCCGTGGCGTCGTTTACGCAGAGGAAGGCGGTGGGCAGCACGTCGCGGACGAACATCTGCTCGGTGGCAGCGCGCCCTGACTCCGTGGAGCCGTCGCCATCAAGGATCAGGCGCGGATCGACTGGGATGCCGGCACCGGCCAGGCCGGCACGATAGCCCTGCTCGCGCAGGATGTTGACTGCCTTGCTGGTCGAATGGCCGATAAAGGCGATGCGACGGTGGCCCTGCGAGATCAGGTGTTCGCACGCGATCCGGGCACCTTCGAAATTGTCGACGCCGACAAATGGCACCTCGTCGTCAGGCACGGGCTCGTTGACAGCAACCATGGGTGGCAGGCGCGACTCGCCGCCCTCATTGCCGAAGCCATAGGGCAGGTGGCCCGTGAACAGAATCAGCCCATCGGCCTGGTTGGAGCTGATGAAGCGGAGGTAATCGGTTTCGCGGGCCGGGTCGTTCTGCGTATTGCCGATCAGCACGCCATAGCCGCGCTTGCTGGCCTCGGTCTCGAGCCCGACCAGGATATTGGAAAAGTTCGGGTCGCCCACATCGGGCGCCAGAATCAGGATCATGTTGGATCGCCGCATGCGCAGCGAACGGGCCATGGCATTGGTGGTGTAGCCGGTACGCGCGACGGCCTCGGTGACGCGGCGGCGCGTTTCGTCGGCGACCTTGGACGGCTCGTTGATAGCGCGGCTGACCGTGGCGATGGATACGCCGGCGATCGCCGCGACGTCCTCGATTGTGGCCAGTTTCTGGTGCTGCAACCTAAGCCCCGTCCATCCCTGGCGCCCGCGTTTGCTGCCTGTAGCAGATGGCGCGGAGGACGCCAGACCCTCCTCTAACGGTGATCCCGTTTTCCATCTGTGTAAACCTTTACATGGATCATGAAAACCTTTACATGCTTGATGAAGGACGGAGAGACGGGCCCAAACCCGCCGCGTTCGAGGGAGGGGCTTCCACTATGACCAGTGCCGAAGGCACGCCTGGGCCTGCAATCCTGTCGGCGAACAGGGTCAGCAAGTCGTTTGGCGAAATTCCGGTGCTGTTCAGCATCGATTTCGACATTCGTCCCGGCGAAGTCCACGCCATCATCGGCGAAAACGGCGCGGGAAAATCCACCCTCATCAAGATTTTGTCGGGCATCGAGCAGCCGACTTCGGGTTCGATCAGCTATGACGGCCAGATGGTAACGCTGCCGCCCAACGGTGCGGCTGAGGCCATGGGTATCGTACTCATCCACCAGGAACTGAACCTGGCGGAAGACCTGACGGTAGCGGACTCGATATTTCTCGGTCAGGAACTCAAGAAATTTGGCTTCCTCGACGTGCGTGAGATGCGCAAGCGCGCCGCCGCCGTCATGGAAACGCTGCATGTGCATGTCGATCCCGACGCACGCATCAATACGCTGTCGGTGGCCGACAAGCAGATGGTGGAAATCGCCAAGGCCATCAGCCGCGACGCGCGCGTGCTGATCATGGACGAGCCGACGGCGGTGCTGTCGATGTCCGAGACGCAGACCCTGTTCGAGCAGATCCGGCGCCTCACGGCACGCGGCGTGGCGGTGATCTTCATCAGCCACAAGCTCGACGAGATCATGGAACTGGCCAATCGGGTGACCGTGCTGCGCGACGGGCAGTTGATCGCCACTGTCGGCATGGAAGCGCTGACGCCCGATTCCATCGCCCAGATGATGGTGGGCCGCGAACTGTCCAACCTCTATCCGCCCAAGCACGAGCCCGATGTCGATGTCCCCGCCGTTCTATCGGTGCGCAACCTGGTGGCGCGCGGCGTAAAGAACATCTCCTTTGACTTACGCCGGGGTGAAATCCTCGGCTTTGCGGGACTGATCGGCTCGGGCCGGACGGCAGTGGCGGAGGCGGTCGTTGGCCTGATTCACCGCAGCAGCGGCGAGATCGCGCTTGATGGCAAGCCTGTCAATTTCGTGCGGGTCGCCCAGTCGGTCGATGCGGGCATCGCCTACATGACCAAGGATCGCAAGGGCAAGGGCCTGCTGCTCAATATGGGCCTCCGGCCAAACCTGACGCTGCTGACGCTGAAGAAGCATCTGCGCGCCGGCTTCCTCGATACCGGCAGCGAGACGAGGGCGCTTGAGCGCGCGGTGCGCCGGTTCGATATCCGCGCCCGTGACGCCTCGGTGGCGGTTGGCCGCCTTTCGGGCGGCAACCAGCAGAAGCTGATGCTGGGCAAGACGATGGAAAGCGAGCCTGAGATCATCATCATGGATGAGCCGACGCGCGGCATCGATGTCGGCACCAAGCAGCAGATCTACCACATCATCGCGGCCCTGGCGGCCGAGGGTAAGTCGATCATCGTCATCTCATCGGAGATGCAGGAAGTGATCGGGCTGAGCCACCGCGTGGTGGTGATGCGCGAGGGGCGGCTCGCCGGCGTGCTCGAGGGCGCCGAAATCACCGAAGCAGAAATCATGCGGTACGCCGCCGGCATCAAACAGAGTGACCACAATGACCGCATCAGCGCCTGATACCGCGGCCAAGCCGACACGCGCCTTCCGCCTCGATCTCAAGACAGTGGGGCCACTACTGGCGCTGGCCCTGCTGATCCTGCTGGGTATCTCGCTCAACGAAAATTTCCTGACCTACAACAACCTCACCAACGTGCTGGCACGCTCGAGCTTCATCGGCATCATCGCGATCGGCGCGACGTTCGTCATCACATCGGGCGGGCTCGACCTGTCCGTCGGTTCGATGGCGGCGGTGATTGCCGGCGTCATGATCATGGTGATGAACTGGCTGATTCCCAGCATGGGCATCAGCTGGAGCGTCGTGCTGGCCGGCATGGCTGCCGGCATTCTGCTCGGTGGAGTCGCCGGCGTGTTCAACGGCATGATGATCACGCGGGGCCGTATTGAAGCCTTCATCGTGACGCTGGGCACCATGGGCATCTTCCGCTCGCTGGTGACGTTCCTCGCCAATGGCGGCACGCTGTCGCTGAACTTCGAAGTCGCCGACGTCTATCGCCCGGTCTATTACGACGGCCTGCTTGGCGTGCCCTATCCGATCATCGTCTTTGCCCTGGTGGCGATCGCCGGCGAAATCGTCATGCGCCGCACCGCCTTCGGCCGCCACTGTGCCGCCATCGGATCCAATGAGCAGGTAGCCCGCTATTCCTCGATCAATGTCGATAACGTCCGCCTGATGACCTACATCCTGCAGGGCGTGCTCGTCGGCGTCGCTGTGCTGCTCTACGTGCCGCGCCTCGGCTCGGCCTCGAGCACCACTGGCGTGCTGTGGGAACTGGAAGCCATTGCCGGTGTGATCATCGGCGGCACGACGCTCAAGGGTGGCTATGGCCGTATCTGGGGCACCGTCGTCGGCGTGGTGATCCTCGGGCTCATCGGCAACATCCTCAACCTGCAAAGCCTGATCAGTCCCTATCTCAACGGGGCCTTCCAGGGCGTCATCATCATTCTCGCCGTGCTGCTGCAACGGGGCAGCCGCCGCACCTGAGCGAGCAAGAATTTACATCGCCCATCCAAGGGCACTTACGGGAGGACTACGCATGAAACTGGCTAAATCCCTATTGGCAGCGACGGTTATCGTCGGCGCCCTGGGCGGCGTTGCCGTCGCGCAGGACAAGATCGTCATCGGCGTTTCGGTTCCGGCGGCCGATCACGGCTGGACCGGTGGCGTCAACTACTTCGCCCAGCAGGCCATCGAGCGCCTCGGCGCCACCTATCCGGATGTCGAGTTCGTCTTCGCTTCGGCGCCCGACGCGCCCAAGCAGATTGCCGACATCGAGGACATGGTCGCAACCCGTGGTATCGATGCGCTCGTCATCCTGCCGGGCGACCCGGACGCGATGACTTCGGCCATCAAGCAGGTCAAGGACTCCGGCAAGTTCGTCACCGTGGTTGACCGTCAGCTGTCGGTCGACGGCGTGGAAGACCTCTACGTGGCCGGCGACAATCCCGGTCTCGGCGCCAACGCTGCCGCCTATATCAAGGAACAGCTGCCCGAAGGCGGCAACATCGTCATTCTGCGCGGCTTGCCGATCCCGATCGACCAGCAGCGCTTCGACGGCTTCATGGCCGGTATCGAAGGCAGCAACATCACTGTTCTCGACGACGAATTCGCCAACTGGAACCGCGATGACGGCTTCAAGGTGATGCAGGACTTCCTGACCCGCTTCCCTGACATCAAGGCCGTGTGGACCCAGGACGACGACATCTCCCTGGGCGCCATCGAAGCCATCAAGCAGGCTGGCCGTGAAGGCGAAATGTTCATCGTCGGCGGCGCCGGCATGCAGCAGATCCTGCAGGCCGTTGCTGCGGGCGACGCGCTGACCCCGGTCGACGTCAGCTACAGCCCTGCTATGATCGCCACCGCGATCGAACTGACCACGTCCCACCTCGTCGGTGGCATCCACGTCAACGGCCGTTTCGTGCTCGAATCAACGCTGATCACCCAGGACAATGCGGCTGAATACCTGGACGCCGACAGCCCGTTCTGATTGGTTCGCTGATCAAGCAATGCGGAGGGCGCCCGGTGGGCGCCCTTTGTCTTTTGGGAGCGGCGCCAGCCAAGCGCTGTTGGAACCTCGTGCCTCAAGCCGCTTCCGGCGTATACCCCGCCTCGCGAATGGCTTCCTCGCCCTTCACCCGGTCGCCGGTAAACTCCACCCGGTGCGTCGCCAGGTCCACCGAGATATCAGCCCCCGGCAGCGCCTCCTCCAGTGCCTTGCGCACCGTGCCCACGCAGTGGCTGCAGGTCATGTCGTTGACGGCGAAGATGGTCTTGTCGGTCATGTCAGTGTCCTTTCGAAATGGGGTGCTCGCCGGCCAGGTCGTCGAGAATGGGGCAGTCCGGGCGGTTGTCGCCGCCGCAGCAATGGGCCAGGTGCTTGAGGGTTTTGACCATGCCCTGGAGTTCGGCGATCTTGCTTTCGAGCGCCTGGATATGGCCGGTCGCAATGTCCTTCACCTCGGCGCTGGCGCGTGTCTTGTCGTGCCAGAGGCCCAGCAGGGTGGCGGTTTCCTCCACCGAGAAGCCCAGCGTTCGCGCCCGTTTGACGAAGCGGAGCACGTGGACTTCGTCCTCGCCATAGACGCGGTAGTTGCTGCCGGTGCGCAAGGGCGCGCGGATGAGGCCGATGGATTCGTAGTAGCGGATCATCTTGGCCGATACGCCCGTGGCGCTGGAGGCTTGGCCGATATTCATGCGGATACTCCTTTGACGGCGCGCAGGCGCTGGGCGTTGCCCACGACAAAAACCGAACTCAGCGCCATGGCGCCAGCGCCGATCATCGGATTGAGCAGGATGCCGAAGGCGGGGAACAGCACGCCCGCAGCGACGGGGATGAGCAGGATATTGTAGCCGAAGGCCCAGCCGAGGTTCTGCCAGATATTGCCCATGGTAGCGCGGCTGATGGTGAGGGCGTTCAGCACGCCCTTGAGGTCGCCGCCGAGCAGGACCACATCGGCGCTTTCGATGGCGGCGTCGGTGCCGGTGCCGACAGCGATGCCGACATCGGCTTCGGCGAGGGCAGGGGCGTCGTTGATGCCGTCGCCGACATAGGCCACCGGGCCGAACTGGCGCAATGACTTGAGCGTCGCAACCTTGTCCGCCGGCAGGACTTCGGCGCGGACCTCGTCGATGCCGAGCTGGCGGGCGATGGCCTCGGCGGTGCGCCGGTTGTCGCCCGAGATCATTGCAGTCTTGAGCCCCAGCGCATGCAGCGCATCGATGACCAGCTTGCTGGAGGGCTTGATGGTGTCGGCGACAACGATGGCCGCTGCGAGCTTGTCATCGATGGCGGCAAAGACGGGAGTCTTGCCTTCGTCGGCGAGTTTTTCGATCGCGCCGGCAAAATCAGAGAAATCGAGGTGGCCGAGGTGACGCTCTGAGCCTATCGAAACCAGCCGGCCATCGACGCGGGCGGTGATGCCATTGCCGGCATGGGACTGGAAGTCGGTGACGGCGCCAAGCGGGAGGCCGGCTTTCTCTGCCGCCGCGACGATGGCGGCGCCGATCGGGTGCTCGGATTTGGCCTCGACGGCCGCAACCAGCGCCAGGACTTCGTCATGGGTGAAATCGTCGTCGAGGATGAGGTCGGTGAGGGAGGGCTTGCCTTGCGTCAGCGTGCCGGTCTTGTCGAAGGCCACGACCTTGACGTCGCCGAGCTGTTGCAAGGCTTCGCTCTTGCGAAACAGCACGCCGAGTTCGGCAGCGCGGCCGGTGCCGACCATTATGGAAGTCGGCGTGGCCAGGCCCATTGCGCAGGGGCAGGCGATGATGAGAACGGCAACGGCGTTGACGAGGCCGAATGTATAGGCGGGGTCGGGGCCCCAGATGGCCCATACGGCGAAGGTGGCGATGGCGAGAGCGATGACCACAGGCACGAACCAGGCGGTGATCTGATCGACCACGCCCTGGATCGGCAGCTTGCCGCCCTGAGCTTCCTCGACCATGCGGATGATCTGCGCCAGCATGGTATCGCCGCCAACCTTGGTAGCGCGATAACGGAAACTGCCCGATGTATTGAGCGTTCCGCCGATGACGGTGGCGCCGACGCCGCGCGAGACGGGCAGGGGTTCGCCCGAGATCATGGACTCGTCGATATGGCTGGAGCCTTCAATGATTTCGCCATCGACTGACAGCTTCTCGCCGGGGCGGATAACGATGATCTCGTCGACCGCGACCTGCTCGATGGGCAGTTCGACAATTCTGCCATCGCGCTCGACGCGGGCGGTCTTGGCCTGTTCCCGCACGAGGCGCTGGATGGCCTCACCGGTCCGGCCCTTCGCGATCGCCTCAAGCCAGCGACCGACAAGGATCAGCGTGACGATGACGGCCGCGGCTTCGAAATAGACGTAGCGCGTCCCATCGGGCAGCAGCTGCGGGGCGAAGGTGGCAACCGTCGAATAGAGATAGGCCGCGCCCGACCCCAGAGCGACCAGCGAGTTCATTTCGGGGGCACCGCGCAGCAGGGCGGGAATGCCAATCTTGAAGAAGCGCCAGCCGGGGACGAACAGCACGATGCTGGCGGCGACGAAATAGGCGGGCCACAGCACGTCCATTGAGACGACCGACATCAGCCACATGTGGAAGGGCATATAGAGATGCCCCAGCATTTCGAGCGCGAAGAGCGGGAGGGTGATGACCGCAGCGATCAGGGTGTCGCGGCGAAGGATGGCGGCATCCTCGTCGTGGTGATGGTGGCCGACATGATCGTGGCTGTGGTTTTCGGGCGTCTTGCTGCCCTTGTAGCCGGCCTTGGCAATGGCGGCGAACAGGGCATCGACATTGGACGTGTCGCCGAGCTGCACAGTGGCGCGCTCGGTCGCCAGGTTGACGGAGGCCGACGTGACGCCGGGCACCTTGAGCAAGGATTTCTCCACCCGCGCCACGCAGGAGGCGCAAGTCATGCCTTCGATATCGATGGAAACGGGCTTGGCGTGGACGTGTTCGTTCATGATGGTTCACCTCGTCCGTGGGTATATAGACCTTCCCATGATGGGAGGGTCAAGGGGTTACTGCGACAATCGTGGGCAGTGCATGCGGCAGGATGGCGCTGCGACCTTTGCGCAGGTTAAAGTGCTGGCGGCGCGAGCCTATATGGACGGTGTCAGGAGACGACATGCCATGCAGCCCGTCCGCAACGACATCCACAACTCCACCATTCCCGTGCTCTGCCAGAGCTGTGAGGCTCGCCACCAGGGCATATGCGGCGCGCTGACGCCGGAGCAGCTTTCGGCCCTGGCGCGACACACGCGACGGGTGCATCACGATGCGGGTGACGAGCTGCTGGCCGATGCCGAGCCGATCACCAGCTACGGCAACGTGCTGCGCGGCGTGGTCAAGCTGTCCAAGGTGCTGGAAGATGGCCGGCAGCAGGTGGTGGGGCTGCAGTTTGCGCCTGACCTGCTGGGACGGCTGTTCGCCAATGAGAGCCGGGTGACGGCTGAGGCGGCGTCGGATGTCGATCTTTGCATGGTGCCTAAGGGCGCGATGGAAGCTTTGGTGCGGGAAAATCCTGCGCTGGAGCATCGCGTCATGCTGCAGACGCTGCGCGAGCTCGACGAGGCGCGCGACTGGATGGTGACGCTGGGCCGAAAAACGGCTGCCGAGAAGGTGGCGAGCTTTCTTTATCTGATCGCCAGCCACATCGATCCCACGGGGGAGGTCACGACCTTCGACCTGCCGCTGAGCCGGACCGATATCGGCGATTTTCTGGGCCTGACCATCGAAACCGTGAGCCGGCAGATAAGCAAGCTCAAGGCCGATGGGGTGATCGAGATCGAGAACTACCGGCATGTGTTGGTGCCGGATCTGGCGCGCTTGCGGGTGCGGTGCGGGTAGGTCACAGCTCTCACCCCACGCTTACTCTAGCCGACCATTTCTGAGTGTCAGCACCCGGTCGATTGTCCCCTCGGGGATGGCTGCATGTGTGACCACGATGACTGTGCGACTCTGCGCGGCCACATGCAGGGTTTCGAAGAATGCCACCTCCGCCGTGCGATCGAGGCCTGTCGTCGGCTCATCGAGCAACAGTATCTTTGCATCGGACAGCAGCACGCGGGCCAGGCATAGACGCCTTGCCTGACCGACCGAGACGGTGCGGCCACCTTCTCCAATAAGGGTATCGAGCCCCAACGGCAGCGTACGGACGAAAGGTTCGATGCCGGCGGCGGCGAGGGCGTCCCACAGCGCTTCGTCATCCGCGTTGGGGCGCGCGAGCAGCAGGTTGGCGCGGATGGTGTCGTTGAACAGCGGGCTGTCCTGGCTGAGCAGGGCCAGGCTGGCATGGACATCGGCTTGTAACAGCGCCGGAAGGGCTACGCCACCGAGGGTGATCCGGCCCAGTTGTGGTTCGGCTAAGCGAAGCAGCAGCGCTAACAGGCTCGATTTGCCGCTGCCGCTGGGGCCAGTGATGGCGATGTGCTCGCCTGCAGAGGCTTTGAGCGAGAGGTTGCTCAGGATCGAAGGCGCATCATCGTAGCCAAAGGTCAGGTCGGTGATGTTCAGGTCGAATCTCGGGGGCAGAGCGGCGGGCGTCGCTGGATCGGTGATGGCGATCGGCGTGTCGGCGATGGCCCTGAGCCGTTCGGCTGCGGCGATGGCGGTGGTCAGCTTGCCGACGCTGCGCACGATGGTGCTGGTGGCTTCGAAACTGCCAGCAATGGCCAGCAGCAGGCCGGCAAGGACCGGCCCGTCGATCTGGCCGGCAGTGAAGGCGTTGAGCCCCAGCCAGAGCGCGCCGACCAGGGCAAAGGCGGCGAGCGCCTGCACCCCAAAGCCGGACATAGCCGTGAGCGTAGCGAGGCGACCGCGAGCCTGAGCGAGGCGTTGCGCGGTGGAGAGAAAATCAGCTTGAGCCGAGCCGAGGGCGCCGAACAGGATGAGATCGGCATGGCCTTCGATGCCGTCGAGCACGGCGGCGCGGGCGAGGGCGGCACTGGTGACGATGTCGCTACCCACTTTGCGACTGGCGATGACCAGGCCGGTGGGCACCAGCGCGACCGCCGCGGCAAAGCAAATCCCATAGACCAAGGCCGCTGATGGCAGCAGCCAGGCGAGGACGGCGGTGAGTGCGCCGCCGATCAGGAGCGCCGCTGCAATCGGGCCGATAGCGACGAGAAAGGCGGTATCGAGCGCATCGACATCGGCGGTGAGGCGGCTGACGAGGTCGCCATGGCGCAGGCCACGATCGCTCAGCGGCAGGCGGGGAAACAGGCGCGCGAACAGCCAGCTGCGGATGTCGGTCAGCAGGCGCAGGGTGGCGTCGTGCCCGGTCAGCCGCTCGCCGTAGCGCGCGAGAATGCGGATAAACGAGAATGCCCGCACCAGCGCCGAGGGAACGAAGAGGTTGAAGCCCAGGCCTGCCGTGGTCAGCGCTGCCGCGGTGATGAACCAGCCGGAGGTGCCGAGCAGCGCCACGCCGGCCGCCAGCACGATCAGCGACAGCAGCAGGGCGAGCAGCAGGCCCTTGGCCTGGGCGGAAAAGAGGTGGCGGAAAGCGAGGAGGGCTCTCATGCAACGCTCCGCTTGGCGGGCAGGGGTGTCTGAACCAGGGTTTCGCCGGCAATGCGCCAGGCTTTGTCCATGCGGGCCGCGACGGCAAGTGAGTGGGTGGCGATGATGAGCGTACGGCCGCGGGCAAAGCGCTTGAGGTCGTCGAGCACCAACTGTTCGAGGTCGGCGTCGAGATGGGCAGTCGGCTCGTCGAGCAGGATCAGGCCTGGATCGCGTAGGTAGATGCGGGCGAGGGCGATGCGTTGGGCCTGGCCGCCGGACAGGCCCAATCCGCCTTCGCCGAGCAGCGTATCGAGGCCATCGGGCAGCGCATCGGCGAAGCCGGCGACATGGGCGAGTTCGGCGGCGCGGCGGATGTCTGCGGTCGACGCTGTGGGGCGTGCCAGGGCGATATTGTCGGCCATGCTGCCAGCGATGATGCGTGGCCTTTGACCGAGCATAGTGACCCGGTGGCGGAGATCGGGTTCGGGCCAGTCGGCCAGAGCATGATCGCCGAGGGTGATCGTGCCGTCATAGGGGCGGAGCCGCGCCACTGCTTCGAGCAAGGTGGACTTGCCGATGCCGCTGGGGCCAAGGATGGCGATGTGCTCGCCTGGGGCGATGGCGAGGTTGGCGGCGTCGAGGATGACGCTGGCATTGTCGGGAGTGCGCAGGGTGACGGCCGCAAGGGCTAGGGCTAGAGCGCCGGACCCGGTACCGGGATCGGGCGTGGCGAGCGATACGATCTCGGCGGGCAAGACACCGAGCTGGCCTTCGATCTCGCCGATAGCGGCCTTGGCAGAGGCGCGGTCGTGGTAGTG
This sequence comes from Devosia sp. SL43, assembly GCF_021729885.1. Lineage (NCBI taxonomy): Bacteria > Pseudomonadati > Pseudomonadota > Alphaproteobacteria > Hyphomicrobiales > Devosiaceae > Devosia > Devosia sp. SL43. The sequence goes on from NZ_CP063401.1 coordinate 3,873,706, forward strand.
GGCCGCGAGCAGGCGCAGCGGGTTGTAGACTTCGGGAGCCATCAGCAGCAGGAACAGGCCGAGTTCGAGGCTCAGCGGGGTGGTGCGCAAGTGCAGGTAATCGATGAAAGTGAGGCCGACATATAGGGCGATGCCGGCGACGCCGAGGGCGGCGAAGAATTCGAGCACCGCGGAGGAGAGGAAGGCGATGCGCAAGACGCGCAGGGTGCGACGACGCAGTTCGTCGCTGGCCGCAACGATGCCCGCGGTTTCGGCTTCAGCACGGCCGAAGAGCTTGAGCGTGGTGAGGCCGCGCAGGCGATCGGCGAAGCGGCCGGTGAGCAGGGATAGTGCGCGGGCTTGGCGGCGCGTGGCGATCTGGGCGCCCAAGCCTGCCAAAGCCATGAACAGCGGAATCAGCGGCGCGGTGACGAGGAACAGCAGCCCAGCCAGCCAATCGAGCGGCAGGATGATGGCGCCAAAGGCGATGGGCAGCACGGTCGCTTGGATCATCGCCGGCAGGTAGCGGGCAAAGAAGCCATCAACGGATTCGACCTGGTCGATGATCGCGGCGGAGGCCGCGCCAGCTTGGGGTTGGTCCGGCGCGCGAGGTGGGCGGGCGAGAAGCTCGGCGAACAGGGACTGGCGCAGGTGGAGCTTGATGGCTTCTGCGGCAGCAGTGCCGGCGCGGTCGCCGATGGCGGCAAGCCCGGCACGGATAAGGAGAAGGACCAGCAGCAGCGCGATGGCTGGCGCCAGCGTGTCGAGGGCGGCCCTAGATTCGATGGACCGGCCGAGAATATCAGCCAGAGTCCACGCTTGCCAGACGAGCAAGGCACCACCAAGCAGGGGCGCGCCAATGGCCAGACCGAGCCACGGACCGCCGAGACGGCTGAGGCCAGACAGGGTCTTGCCGTTCAGGCGATCGTTGTCAGTCACAGGCGGTGTCCGGTGGGTATGATGGTATCCAGAAAGGGCATGATCGTACAATAAACTGCAGGCCACAGAAGGCCTTGATCTGAATCAAGGCGCGGACAAGCCTCAACGCGCATAGAGTGCGCAGTGACGGCCGCGACTCAGGCGTGCCGCCAACCAAAAGGGCCGTATCGCCATGATCGACATGACCGTTGTCGAACTCTCGCGCTGGCAATTCGCCGCCACCGCCATGTATCACTTCCTGTTCGTGCCGCTGACACTTGGTCTTTCCGTGATGATGGCTATCATGGAAAGCACCTATGTGATGACGGGGCGCGACGTATGGCGCAAGGCGACCCTGTTCTGGGGCACGCTGTTCGGCATCAATTTCGCCATGGGCGTGGCAACCGGCATCGTCATGGAATTCCAGTTCGGTATGAACTGGAGCTACTACAGCCACTATGTGGGCGACGTATTCGGTGCACCGCTGGCCATCGAAGGGCTCATGGCCTTCTTCCTTGAGGCGACCTTCATCGGACTCTTCTTCTTTGGCTGGGACCGGTTGAGCAAGGTGGGGCACCTTGCGGTCACCTGGCTCGTGGCGCTGGGCACGAATTTGTCCGCGCTATGGATCCTGGTCGCCAATGGCTGGATGCAGAATCCAGTGGGTTCCAAGTTCAATCCCGACACCATGCGCATGGAAGTCACCGACTTCATGGCGGTCATCTTCAATACGGTGGCACAGGCCAAGTTCGTTCATACTGTCAGTGCCGGCTACGTGCTGGGTGCGGTCTTCGTCTTTGCCATATCGTGCCTGTTCCTGCTGCAGGGCCGGCACATCGAGATGGCCAAGCGCTCGATGGTGGTGGCGGCGAGCTTCGGCCTGGCCTCGGCCCTGTCGGTGGTTGTACTGGGCGACGAGAGCGGCTACGTCGCAACCGAACACCAGCAGATGAAGATCGCGGCCATCGAGGCCAGCTACCACACTGAGCCGGCGCCTGCGCCTTGGACTGTCATCGCCTTTCCCGGGCCAGACGGTGGCGCGCCCAGCTTTTCGCTGCAGATACCGTGGCTTGGTGGCCTGATCACGACACGTTCGCTCGACCAGGAACTGCCCGGCATCGAGGAGTTGGTCAGCAATGCGGAAGGGCGAATCCGCCAAGGCATGATCGCCTATGACACGCTCCAGACCATCCGCGCCAATCCCGATGACGGCCTGGCGCGCGCTAGGTTCGAGCAATACTGGCCCCACCTGGGCTATGGCCTGCTGCTCAAGAAGTATCGCGAGGATGTGGGCAATGCGACGCCGGAGGAAATCCGCCTCGCCGCCGAAGACACCGTGCCCGATGTGTGGTCGCTGTTCTGGACCTTCCGCATCATGATGGGGCTGGGCTTCTTCTTCATCGCCTTCTTCGCGCTGTGGTTCTATCGCGCCTCGCGCGGCTGGCTCGATACCAACCGCCCGCTGCTGTGGGTCGGTTTCCTGATCCTACCGCTGCCCTGGGTGGCCATCGAGGCCGGCTGGTTTATCGCCGAGTTCGGGCGACAGCCCTGGGTGGTCGAAGGCGTGCTGCCGACATTCTACGCCGCATCCGGCCTCAACTTCTGGGACTTGGTCATCTCGCTAGGCTTCTTCGTCACGCTCTACACCATCCTGCTGGTCATCATGGTCATGCTGATGATCAAGACCATCAAGGCCGGGCCGCAGGACCAGCTGTTCACCGCCGCCGACGAAGGCGACGACGAGGATTTCGTCATCGCTGCCCTGCCTGCCAATGCTGCCACCAAGGAACTCGGATCATGAGCACCATTCCGCTCGACTACGAAACCCTGCGCCTTGTCTGGTGGCTGTTGCTGGGCATTCTGCTGATCGGTTTCGCCATCATGGGTGGCCGTGATCTGGGTGTCGGTGCATTGCTGCCCTTCGCCGCCCGCACCGACGACGAACGGCGCGTGCTGCTCAATCTGGTCGGACCGACCTGGGAAGGCAATCAGGTCTGGCTGATCCTGGGCGGTGGGGCGATCTTCGCCGCCTTCCCGCCGCTCTACGCAGTCAGCTTTTCCGGCTTCTATCTCGCCATGATTGTGATCCTGCTGGCGCTGATCCTGCGCCCGGTAGGCTTCAAGTATCGCGGCAAGATCAAGGACGAGCGTTGGCGCGCGGTGTGGGACTGGGCGCTGTTTGTCGGAGGCTTCGTTCCATCGTTGATCTTCGGTGTGGCTGTTGGCAATGTCTTTCTCGGCGCGCCGTTCCACCTCGATGACACGATGCGCTCGTTCTACACAGGCAACTTCTTCCAGCTGCTGATGCCGTTTGCCCTGCTGTGCGGACTGGTCAGCGTCGGCATGATCGTGGTGCAAGGCGCGGCAGTGATTGCCGGCCGAACCAGCGGTCCGTTGGCCGAGCGGGCCCGGACCTACGGCTCGCTCGTTGGCCTCGTGACCATCGTGCTGTTCGCGCTGGGCGGCGTGTGGGTTGCCTTCGGGTTGGACGGCTATGCAATCACCAGCGTTGTCGATGGCAATGCGGCCATCAATCCGCTGGCCAAGACGGTGGTGCTGACGCGCGGCGGCTGGATGGCCAATTACGGGCTCTATCCCTGGATGATCGCCGCGCCGGTTCTGGGCTTTGTCGGCCTGGTGGGTGCAGTCCTGGGTTTCCAGGCTCGGCTACGCCTGGTCACGCTGCTGGCGTCGAGCCTGGCGATCTTTGGCATCATATCCACCGCTGGGCTGTCGCTGTTTCCGTTCCTGCTGCCGTCGTCGACCGTGCCGGAATCGAGCCTCACGGTGTGGGATGCCAGTTCCAGCCACCTCACGCTGTTCATCATGCTGCTGGCGACATGCCTCTTCCTGCCTATCATCCTGCTCTACACCAGCTGGGTGTTCCGCGTCATGCGCGGGCCGGTCACGACCCAGTCGCTCGAAAAGAACCCCAACGCCTACTAGGAGACGATCATGTGGTATTTCTCTTGGATACTGGGACTGGGGCTGGCCTGCAGCTTCGCCATCCTCAACGCCATGTGGTTTGAGATGCGCGAAGACCGCCGCATTGCCAAAGAAGAAGGGCGCGAGCCGATCCAGCGCTAGGCGCATGGCTCTTTACCGGATGGTCAAAAAATCGTTAAGACGGGCGTCGCGTGAGTGGCGTCCGTTTTTCGTTGTAATATCAGTGCGTTGAGAACGTCGTCGCCAGGCGTTGAGGGCAGGGTCCGACTTCGCTACCTGAAGCGAGTGTGAATGACATGCCTCTTTTGTTTGCACTCAGTGCATAACGGATGTGCACAGAGTCCATCTTCTAATCACGACCGAGCGGCTATAGATATTGGTCATCGAAAACGAAGGGGAACCGAAATGAACATCCGCCAGAAAATCGCACAGTTTGCTCAGTACCAGCGCACGATGCGCGAGCTTAACGCTCTCGACGCACGTCAGCTCAACGATCTGGGCATCACCAAGGGCGACATCAAGAACATCGCTCGCGGCAACTACGCCAACTAATACCTGGCTTGCCGAAATAGACTTGAGATGAAGGCGTCCATTCGGGCGCCTTTTGTCGTTTTACCTCTCCCTCTGGGGGAGAGGTCGACCCGCCTTCGGGTCGGGTGAGGGGGGGCGTTACTCGGCACCTGACCCATCAAAGGCCCCCTCACCCGTCGGCTGCGCCGCCGACCTCTCCCCCGAAGGGAGAGGTGAAGAGGCTCATTCCGTGATGGTGAACCGCGTCACGCTGCCTGCAGCGAGGTTCATCCGCTCGTACGCTTCGCCGCCGCCCAACTCGCCACCACCCACATCCCAGCAGCCGGACGACAGCGTGAAGGTGCGCGCATCGCCGGGCGCGATCGAGTCGCCGTCCGACAGGCGGTTGAAGCCGTAGGTGAAATTGTTGCAGTCGGAAATGACGATGGCGTCGAGATAGCCGTAAGAGCCGTTGATAATGATCAGCGTGGCTGTCGGTTCGCCCGGCCGGATCAGGTCGCCGCCGGTAACGCTGCAGCCGGCCAATGTGACTGCGGTCACGGCCGCGAGGCCGAGCGCGATGAGCTTGTTCATGATGGTGTCCCTCCAAGGATGGGGCGACACTAATCATTGCCAGCGCCCAGCCTATCCCTGAACAGGGGGGCTACCGGATTAGGTCCGCCGCCTTGGCGCTCAGGGCGGCGATCAGATCGTCCGGCTTCATCCGGATTTGTAGGCCGCGCTGGCCGCCATTGAGGAAGATCTCGTCTTCCAGCGTCGCAAGTTCCTCCACCGCGGTAGGAACTGCCTTCTTCTGCCCGAACGGACTGATGCCCCCGACCTTATAGCCGGTGAGCCGCTCGGCATCGGCTGGTTTCATCATATGCGCCGACTTGCCGCCAAAGGCCGCGGCCAGCTTTTTCATGTTCACTTCTTCGTCCGAGGGGACGACGACGCAGACAGGCTTGCCATCGACCTCGGCCATCAGCGTCTTCAGCACGATGGACGGCGAAACACCCATCGCCTCGGCGGCCTGCAACCCGACCCGGTCGGCATCGGGGTCATAGTCATAGGTCGCCGTGGCGAAGGGTAGGCCAGTCTTGGCAAGGGCGAGGGTGGCTGGGGTGGTCTTGGACATGGAGTGGTTTTAGTAAGGCGGGCGGCGGGAGCGCAAGCCTCGGTAGGCAAGTCTGGTGTGGGAGGCGCAGGTTGTGTGGCCGATGGTCCAGTCGTCTCCCTCCCCCTTGTGGGGAGGGATCAAGGGTGGGGTGGGCAGCAAGCGGCGAGCTCACATCACTTGCGACGCTCGCCGAGGTTGCCCTCCGTCATCCCGATATCGCGCAATAGGTGCGGTGAGGAATGGATCAGGTCGATGGTCGCCCGCTTGCGCTGGTGCTCGGCGGAGGACAGGCGCGGAATGGCCCAGCGGGGCAGATGAAAAGTGGCAATGATGGGCTTGGTCATGGCTGTCATGGCTGCAATCGTCCTTATGAGGACGCCTCCTGCTTGGTGTTCCATGACCATAGAATGGCTGGATAGGCTGTGCATTTCCAACTAAAGCTCAGCGGGTAAGCATAAGGAGATTTGATCCATGAGCACTTTGCCGCCACTGACCGCGTTGCGCGCCTTCGAGGCCGTGGCGAGGCATCTGAGTTTCACCAGGGCCGCCGAGGAACTGGGAATGACCCAGGCGGCGGTGAGCTACCAGATCAAGATTCTGGAGGAACGGGTGGGAGCGCCGCTCTTCCTGCGCAAGCCCAGGCAGATTGCGCTGAGCGAGACCGGCGCACGGCTGGCGCCCGATGTGGGGCAGGCCTTCGATATCCTGCGCACGGCCTTCGACAACTCGCGCGGGCAGGTGGATGGCCTGCTCAGCATCACCTCGGTACCCACCTTTGCCAGCCACTGGCTGGCCGCCAATATCGGGCTGTTCCAGCTTGCCAACCCTGATATAGCGGTGCGGGTCGAGAGCTCGCCGCATCTGGTGGATTTTGGCACCGAGGAGTTCGACCTTGGCATTCGGGCAACGAGCACATTGCAGCAGGGCATGGTGTGGCACCTGCTGCTCAAGGCCGAGTTCGCGCCGCTGCTGAGCCCGAGACTGGTCGAAGAGTACCAGGTGCGTGAGCCTGCCGACCTGCTGCGGGTGCCACAGATCACGCCGGATGATCCCTGGTTGTGCGCCTGGCTGGAGCTGGCGGGCGTGAGCATGCCCCCAACGCCGGATCGACCCTTCAGCCGCCTCGGCTCGCAGAATCTCGAGGCCGCTGCCGCCATTGCAGGGCGTGGCGTCGCCATGGTGACTCCGGCTTTCTATCGTGATGACATCGCCAGCGGGCGGCTGGCGCAGCCGTTCGACCTTACCGGCTGGGACGGCCACGGCTATTACCTGACCTATCCTGAGGCGCGACGCAATTCGCCCAAGATCAGGGCTTTCCGCGATTGGATCCTACCAGCGACGGCCGGGTTGCGGGCCTAGCCAAACATGGCCCGATCGCGCGCGACGATCTCGGCCAGGAATTCGGCGACCAGCGCTACACGGCGGATGTTACGCAGGTCTTCGTGGACGACGGTCCAGTAGCCGCGCATCAGCGTGTGGGCGGGCAGCACCGGTATCAATCCGGCATCGCGGTTGGCCATAAAGGCGTGGAGAATGCCGATGCCGGCGCCGGCGCGCACGGCCTCGGTCTGGCCCATCGCAGACGAAATGGCGAGCGACGAGCGCCAACCTTTGAGGAACTCGGCGGTGTAATCGAGCGAGGTGGTGAAGAGCAGATCGTCCACGTAGCCCACAAGCTGGTGGTCGTTGAGGTCGTCCAGCGATGCAGGCGTGCCGCGGCGACTGAGATACCTTTGCGCGGCATAGAGCCCAAGGCGGTAATCGGTGAGCTTGCGGGCTACGAGCCGCCCCTCGCGCGGACGCTCGAGTGTCACGGCAATATCGGCTTCTCTGCGAGACAATGAGAAGGCGCGGGGAACCGGCACCAGTTCGATGCGAAGACCCTTGTGGCGATCGGTGAGTTCGCCGAGGCGCGGGGCAAGGAAGGCGACGCCGAAGCCGTCGGGGGCGCCGACGCGGACCGTGCCGTCGATGGCACTATCGGCACCCGCGGATTCGTTGGCGGCGAGCATGGCGCTTTCCATGGCCTCGGCGTGGACAAGAAAGCGCTCGCCGGCTCCTGACAGTTCGGAGCCGTTGGTCTTGCGGGTGAACAGCTTGCTGCCCAGCGCGTGCTCAAGTGCAGTCAAGCGGCGCGCGACGGTTGCGTGGTTGAGACCAAGCGCCTTTGCGGCCCCCAGGATCTGACGGGACCGGGCTACGGCGAGAAAGATACGAACGTCGTCCCAGTTCATTTGAACTTCAATTTCTGCACAACAGATGCGATATCTATCGCGTTGCGATGCGCAGAATGTAGCGCCATGACTGCTCCCCAACAAGGGAGAGCTTCATGCGCACTATTGGCCATTTCATCGACGGTACTGAAACCACTGGCAACAGTGCCGAATTCCAGGATGTGTTCAATCCGGCAACGGGTGAAGTGCAGGCGCACGTCGCGCTGGCAACCGAGGCCGATTTGAACGCTGCCGTCGCATCCGCCGCTGCGGCCCAGCCCAAGTGGGCCGCGACCAATCCTCAGCGCCGGGCTCGCGTGTTCTTCAACTTCGTGGCGCTGATCAACCGTGACATGCAGGAACTGGCCGAACTGCTGAGCGCCGAGCATGGCAAGACGATAGAAGACTCCAAGGGCGACATCCTGCGCGGCCTCGAGGTCGCCGAGTTCGTGGCCGGTGCGCCGCACCTGCTCAAGGGCGAATTCACCGATGGCGCCGGGCCGGGAATCGACATGTATTCGATGCGCCAGGCCGTTGGCATTGGCGCAGGCATTACCCCATTCAACTTCCCTGCGATGATCCCACTGTGGATGCTGTCGCCGGCCATTGCCGCGGGCAATGCTTTTATCCTCAAGCCCTCGGAGCGCGATCCGTCCGTGCCGGTCAAGCTGGCGCAACTGGCGATCGAAGCCGGGCTGCCCAAGGGCATCCTCAACGTGGTGCATGGTGGCAAGGCCGTAGTCGACGGCATCCTGCACCACCCCGAAATCGGTGCGGTGAGCTTTGTCGGTTCGACGCCAATCGCGCGCTATGTCTATGCGACGGCGGCGAGCGAGGGCAAGCGCGTGCAGGCTTTCGGTGGCGCCAAGAACCACATGATCATCATGCCCGATGCCGACATGGACAAGGCCGCCGACGCGCTGATGGGCGCCGGCTACGGCTCGGCCGGCGAGCGCTGCATGGCGGTATCGGTGGCGGTGCCCGTCGGTGACGAGACGGCGGATCGGATCGTGGCGGCGCTGAAGCCGCGCATCGAGGCGCTCAAGGTCGGTCCGGCGACAGACAAGGCGAGCGAGATGGGACCGGTGATCACCAAGGCAAGCAAGGACCGGATTGCCTCGCTGGTCGAATCCGGCATTGCGCAGGGTGCTACGCTGGCCGTCGATGGTCGCGGTTTCTCGTTGCAGGGCTATGAGAATGGCTATTTCGTCGGGCCGTCGCTGTTCGACAACGTCACTGCCGAGATGGACATCTACAAGGAAGAAATCTTCGGGCCGGTGCTGTCGGTAGTTCGTGCCAAGACCTATGAGGGTGCACTGAAGCTGACCATGGACAATCCCTATGGCAACGGCACGGCGATCTTCACGCAGAACGGCGATGCGGCGCGCGACTTCGCGGCGCGGGTCAATGTCGGCATGGTCGGCATCAACGTGCCGGTGCCGGTGCCGCTGGCCTATCACAGCTTCGGCGGCTGGAAGGCGAGCGCCTTCGGCGATCTCAACCAGCATGGGACGGATTCGATCCGGTTCTGGACCAAGACCAAAACCGTGACGGCCCGCTGGCCGAGCGGCATCAAGGATGGCGCTGAGTTCCAGATGCCGACAATGAAGTAGTCTGCTGACAGCACCCGTCAGCACGGAGTTGAGATTGTCGTCCCCACAACAACGGGGACGACATGACTATCGACGAACTCACTGCCATCATCGTAGCCGCCAAAGCTGCCACCTATGTCGGCGGCGGCAACAAGGTTCCACCATCACGCGCCGGCGCGCATGATCTGAGCTGGGAAAGCGGCGATTGGCGCTATCTCGACAGCTATTTCGGCGGGACGGACTTCCTTGGACAGGAAGTGGTGTGGCATCGCGGACATCCGGTCTGGTCGATGAGTTACTACGGCTACATCAAGCGCGCCGACCTGATCGATGGCGAGCGGGCAGGTGCCACGATCAAGGCGGCGCTTTCGGCTATGTATGAAGAAGGCCGATTCCTCGGCGGCTTCGACTGGACCGGGCCACATGGGCGCTATCGCGATCGCAGCGAGGGCAGCACGGCACAGTTTCGTGGGCGGGAGGTGATCCTGGTCGATGAGGTTGAGGCTTATGCGCTCGACTATTTCGGCGGGCTGGTAAAAGCATAAGCCAAAGGCCCGGTGATCGCTCACCGGGCCTTTGTTTTTCCACGCGGGGAGGAGCGTGGATATTCTAGACGATGCCGCTTGAGCCGGCCGCGACTTCGGGTCGGATTTCAGAGACCTTGGCACGGTAGCCCGAGGCGCGGTAGGCGCCGAGCAGGTCGATGGCGCCGCCCTGTTCGAGGCGGGCCATGGCCAGGATCGGTTCGACATCGGTGCGGTAGGCGAGGCGCAGGGCCTGGGTGGCGGCGAGGGCGTCGTTAGCCTCCTGTGCCGCCTTGAGGCCGGCGCGATCAACCAGCAAAGCCTGGGCATAGGCACGCTGCACATCGGCGGCCGAAAGCATCAATGACTCGATCGGGTCGGTGACGTTATGCGACTGGTCGAGCATGTGGGCCGGATGGAAGTCGCTATAGCGATCCTCGGCATCGACCAGTTCGTTGAAGACGAGGAACAGGCGGTACGGGTCGATGGAGCCGGCGTCGAGGTCGTCGTCGCCATATTTGCTGTCATTGAAATGGAAGCCGCCGAGCTTGCCGAACTGGGCGAGGCGGCTGACGATCATCTCGATATTGACGTTCGGCGCATGGTGGCCGAGATCGACCAGGCAATAGGCCTTGTCGCCCAGTTCCTTGGCGATGAGGTAGTTGGTGCCCCAATCCTGCACGACCGTCGAATAGAAGGCCGGCTCATACATCTTGTGTTCGGTATAGACGCGCCAGTCATCGGGCAGGGCGGCGTAGATCGCCTTGGCGGAGTCCAGATAATGCTCGAACTGGGTGGCGAAATTGACCTGTCCGGGAAAGTTGGAGCCATCGCCGATCCAGATGGTCAGGGCCTTGGAGCCGATGGTCTTGCCGATCTCGATGCATTCGAGATTGTGGTCGATGGCCTGCTGGCGCGTGGCCTTGTCGGCCGAGGTCAGCGAGCCGAACTTGTAGCTCTGCAACTGGCCCTTGGCGTCGGCGAAGGTATTGGAGTTCATGGCGTCGAAGCCGAGGCTGAAGCGGCTGGCGGCCTGCTTCAGACGGTTCGGATCGGCCTTGTCCCACGGGATATGCAGCGAGACGGTGTTGGTTGCCTGCGTCAGCTGGGCGATGACGGCGCAATCCTCGATCTTGTCGAAGATGTCGCGCGGCTCGCCCTTGCCGGGGAAGCGGGCAAAGCGCGTGCCGCCGGTGCCAACGCCCCATGACGGAACGGCGACATTGAAGGCGCCGACCTTGTCCTTGATGGCGTCGATATCGATGCCGCGGCGGTCGAGGCGTTCGCCCAGCGTGTCGTAATCGACATTGAGGTCAGCCAGGCGCTTGGCGTTATCGGCTTCGACGACGGATGGGTCGATGATGGTATCGGTCATGTCGATCCTCAGCGCGTAAACGACTGGGCGTTGCCCGCGTCGACGTTGATGATGTTGCCGGTGGACTTGGCCGAGGCGTCCGAGGCGAAGAAGTAGATGGCTTCCGCGATGTCCTCGGGGAACACCGAGCGCTTGAGCATCGAGCGTTCGCGGTACATTTCCTCAAGGCCATCCTTGTCGGTCTTGTAGGTCGACGCGCGCTGCTCGAGCCATTCACCAGCCCAGATCTTCGAGCCGCGCAAAACGGCGTCAGGGTTGACGACGTTGACGCGGATCTGCTCGGCCGCGCCTTCCAGGGCGAGGCACCGGGCGAGGTGGATTTCGGCGGCCTTGGCGGTGCAATAGGCCGAGGCGTTGGGCGAGGCAGCGAGGCCGTTCTTGGAGGCGACGAAGACGACATTGCCGCCGATCTTCTGCTGGCGGAACAGCCGGAAGGCCTCGCGCGAAACGAGGAAGTAGCCCGTGGACAGGATGTCCATGTTCTTGTTCCACAGCTCGAGCGAGGTTTCCTCGATCGGGGCCGAGGAGGCGATGCCTGCGTTCGACACGAGGATATCGAGGCCACCGAATTCGACCACCGCTTCGGCGAAGCCGGCAATGACCACGGCTTCCTGCGTCACGTTGAGCTGGACCGGACGGACGAAGTCCTTGCCGAAGACGCCGCCCAGTTCGTCAGTGGCGGCGGCAAGTGCGTTCTCGTCGATGTCGGCCAGCACCACGCAGGCGCCTTCACGCAGCAGGCGGACAGCCGTGGCCTTGCCGATGCCGCCGGCGCCGCCGGTGACCAGCGCGATCTTGCCGGCCAGCGATTTCGGCTTGGGCATGCGGGCGAGCTTGGCCTCTTCGAGCAGCCAGTATTCGATGTCGAAGGCTTCCTGCTCGGGCAGGCCTTGATATTCGGACACGGTCGACGAACCGCGCATCACGTTGATTGCGTTGACATAGAACTCGCCGGAAATACGGGCTGTCGCCTTGTCTTTGGCGAAGGTGAACATGCCGACGCCCGGCATCAGATAGACCACGGCATTGGGGTCGCGCACGGCCGGCGAATTGTCGTGTTTGCAGCGGTCGTAATAGGCCTGGTAGTCGACGCGATAGGCGGCGATCTGGTCGCCAAGGCCGGCGATCACGGCATCCACATCCGGATTGGCCCGATCGAAGTCGATCACCAGCGGACGGATCTTGGTACGCAGGAAGTGGTCGGGGCAACTTGTCCCCAAGGCAGCAAGGGGGCGCAGGTTGTTGGAGTTTACGAATTCCAGCACGGCAGCCGAGTCATCGAAATGGCCGAGCTTATGACTGTCCTCGGAGATGAAGCCGCGAATCTTGGGCATCAGCCGCGCAGCGATGGCCCGGCGCTGATCGGCCGGCAGGGACTGGACGGCGGCGCCACCGAAGATGGTCTTGCCTTCGGTCTGCTGCTCAAACCACTCGATGGCCTGGTTGATAATGCCGATGGTGGTTTCGTAGCATTCCTTGGGCGTGTCGCCCCAGGTGAAGAGGCCATGCGACTCAAGGATCAGGCCCTTGGAGTTCGGGTTTTCCTCGCAATACTTGCCGAGCCACAGGCCCAGCTCGAAGCCCGGCTTCTTCCATGGCAGCCAGCCGATGCTGTCGCCGAAAATCTGCTTGGTCAGTTCTTTGGAATTCTTGCTCGCAGCGATGGCGATGATCGCGTCCGGGTGCATGTGATCGACGAACGGGTGGTTCACATAGGCATGCAGCGGGGTATCGATCGAGGCAGCGCGTGGGTTGAGATTGAACGTGGCGTGGGGCAGGTAGCCCACCATTTCATCTTCGAATTCGACGCCGCGATAGAGGTTCTTCAGCGCGCGCAGCTTGTCCATATAGAGCGTCGAGAAGCCATCGAGCTTGATCGAGGCGCTGTCGCCGCCCGAGCCCTTGACCCACAGCACTTCGACCAGATCGCCAGTCAGCGGGTCCTTCTGCATGATCTTGGACGAGGTGTTGCCGCCGCCGTAATTGGTGACGCGCTTATCCGATCCGAGCAGGTTGGAGCGATAGACGAGGCGTTCCGGCTCGCTCATCGCGGCAGCCTTGGCGTCGTCCCAGAGGTTCGCGAGGCGCTTTGGCGCGGAAGTGGACATGAGACTCCTCCCAGAGGGTAGTGGTGGTCAGGTTAGTTTGGCCGGACATGGCCACGATCGATCATCACTGTCAATCACAAACAATCATGATTGCGCATATCTCAGCATCAACGCTCGAACCTGAGCGTTTGATGATTGACACTGATTGAAATCGGTGTGAAGGAATGCGCCAGGGAGATACCAGCCTTGCATGAAACAGAGCGCCAGAGAGTGATCATTGCAGCCGTCCAGACACGGCCGGTGGTGACTGTTGCCGAGCTTTGCGAGGTCACCGGATCGTCTGAGGCCACCATTCGCCGCGATATCGCCGCCCTCCACGTGCAGGGCAAGTTGCGCCGGGTTCGTGGTGGTGCCGAGGCGCTGACCCCGCCGGAACAAGGTGGCCTGATGGGCCGTCCGTTCTCGGTGAACGAAACGATCAACATTGCGCAGAAGCGCGCGATTGCCCGCGCCGCCGTCGAGCTGTGCAAGGACGGGGAGCCGATCATCATCAACGGCGGCACCACCACCTACCAGATGGTGCATCATCTCACGGATCGCCGGCTTTCCGTCTTCACCAACAGCTTCGGCATTGCCGAATTCCTCATCCACAACTCGCGGAACTCGGTCGTCATTCCCGGCGGCACGATCTATCGCGAGCAGAATGTCATCCTGTCGCCGTTTGGTGGCGTGGTGGCGTCGCACTTCTACGCCAAGCGCATGTTCATCGGCTGCCAGGGCATCGGCGCGCACGGACTGATGGAGGCCGATCCGATGGTCGTCCAGTCCGAGCTCGGCCTCATCGGGCAGGCGGACGAACTGATCGTGCTGGCTGACTCATCCAAGTTTTCGGGGAGATCGAGCCTCATCCTGTGTGGGCTCGACCGAATAACCGCCGTCATATCCGACAGCGGCATCCGCGACGAAGACCGCCAAATGCTGGAAACGGCAGGCGTGCGGCTCATCGTGGCGGAAACGACTGCTCATGCCGATCGTCAAGCGACGGTCGCGTGAGATCTCAAGACCAAGACCAGAACGTCCCAGGGAGGGATTACCTATGAAACTCTTGAAGATTTTGGCCGCTACCACTGCTGTCGCAGTGCTGCTCGCCGCCCCAGCCTATGCCCAGACCCGCATCGCGCTGGTCGTCAAGTCGCTCGGCAACGGCTTCTTCGATGCCGCCAACAAGGGCGCGCAGGAAGCTGCTGCTGAACTCGGCGACGTCGAAGTGATCTATACCGGCCCGACCGCCGCCACCGCCGAAGCTCAGATCGAAGTGATCAACGCACTGATCGCCCAGCAGGTCGACGCTATCGCCATCTCGGCCAACGATCCGGACGCTCTCGTCCCGGCTCTGCAGAAGGCCATGGAACGCGGCATCAAGGTCATCAGCTGGGATTCGGGCGTCGCTCCCGAGGGCCGTCAGCTGCACCTGAACCCGTCCGAGACCAACCTGATCGGCGAGACGATCATTAAGCTGGCCGCCGACTTCCTGCCTGACGGCGGCGACGTTGCCATCCTGTCGGCCTCTTCGACCGCGACCAACCAGAACGCCTGGATCGAAGCCGCCAAGGCCGCGCTCCCCACCATGTTCCCCAATATCAACCTCGTCGCCGTGGTCTATGGCGATGACGACTCGGTCAAGTCGACCGACGAAGCCAAGGGCCTGATCGCCTCCTATCCTGATCTCAAGGCCATCATTGCACCGACCACCGTCGGCGTTGTGGCTGCAGCTCAGGTCGTCACCGACATGGATCTGATCGGCAAGGTCAACGTAACCGGCCTGGCTCTGCCGTCCGAGTTCAAGCAGTTCATCGACAATGGGGCGTCGCAGGCCGTGGCGCTGTGGAACCCGATCGATCTGGGCTACTCGGCTGTGATGCTGGCCAACGACCTCGTCGAAGGTGGCACGGCTGAGCCGGGCGCAACCCTCTCGATGGGCCGCATGGGCGAACTGACCCTCGATGACACCAACTCGGGCGCCATGGCTGCCCCCTTCACGTTCGACAAGTCGAACATCGAAGAGTTTTCGAAGATCTACTGATCTTAAGTGACCCGGCGCCAAGGCGCCGGGTCGACCTTCTTGACGGTTGTGTGCCACGCCCTCGTGGTTCGAGGGTCGCTACGCTCCCACCTCACCATGAGGACTACTTGGAGTTCGATGTTCCAGTAGCCCTCATGGTGAGGTGCGAGCTCTTGCGAGCCTCGAACCACGAGGGCGTGGCACACGTAACCGTAAGCGCCTGGAATATCATTCATGACCGACCCCATCCTTACCCTATCTGGCATATCCAAGAGCTTTCCCGGCGTGCGGGCGCTCAACGATGTGTCGCTGGAACTCTATGCCGGTGAAGTCACCGCGCTGATCGGCGAAAACGGGGCGGGCAAGTCGACCCTGGTCAAGACCATGACCGGCATCTACCAGCCGGACGCCGGTGAAATCCGTGTCGGCGGACAGGTGGTCACGCTGCCGACGGCGCATTCGGCCTCGGCAGTCGGCATCACCGCCATTCATCAGGAAACCGTACTGTTCGACGAGATGACCGTCGCCGAGAACATCTATCTGGGCCACGCGCCGCGCAATCGCTTCGGGATGATCGACTGGCGCACGATGCGCGCCGAGGCGAAAGAGACGCTCGATTCGATGGCAGCCGGGATCGATCCGGACATCAAGCTCAAGGAGCTCGGCATAGCCAAGAAGCACCTCGTCGCCGTCGCGCGGGCGCTATCGATCGATGCGCGTGTCGTCATCATGGACGAGCCGACCGCCGCCTTGAGCCAGAAGGAAATCGAAGAGCTCTACGTGCTCATCGACCTGCTCAAACAGGACGGCAAGGCGATCCTGTTCATCAGCCACAAGTTCGATGAAATCTACCGCATCGCCGACCGCTTCACTGTGTTCCGGGATGGTGAGCAGGTGGGCAAGGGCTTCATCAAGGACAAGACGCAAAGCGAGATCGTGCAGATGATGGTTGGCCGCGCGGTGGAGCATATTTTCCCCGAGCGCAAGGCCGATATCGGCAACGTAGTGCTCGAGGCCACGGGGCTGAGTCACCCGACCGAGTTCGAGGACATTTCCTTCGCCGTGCGCAAGGGCGAAATCCTGGGCTTCTATGGCCTGGTCGGGGCAGGGCGCTCCGAGGTCATGCAGGCCGTGTTCGGCCTGACCAGGCCATCGTCCGGCTCGCTGGTTCTGGACGGCAAGGCGATTGCGCCAAAATCACCCGCCGACGCGGTTGAAGCGGGCATCGTCTATGTGCCCGAGGAACGCGGCAAGCAGGGCGTCATCACCGGCGAGCCGATCTTCAAGAACGTGTCGCTGCCCTCGCTGGGCAAGACCAGCAAGAACGGCTTCCTGCGCATGGCCGAGGAATTCGCGCTGGCCCGGACCTATACCGAGCGGCTTGATCTGCGCGCCTCGTCGCTGAGCCAGAATGTGTCGACGCTGTCGGGCGGCAATCAGCAGAAGGTGGTGATCGCCAAATGGCTGGC
The DNA here is from genome assembly GCF_021729885.1 of Devosia sp. SL43. NCBI lineage: Bacteria > Pseudomonadati > Pseudomonadota > Alphaproteobacteria > Hyphomicrobiales > Devosiaceae > Devosia > Devosia sp. SL43. The sequence goes on from NZ_CP063401.1 coordinate 3,890,462, forward strand.
GACGCTGCCCAAAGTCATCATTCTCGACGAACCCACCAAGGGCATCGATATCGGCTCCAAGGCGGCGGTGCACCAGTTCATGGGCGAGCTGGTGGCGCAGGGGCTGTCGGTGATCATGGTGTCATCCGAGCTCCCCGAAGTGCTGGGCATGAGTGACCGCATCGTCGTCATGCGCGAAGGGCGGATCGTCGACACGCTCGACAACAAGGGGCTCAAGCCCGAGACGCTGGTGCGGCTGGCGGCCGGTATTGCCGAGGAGCAGGCAGCATGAACCGGCTGTTGAAGCACCGCGAAATCTTCCTGGCCCTGGCGATCCTGCTGGTGCTGGTTCTGGTCACCGTGCGCTTCCCGCGCTTTGCCCAGCCGGGCAACCTGCTGACCATCTTCAACGACACGTCCATCCTGATGATGCTGGCGCTCGGCCAGATGGCGGTCATCCTGACGCGGTCGATCGACCTGTCCATGGCGTCCAACCTGGCACTGACAGGCATGATCGTCGCCATGGTCAACGCGGCCTTCCCGTGGATCCCAATACCGCTGCTGATGGCCGGCTGTGTCGTCGTCGGCGGCGCGCTGGGCGCGTTCAACGGCATTCTGGTCTGGAAGCTGAACATCCCCCCAATCGTGGTGACGCTGGGCACGCTGACCATATTCCGCGGGCTGGTCTTCGTCATTTCCGGCGGTGCCTGGGTCAACGCGGCGCAAATGAGCCCTGATTTCATCGGCCTGCAGCGCACCATTTTCCTCGGCCTGCCGCTGCTGAGCTGGTTCGCCATCGTGGTGGCTTTGCTGTTCTTCGTGCTGATGACCAGAACGCCGCTGGGCCGGTCGCTCTACGCCATCGGCGTCAACCCGACGGCCTCGGTCTATACCGGCATCAATGTCGGTCGCACCAAGTTCTATGCTTTCGTCATCGCGGGCGCCGTTGCCGGCCTCTGCGGCTACCTGTGGATATCGCGCTACGTCATCGCATCGGTGGAAGTTGCCGGCGGCTATGAGCTGACCATCATCGCTGCTTGTGTGATCGGCGGCGTGTCCATTGCTGGTGGCATCGGCTCGGTGCCCGGCGTGCTGCTTGGCGCGATCTTTCTCGGCGTCATCAACAACGCGCTGCCCGTCATCAATATCAGCCCGTTCTGGCAGATGGCGATTTCGGGAACGGCGATCCTGCTGGCGGTCGTCCTCAATGCGCGCGGCGAACGCCGCAAGGGGCGCATCATCTTGAAGAAAGCGGAGGCGGTTTGATGGAAGGCCAGTATCTTGCCACGCCCTCGTGGTTCGAGGCTCGCGAAGAGCTCGCACCTCACCATGAGGGCTGTTCTGAACTCCATGCTTCAGTAGCCCTCATGGTGAGGCGGGAGCGTAGCGACCCTCGAACCACGGGGGCGTGGCACCCTTGCCTCCCGGATTTCTGTTCATGACCGATACTCCCCTCCACCGCAGGCTCCCCAACCGCCTCGACAATCCGCTCAAATCCGCCGTGTTGAGCTGGGAAAGCCTGCTTGTGCTCGTCGCGGTGGCGATCTTCATCCTCAATTCGTTCGCCTCGCCGTATTTCCTCAACGCCTGGAGCCTGTCCGACCTTACCTTCAACTTCACCGAGAAGGCGCTGATCGCCCTGGCCATGGCCCTGCTGATCATCTCGGGGGAGATCGACCTGTCGGTGGCGGCGATCATCGCGCTGGCGTCGACGCTGATGGGATTTGCGCTGCAGTTTGGCGCCGATACTCCCGCGCTGGTGGCCATCGGCATCGGCACCGGCATCGCCTGCGGTGCCTTCAATGGCTTCCTCGTCACCGGCCTCAAGCTGCCCTCGATCGTGGTGACGATCGGCACGATGAGCCTGTTCCGCGGCATCGCCTTCATCATTCTGGGCGACCAGAGCTTCAAGGGTTACCCCGCCAGCTTCTCCTGGTTCGGCCAGGGCTATGTGTTCTGGGTGATCTCGTTCGAACTGGTGCTCTTCCTCGTCTGTGCCTTGATCTATTGGATACTGCTGCACCGCACCAATTTCGGCCGCCGGGTCTTTGCCATCGGCAATAACGACGTCGCAGCGCAGTTCTCGGGCGTGCGCGTCGACAAGATCAAGTTCATCCTGTTCTGCCTCACGGGCCTCATGAGCGGTATCGCCGCAGTCCTACTGACGGCGCGACTGGGTTCGACCCGTCCGTCCATCGCCGAGGGCTTCGAGCTCGAGGCCATCACCATGGTTGTGCTCGGCGGCGTGTCGATCCTGGGTGGGGCAGGGTCGATCCTGGGCGTTGTCCTGGCGGCGCTGATCGTCGGCCTGGTGACCTTCGGCCTCGGACTGCTCAACGTGCCGGGCATCGTCATGACAATCTTCACCGGCTCGATGCTGATTGTGGTGATCGCGCTGCCCATCCTGTTCCGCATGTGGAGGCAGCGCGCATGATCGAGGATGCCGGCTACGAAAAGCACGCCTTCAAGATGCAGCTCAATCCCGGTATGGCCGCCGAATACCGGAAGCGCCACGATGAGATATTCCCCGAACTGGTCGACCTGCTGCACGAAGCGGGCGTGAAGGACTATTCGATCCACCTCGATGAGGAGACAAATATCCTGTTCGGCGTGCTATGGCGGCGCAAGGACCACACGATGGGCAACTTGTCTAATACCGAAGTCATGAAGCGCTGGTGGGCGCATATGGCCGATGTCATGGCGACCAACGAGAACAACGAGCCGCTGTCGACCGATCTGGTGCCGATGTTCTGGATGAAGTGACGGTCGGCACTGTTACTGCGGCGGCGGACCAAGCGTTGCGAGGATCGCCCGGCCTATTGCCGCATTGCCATAGGGCCAGCACAGCCAGAAGTTCATGTCGTATTGCGGCGGCAAGGCGAGCTGGCGCAGGTCGCTGCGGATACGTGTTACCGATGCCTGGGGCAACACGGAGACGAAGCCGTGATGCAGGACGAGATTGAGGATGACCGGGATGGAGTCGATCTCGATCAGCCTGATGGCGCTGCGCTCGGTCTCGTTGAGGTGCTCATCGAGAATGCGATTGATGCGCTGCCGCAATCCGCTGCGTGGGCTCGGTACCGCCAGCGGCGCCGTCAGGAGCGCATCGGCAATGCTGTGATAGCCTTCGGCAACGCCGACGACGGCGAGCGGCGTGCGGCCCACGATCTCGCCCTCCAGGTCGGGTGGCAGGCGCTCGGTGTCGAGGAAGGCAACGTCGAACAACCCGGTCTTGAGCCCCGCCAGTAAATCTTCTGCTGTGGTGGAACTGACAAACAGCGGCGCGCGTGGCCGCTCGGCCAGCCAACGGGCTGTGAGATTGGCGAGGAGGCGCGCGATCTCGCTTTCATAGCCCAACGGAATGATTGAGCCGAGCCGTGCCGTGGCCGCCGTCTTGCGAAACCGTTCCTCAGACGCCCCTGATAGCCGCCGCCACGCCGCCAGCAGCGCGTCCGCTGCGACAGCAATGCGCGCTCCCTCGGGTGTGACGCTGGAGCCGCCGCTGCCGCGTTGCAACAGTGAACAACCCAGGCTGGCTTCGAGCTGTGCAATCTGCCGGGTCAATTGCGGTTGGCCCAGACCCATGCTGCGAGCGGCGCGGCGGATGCTGCCCAGGTTGGCGACCGACGAGAAGCGTTCGAGCGCGTCGAGCTTGATGGCGTGGATTGGCGAGATTGCACGAGCCAATGCGGCGGCTGCGGTGATTTCGGGTTCAAGCCGAACGGCTTCGAGACTGGCAACGAGTCCGGAGCCAGCGCGTTCAACAAGGTGGATCGATATTTCGGCCTCGAACCGCGCGATAGATGCGGCAATGGTGGAGGCGGGTCGGCCCAGCAGGCGGGCGGCCCCGCGCACACTGCGTTCCGAGAGCACCGCGTCGATTGCAATCAGCGTCGCCGTATCCATGTGCCCGCCATTCGAGCAGGCGTCCTGGATGCACACGAAAACCGCATCGCCTGTTCATCATTTGGGATATCCCATGTCGCCAGACTATCCAATAGCGTGCCCATCATGAACGATCTGGCGATGACAGTGCGCGGCGCTCCCATCACCCTCAATGGCAAGCCGTTGAGCTTCTCGGACATTGCCCGGATCGGCCGTCGCAAGGTTCGGCTGGTGGCTGATCCTGACGCCATGGTCCGCGTCGCCAATGCGCGCGCCGTCATCGAAGAGGCCATCGCCAACCACCAGCCCGTCTATGGCTCGACCACTGGAGTGGGCGCCATGAAGGACGTCGAGTGGACGGATGACCAGCTCGACACCTTCAACATGGGTCTGGTGCGAGCACACCATTTCGGCACCGGCGAAGCCTTTTCCAGCGAGATCATCCGCACGGCGATGGCCATTCGCGTCAACATGGCGCTGACGGGGCGTGTGGGTTGCACCACCGACCTGGTCGAAGCCTATCTGGCGCTACTGTCAGCCGACGTCGTGCCTGTCGTGCGGCGCACTGGCTCCATCGGGTGCGCCGATATCGGCTTGATGGGCCAGATTGGCGCAGTGTTGACCGGGGCGGGCGAGGCCGTTTTCAGCGGCAAGCGCCAGCCCGCGGCAGATGCGCTGGCCTCGGCTGGCCTCAAGGCCTTCCGCCTGGCGCCGCGCGATAGCCTGGCTTCGATATCCACCAACGCAGTGGGCTATGCCGCCGCAGCCGCCGCCATTCGCGATGCAGCTGGCGCGGTGCGCGTCATGCTGGCAACGGGTCTGACCACGGCTGGCGCCCTCGGCGCTTCGCGCGATCCGTGGAAGGCCGTGGCCCATGTCGGCACTGAGCGCGAAGCCGGCATCGGTGCGTGGCTCTATTTCAACGCCAAGGGCTGGGACTGGCCCAACGCCACCCATATCCAGGATCCGCTGTCGCTGCGCATGATGAGCCAGGTGTTTGCCACCGGCTTCGAGACGCTGGTGGCAGCAGGCAAGATTCTGTTGGCCGCCACCGGGCGGACCGACGACAATCCTGTGGTCGCGGGAGGACAGGTTTTGACGTCGGGTGGCTCGCTGCCGCTCGACGTCACCGTCTTCCTGCAGACCGCACAACTGGGCCTGGCCCATATCGCCCGCAACTCGTTCAACCGCTGTGTGCTGCTCGGCAATGGCCAGCGGCGCGATTTGCCGGTCAACCTGGTCCAGCCGGGCGCGATTGCGACCGGCTTCGGCCCGATCATCAAGCTGGCCGGCGAACTCTTCGCCCGCGTGCTGACCATGACCAATCCGATCTCGGCAAATTCCATGGTCGTCGCCGGCGGCCTGGAGGACGAGGCAACGTTCCTGCCGCTGGTGGTCGAGCGACTGGAACGCCAGGTGCTTGCCCTGCGGCGCCTGGCAGCACTCGAAGCCATGCTCGCCGCGCAGGCGATGGACATATCTGGTGACCGGCCGGGTAACGTCCCCGGCATCATCTACGAATTGGTTCGGCGACATGCTGACACGTACTGGCAGGATCGCCCTCTATCGACCGAAGTCGAGGCGATCGAAGACGCTCTGGGCTCAGAAGAGCTTATGAGCGAACTAATATCCCACTCAACGATTATGGAGTTGGACGAGTTTTTCGCCTTGGGTCCGGTTGCCTAGCACAGGCAGCCTATCCCAATTCTACCAACAGTTTACGCTAGGGACAGCCGGGGCTTGGGAGCCCTGGAGAAAACGGAGAAACCAATGCGCCTCACTACCAAGCTTCTGAGCGCTGTTGCAGCGCTCGCCATCACGGTGACTGCGGCCCAGGCTCAGGTCGTCGTGTCCTCCAAGATCGACACCGAGGGTGGCGTTCTTGGCAACATCATCAAGCAGGTGCTGGAAGCCAACGACATCCCGGTGGAAGATCGCATCCAGCTCGGCGGCACGCCGATCGTGCGCGAAGCCATCATGGCCGGCGAAATCGACATCTATCCCGAATATACCGGCAACGCCGCCTTCTTCTTCGAGAAGGCCGATGACCCGCTGTGGAACAACGCTGAATCGGCCTATGCCGAGGCCGCCAAGCTCGACTACGACGCCAACAAGATCATCTGGTTGTCGCCGTCGCCGGCCAACAACACCTGGGCCGTCGCCGTCCGCAACGACGTGGCCGAAGCCAACAGCCTCAACACCTTCACCGAATTCGGTGCCTGGGTCGCCGGCGGTGGCGAAGTCAAGCTTGCGGCATCGGCAGAGTTCGTGAATTCGCCCGCCGCCTTGCCCAAGTTCCAGGAAGTCTATGGCTTCACCCTGACTCCCGATCAGCTCGTGACTCTCTCGGGTGGTGATACGGCCGCGACGATTGCCGCCGCCGCCCAGCAGACCAACGGCGTCAACGCCGCCATGGTCTATGGCACCGATGGTGGCATTGCTCCCTCGGGTCTCAAGGTGCTCGAGGACGACAAGGGCGTGCAGCCGGTTTACCAGCCTGCGCCGATCATCCGCGAAGCCGTGCTGACCGAATATCCGCAGATCGAAGAACTGCTCAAGCCCGTGTTCGAAGGCCTGACCATCGAAGTGCTGCAGGACCTCAATGGTCGTGTTCAGGTCGGTGGCGAAGCCGCTGCGGCCGTTGCGACCGACTACCTGACCAAGGGCGGTTTCCTGGACTAAGCGATTTGGGCGCGGGCTCAGTCCCGCATCCATCCCGCCCACATGACGTCACCCTCGGGCCTGACCCGAGGGGCCTGCACTTGCCTCGTGTGCAACTAGTGAAGAGCCCTCGGGTCAGAGCCCGAGGGCGACGCGCGGTGGGTGGGCGAGAGTTTTGCCCGCCACTTCGCCTGCGAAGCCAGCGACCGCATTCCGGAGCCAGCATGAGCATCGCCGACACCGCCATCGCCGATAGCCGACCCGCCTGGCTCGCGCTCGACAAGCTCGGCGTGCTGATTGCGCTCATTGCAGCGGCCGGTGCGGTGCTACCCTTCGCCCTGTTCCGCGCCAATCGCATCGTGCTGGGCGAACCGAAGTCCCTGCTGGATGCGCTGCCCAGTGTCTCATCCGGACTTCTCATCGGCATCCTGCTGGTCGGCTTCGTGATTGCGCTGTTGCGCTTTCCGGTAGTCGTCAAGCTGATTGCCGGCTTCCTGGTGCTCGCGGCCCTATTTATCCTTATCGGCTGGTCGGGCAGCTATCTGACGCCGGAGGACGACACGTTTGCCCGTGTCTCACCCGGTGCTGGCTTCTGGCTGCTGGTCTTTGCCTTTGCTCTGTTGGTGACCGATGCACTGACGCGGCTACGCCTGGCGCCGCTGGCGCGCATTGGCATCCTCCTTGCCGTTGCCTTGGCAATGGCTGCGCTGTTGTGGAGTGGCGGCTGGAACAATCTCTCCATCCTCAAGGAATACGCCACCCGGGCGCCCGCTTTCTGGGCCGAGGGTCGGACGCATCTTGCGCTGGCCTTCGGTTCGGTGGCCGTTGCGACGGTGGTTGGCGTGCCGGTGGGCGTGCTGTGCTACAAGGTCGGGCCGCTGCGAGCCGGCGTGCTGAACGTTCTCAATATCGTCCAGACCATTCCGTCGATCGCCCTGTTCGGCCTGCTGATCGCGCCACTGGCATGGGTTGCCGCCAACATTCCTGGCGCCTCCGCCATCGGTATTTCCGGAATCGGGGCTGCGCCGGCTTTGGTCGCTCTATTCGCCTATTCGCTGCTGCCCATCGTCTCCAACACGGTGGTCGGCCTGCTGAGCGTATCGCCCGCTGCCGTCGACGCGGCGAAGGGCATGGGCATGACCGGCGCGCAGCGCTTGACCGGCGTCGAGCTGCCGCTGGCCTTTCCCGTGATCCTCACCGGTATCCGCATCGTGCTGGTGCAGAATATCGGGCTGGCCACCATCGCCGCGCTGATCGGCGGCGGCGGGTTTGGCGTCTTCGTGTTCCAGGGTATCGGACAAACGGCGATGGATCTGGTGTTGCTCGGCGCAGTACCGACCGTGGCTTTGGCCTTTGTCGCCGCCGTGGTGCTCGACGCCATCGTTGAAATGACGTCACGCGGGGGACGCCGCCCATGATCGAGATCGACTACATCACCAAGACCTACGATGCGACAACGGTCGTCGATCATGTGACGCTGACCATCCAGCCACGCAGCATCTGCGTCATCGTGGGCACGTCGGGTTCCGGCAAGACCACGCTGATGCGGATGATCAACAAGCTGGTGGAGCCGACGTCCGGCCATATCCGCATCGATGGCGAGGATATCGCGGGCATCCCCGCCTATGAGCTGCGCCGCCGGATCGGTTATGCCATCCAGGGACATGGGCTGTTTCCGCACCGGACCGTCGGGCAGAATGTGGCGACGGTGCCCAAGCTGCTCGGCTGGGACAAGGCCAGGACGGCCAGCCGGGTCGATGAACTGCTGAGCCTGTTTCAGCTCGACCCCGGCCAGTTCCGCGATCGCATGCCGCATGAATTGAGCGGCGGGCAGCAGCAGCGCGTGGGCGTGGCGCGGGCGCTGGCGGCGGAGCCCAATATTCTCCTCATGGATGAGCCTTATGGTGCACTCGATCCGGTGATCCGGGCGAAGGCGCAGGAAGACCTGCTCGCCATCCAGCGCAAGTTTGGCACCACGATCGTACTGGTCACCCATGACATGGAAGAGGCCATCCATCTTGGCGACACGATCGCCGTGATGGACAAGGGCAAGCTGCTGCAATGCGCCAGGCCTGCAGAGATCATTGCCAATCCGGCGACGCCGTTTGTGGCGGAGCTGATCGGCACCAGCGAGCGGCCGTTCCGGCTGCTGTCGCTGGCGCGGGTCTCCGACCATGTCGAACCTGGTGAGGTGGCGGGCGAGCCCATCGAGGCCAGTGCCTCGCTGCGGGATGCCTATGCCGAACTGCTGTGGTCGGGTCGGCCGGCTTTGCCGGTGCGGCGCGACGGCCAGATCGTGGGGCAGATTACCCTGGCCGCGCTATCGCAGTTGGCGGCGCGGCCGCGATGAGCGTTGGCAATATAATCAGGCTGATCGCCTTTACGGTGCTGGTGCTGTTCCTCGTCAAGCCGGACGTGTTCAGCGGGTTCTTTGGTGTATTCACAAAGAACAATCAGCCGGCAATCTACAATCAGGGCAGTCTGCTCGATATCACGCTCAATCACCTCGGCATCGTATTGGTCGCCACACTGGCCTCCACGATCATTGCCGTGGGGTTGGCGATCATCGTCACGCGGCCGTTTGGTGCGGAGTTCCTGCCGCTGTCGCGTTCCCTCGCCAATGTGGGGCAGACCTTGCCGCCGGTTGCCGTGCTGGCACTGGCCGTGCCTGTGCTTGGATTTGGCACGGCGCCGACGCTGGTGGCGCTGTTTCTCTATGGGCTGCTGCCGATTTTCGAGAACACGCTGACGGGCCTCACCAACCTGCCACCCGCGGTGACCGATGCCGCCAAGGGCGTCGGCATGACGGGGTGGCAGCTGCTGGTCAAGGTTGAGTTGCCGCTGGCTCTGCCGGTGATCCTGGCCGGCGTGCGGCTATCGACGGTGATTTCGCTGGCGACGGCGACTATTGGCTCCACCGTTGCGGCCCGGACGCTGGGCGAGGTGATCATCGCCGGGCTGCTGTCGAGCAACACGGCCTTGGTGCTGCAGGGCGGGCTGATCGTCGGCGTGCTGGCCGTGCTGATCTATGACGCGCTCTCGGCGCTGGAGCGGTGGCTGATGGCGCGTACGGGGCAATTGGGGAGGGCGGCGGGGTGATAACCGAGTGCCCGACCTCGTGGTTCGAGGCTCGCGAAGAGCTCGCACCTCACCATGAGGCCTCCAAGAACACGGAGTGCCAAGTAGGCCTCATAGTGAGGTGGGAGCGCAGCGACCCTCGAACCACGAGGGCGTGGCAGGATATTCGCCAAGGAAACTGACATGTCCGATTTTGATCTCGTCCTCTCCGGCACCGTGGTGCTGCCGTCGTCCATCGTCAAAGACGGCTATGTCGCGGTGCGCGATGGCAAGGTCGTGCATGTTGGCGAGGGCAGGGCGCCGTCGGCGAAGACCCGCCATGAGCTGGGCAATGCCCTGATCCTGCCCGGCGCCATCGATGCGCAGACGCATTCGCTGAGCCAGAAGGACCAGGAAGACTTCATCTGGTCGACGCGGTCGGCGGCGGCAGGTGGCGTCACCACCATCGTCGACATGCCCTATGACGAGGGCAATCTCGTTTGCTCTGCGGAGGCAGTCCGGATCAAGGTGGATCACGCCAGCCCGCAGGCACGCGTGGACTTCGCGCTGTATGGGACCATCAACCCGGAAGAGGGCGCGACGCGCATCGCCGAGCAAGCCGAAGCCGGTGTCGCCGCCTTCAAGTTTTCCACCTTCGGCACCGACCCGATCCGCTTTCCGCGTATTCCCCCCGCCTTGCTGGAGGAGTGCTTTGCGGCGGTAGCCAAGACCGGACTGACGGCTGGTGTGCATAACGAAGACGATGAGATGGTTCGGGCGGCAATGGCAAAGGTCAAGGCCGCTGGGATCACCAATTATCGGGCCCACGCATTGAGCCGTCCGCCGCTGACCGAACTGCTGGCCTCACTGCAAATTTATGAGACGGGCGCGCAGACCGGCTGCGCTGCTCATGTGGTGCATTGCTCGCTGTCGCGCGGATACGAGATCGCGCGCAGCTATCGCGACCAGGGCTATCCGGCCACGATCGAAGCCTGCATCCACTACCTGACGCTGGATGAGGAAAACGACGTGGCGCGTCTGGGCGGCAAGGCGAAGATCAATCCACCGATCCGCCCGCGTGTCGAGGTCGAGAAGCTGTGGGAGCATGTGCGACAGGGCAACGTGACACTGGTTTCGACCGACCATGTGAGTTGGTCGGAAAACCGCAAGACCAATCCGGACATGCTGGCCAATGCATCGGGCGTGCCGGGGCTGGAAGTCATGGTGCCACTCTTCATCATGGGCGCGCTGAAGCGCGGCATCCCGCTGACCTGGGCTGCCAGGCTGATGGCGGAAAACCCGGCGCGGCATTTCAGGCTTGATCATGTGAAGGGTGCGCTGACGCCCGGTCGTGACGCCGATATCACCGTGCTGTTTGCGCGGCCTATGCGCTACGACGCGGCAGCAAGCGGGCACAACGTGGTGGGCTGGTCGCCATACAACGGCATCGAATTGCCTTGGACCGTGGGCCTCACTTATCTACGCGGGCAGCAGGTGTTCGACGGAACGACTGTGGCGCAGCCGGGTACGGGCCGCTTCGTGCGACCGGAAGCGCGCCCATGATCCCCAATTCCCCAATCCGCGCTGACCGTATTGGCGCCGATATCGATGCGCTGGCCGCGATCACAGAACCTGGCCGGCCCTGGACGCGGCGGGCTTTTACGCCGCTCTTCCTCGAAGGGCGCAAATGGCTCGAGAGAGCCATGCAGGATGCCGGCGCGGTGACGCGGGTCGACGCGGCCGGCAACCTGATTGGCACCATTCCGGGCAATAAGCCGGCCCTGGGCACGATCATGCTCGGTTCGCACTCGGACACAGTGCCCGATGGCGGGCGCTTCGATGGCATTGCCGGGGTGATCGCGGCGCTGGAAGTGGCGCGGGCGCTGCGCGACCAGGGCGTGGTGCTGGAGCACACGCTGGAAGTGGTCGATTTCCTTGCCGAGGAAGTCTCGATCTTCGGCGTCTCCTGCATCGGCAGCCGCGGGATGAGCGGAACGCGACCTGCGGAATGGCTGGTGCGCGAGAGCGGTGGGCTGACGCTTGAGCAAGGGATCGCCCACGTCGGCGGAGTGGCCTGGGCACCAGCACAGCGCGACGACATCAGGGCCTTCCTCGAATTGCATATCGAACAGGGGCCGGTCCTCCAGAACGAGAAACTCGACATTGGCGTAGTGACGGCGATTGCCGGGATAACGCGCATCGAGATCATTGTGGACGGTCGGGCCGACCACGCGGGGACTACGCCGATGGGGTCGCGCAAGGATGCCTTGACGACAGCCGCCTGGATCGCGCTGGGGGTCGAGGAACTGGGCAAGGCGCTGGCATCAGGCGAGACGCATTTTGCGGCTACGGTTGGCGAATTCGAGATGACGCCCAACGCCGCAAATGTCGTGCCGGCAAGGGTCCGCATGCTGATCGATGCGCGCGCCGAGCAGCGCGATGATATGGAGCGGTTCATTGAAGAGCTCGAGAAGGGCGTCGCCGCGATTGCTGAAAAGACCGGTGTATCAGTCTCCACACCGCGCCTTGTCTCGGACAATCCGCCGACACCGAGCGACCCCGAGCTGCTCGACGTGCTAGACGCAGCTTGCCAAACGGCGGGTGCCAAGCATCGGCGGATGGCCTCCGGCGCAGGGCATGACACCGCATGGATGGCACGCATCACCAAGGCGGCAATGATCTTCGTGCCCTGCGTAAACGGCCGCAGCCATTCGCCGGACGAGTTCGCCACATCGGACGATATCGCGCTCGGCGCGGCGGTTTTGCTGGACGCCGTCAAAGCGCTCGACACTAAATTGCAAGGAACCGAGTAATGGGGCGGATTCTCACCGAAAAGGACGTGGAAGCGGCTGTGCGCGGCGGCTCGGTCTATGCGGCGGGCGGCGGCGGCTGGGCCGATCATGGCCGCATGCTGGGCACGGCAGCGGTCCGCGCCGGCCAGCCGGAACTCGTCAGCATCGAGGAGCTTGAACCTGACGACTGGGTCGCCACCGCAGCTGCCATCGGCGCACCGGCATCGACGACGCCATGGGAGATGCGCGGCGTCGACTACATCAAGGCTGTGCAGCTGTTGCAGGATGCGCTGGGCGAGAAGCTCAGCGGGCTGATGGTCGGCCAGAACGGCAAGTCGTCGACACTCAATGGCTGGCTGCCCTCGGCGATTCTGGGCACCAAGGTGGTGGATGCGGTGGGTGACATCCGAGCCCACCCAACCGGCGATATGGGCTCCATCGGCATGGCCGGCTCGCCCGAGCAGATGATCCAGACGGCTGTGGGCGGCAATCGCGCGGAGAACCGCTACATCGAGCTGGTGACGCGTGGCGCCACGGCGAAGGTCTCGCCCATCCTGCGCACGGCGGCCGATATGTCGGGCGGTTTTATCGCCTCCTGCCGCAATCCGCTGCGGGCGAGTTACGTGCAGAAGCATGCAGCCTTGGGCGGGATTTCTCTGGCGTTGACGCTTGGCGAAGCGATGATCGCGGCCGAGGGCAAGGGGCCCGGCTCCATGATCGACGCTATCGTCAAGACGACGGGCGGTTCTATCCTGACCAAGGGCTACATCACCGACATTGACGTGACCTACACCAAGGAAGCCTTCGACATCGGCAAGGTGACGATCGGCGAGGGCGACAAGGCGACGGTGTTGCATGTCATGAACGAATATATGGCCGTGGAAGATGCCGGCGGCACGCGTCTCGCGACGTTCCCCGATGTGATCACGACGCTGGATGCGGCCGGGCAGGCCCTGTCGGTCGGGCAACTCGGGCGTGGCATGTACATCTTCGTCCTGCACGTGCCCAAGGCGATCATTCCGTTGAGCTCTTCGGTGCTCGATCCGGCGGTGTACCCGTTCGTTGAGGATCGGATGGGGATTGAGCTGGCAAAGTATGCGCTGGCGGGCAACTAGCCCATCCACCCACGGTGTCATCCGGCGAAGGCCGGGATCCATCCCGAGATGGCGCCGCGTTGACAGACCTCAGGATGGATTCCGGCCTTCGCCGGAATGACCCCGAGTTTGGAAGATTCATCATGCCCACACCCAATCCCCGCCATCCCAACTTCCCCATTCCCGGTGGCTCCGAACTGCGCGCCAAGGGCTGGCGGCAGGAGGCGCTGCTGCGCCTGCTGGAGAACGTGCTCTCCGTCGGCGAGAATCCCGATGAGCTGATCGTCTATGCGGCGCTGGGCAAGGCGGCGCGCAACTGGGCGAGCCACAAGGCTATCGTGGAGACGCTACTGCGGATGGACGAGGACCAGACCCTGATCATCCAGTCAGGCAAGCCGATCGGCTTGCTCAAGACCCATGCCAAGGCGCCGCTGGTGATCATGGCCAATTGCAACATCGTCGGCCAATGGGCCAAGGCCGAGGTGTTTTACGAGCTGGAGAAGAAGGGGCTGATCTGCTGGGGCGGGCTCACGGCGGGGGCCTGGCAATACATCGGTTCGCAGGGCGTCATCCAGGGCACCTATGAGATTTTCATGCGCATCGCCGAGAACCGTTTCGGCGGTGATCTCGCGGGACGGTTCATTCTGACTGCCGGTCTCGGTGGCATGGGCGGGGCGCAGCCGCTGGCCGGGCGAATGGCGGGGGCGGCAATCCTGTGCGTTGACATCGACGCCGATCGCGCCCGCAAGCGCAAGGAGATCGGCTACCTCGAAGAGATTGCGCCCGATCTTGATACCGCGCTGGCAATGATCGACAGGGCGGTGGCCGAGAAGCGCGCGACGTCGATCGGGCTGGTTGGCAATGCGGCCGAGATTTACCCCGAGGTCGCACGGCGTGGCATCGTGCCCGATATCGTGACCGACCAGACGTCGGCGCATGACCTAGTCTACGGCTACGTACCCAAGGGCATGTCGCTGGACGAAGTCCGGCGCCTGCGTGTCGAAGGGCCGGGGCAGTTGATGGCCGCGAGCCGCGCATCGATCGTCGATCACGTGCGCGCCATGCTGGCCTTCCAGCAGGCGGGTGCGGAAGTGTTCGACAACGGCAATCTCATCCGCACCCATGCCAAGGCGGGCGGGGTGGAGAACGCGTTCGATATCAAGATCTTCACCGAGGCCTATCTGCGGCCACTCTTCGCACGGGCCATCGGACCGTTCCGCTGGATGGCGCTGTCAGGCGATCCGGAGGATATCAGCAAGATCGACGACAAGCTGCTTGAGATGTTCCCGGACAACAGGATCGTCACCAACTGGATCGCGCTCGCCCGCAAGCATGTGCCGTTCGAAGGTCTGCCGGCGCGCATCGCGTGGCTGGGGCATGGCGAACGGACGGCCCTGTCGCGGGCGGTCAATGCCATGGTGGCCGATGGTACGCTGGCCGGGCCGGTGGCGTTCAGCCGCGATCACCTGGATGCTGGCGCCATGGCGCATCCCAATATCATGACCGAGGGCATGAAGGACGGATCGGACGCCATCGCCGATTGGCCCATCCTTGATGCCATGCTGCTCTGTTCGTCCATGGCCGACCTCGTCGTGGTCCATTCCGGCGGTGGCGGCTATGCGGGATATATGACCTCCGCCGGCGTGACCGTCGTGGCGGATGGCACCGCAGGTGGCGACGAGCGACTGGAGTATGCGCTGACCAATGACACGGCGCTCGGCGTTATGCGCTATGCCGATGCTGGGTATGAGGAGAGCCTGGACGAGATAGAGCGCAAGGGGATTGGGCATATTGCGGTGGGTTGAGGCCTGTCCCACCCACGATGTCATTCCGGCGAAGGCCGGAATACGTGCGGTGGGCAACCAACGCACTGGATGAAGGGGTGAGCTACGGACATGGATCCCGGCCTTCGCCGGGATGACACTGTGGTTGTTTGACCCTAGGCGTTCACTGCCATCGCGATAGTGGCCACCACCCGCTGCTTCAGCGCATCGCCCACCGCAAAGATCGTCGGTGCACTCAGCGGAAACGCCTCCACCGCCGCACCGGCCTCGCCAATCGTCCCACGCCAGACCTGCTCGTCCGCCCGGCCGACATTGCCAGCGATGATGGCCGGTGTGTCGAGGCTCATGCCCTGCGCGCGGAGCTGGCTGACGATCTCGGGCAGGGTGCGGCGGCTCATGTAATAGACGCTGGTCGTGGCGGAATCGGCCAAGGCCGTCCAATTCAGCGTCTCGGGCAGCACGCCCTTGCGGGAATGGCCGGTGACGAAGCGCACCGACTGGGCATGGTCGCGGTGGGTCAGCGAGATGCCGAGGCGGCTGGCCAGCGCCAGGGCTGCGGTGACTCCCGGGACGACGGTGACCGCTATGCCGTGCTGTTCCAGCATCTCGATTTCTTCGCCGGCTCGACCGAAGATCATCGGGTCGCCGGACTTGAGGCGCACCACATGCTTGCCCTGGCGGGCGAGGTTCAACATCATCTCGTTGATGTCTTCCTGGCGGCAGCTTTCGCGGGCGGCGCGCTTGCCCACCAGCATGCGCTTGGCTTCGCGACGGGCCAGCTCGAGCACCTCGCCGGAGACGAGATCGTCGAACAAAATGACATCGGCCGACTGCAGTGCCCGTACCGCCTTGATAGTCAGCAGGTCGGCATCGCCGGGGCCAGCGCCGACCAGCGTCACGCGACCCACTGCCGGTGCGGCGCTGATCATATCGATGTCGGCGTCCTTCGCTTCGGGCGCGGTATCGCCGAAGGCGCGATCAACGAGTCGTTCCCAGAACGCGCGGCGTTGTGGGCCTGCCGCGAGCCGGTCCATCACGGTGCCACGCACCTGTTGCGCGAGACTGGCCCAAGCACTCAGTGTTTGCGGCAGCAGCGTCTCGATGCGGCGACGTACGGCCTGGCCGAGAATGGGCGCTGCGCCTGATGTGGAAATGCCGACAACGACGGGCGAGCGGTTGACGATGCTGCCGAACTGGAACTGGCAGAATTCCGGCCGGTCGATGACATTGTAGGGCGCGCTGGCATCGCGCGCGGCCTCGACGAAGGCCTGCGCCTCGGCGTCATCCTCGATATCGGCGACGGCCAGCGCCGCCCCCGACAGGTCCGAGGGCGCCCATTGGCAATCCACCAGGCTGATCGTGCCGGCAGCTGCGCCACTCTCGGCCAGTGCGATCAACTCGTCGCACCAGTCTGCGATGGGAGCCAGCACCTGCACATGGGCACCGGCGGCGGCCAGCAGCTCGATCTTCCAGGTCGCCGGTTCGGAGCCGCCAATGGCGATGACACGCTTGCCGACCAGGTCAAAGAACACCGGCAGGACGGCTAGCGGTGCGATGCGGACTTTATTCGGCTGCGGCGAGACGATTTGCATCGATAATCCCCCTGATTTCGGCGCGACAGGAGCCGCAATTGGTGCCGGCCTTGGTACAGGCGCCGACGGCTTCGACGGTGGTACAGCCCTGGTCGGTGACGGCTGACGTGATGGTGTTGATGCCGACAGAGAAGCATGAGCAGACGATGGCGCCGCTATCAGGCATATCGGCGCCTGGGCGGCCTGCCAGGACAGTGGACGCGGTCAAATTGTCTGATGTCAGCAGGCCGACAGCCCATTGCCGCGACACCAGCACCGGGTCCGGCGAGGTGTAGAGCGCGGCGACAAGGCGACCGTCTGCAAGCACGGCAAAGCTGCGTCGGCCGGAGCGGGGGTCGAGCACGCTCTGGACCATGGCAGTGTCATCGAGCTTGAACGCGGCGCGCAGCCAGGAGGACAGGTCAGCGGGCTCATCGAACCAGGCTAGCTCCCCGCGCACGCCGGTCGCCTCGGCGATGGCCCAATAGTCGGCGGCAAGCTGGGGGCGGTCGGTGGCGACGAAGAAGCCGTAGAGCTTGGCGTGGACAGGCTCGGCATGGGCCTGGGCCATCTTGAGCGCGGGCTGCGCCGAGACAGGGTCAACCTTGGCGGTGACCAGCGCGTCGATGCGGCCGTTGGAGGCGAACTGGTCGGTCCAGTGCATCGGCACGAACAGATGGCCACGCCGCTGACGGTCGGTGACCAGCGCGCGCACCACGGCACTGCCATGGCGATTGCTGAGACGGACCAAGGTGGCGCGACGAATGTTGAGCCGTTCGGCGTCAGCAGGATGAATTTCGACAAAAGGCTCGGCGTAGTGGGCGGAGAGTCGCGCCGCTTTGCCGGTGCGGGTCATGGTGTGCCAGTGATCGCGCACGCGGCCGGTATTGAGGATGAACGATCCAGGTAAGGGGGCAAAGGAGGGCGGCGGCAGCACAGGCACGAAGCGGGCCTTGCCGTCTGATGTGAAGAAGCGGCCATCGCCGAACATACGGGCAGCGGGCTTGCTCCGCACCGGCCATTGTGTTGGCGGCAGGGTGGCATAGTCGGCGCCGACAAGGCCGGATAGGTCGAGGTCGCGGCTGCCATCATTTTCAAAAGCAGTCAGGGCAACGTGCTCGGCGAAGATCTCGGCGGGCGATCGATAGTCGAAGGTCTTCGCAAAACCCATCCGCTTGGCGACTTCCTTGATGATCCACCAGTCGGGACGGACTTCGCCGGGCAAAGCCAGGAACGGGCGCTGGCGCGAAATGCGGCGTTCCGAATTGGTGACGGTGCCGTCCTTCTCGCCCCAGCCGGCGGCGGGGAGGCGGACATGGGCGGTCACGCCGGTATCGGTATCGGCGCTCATGTCGGAGACGACGACGAAGGGGCAGGTGGCCAAGGCAGCGCGAACGGCATCGGCTTCCGGCATGGAATCGACCGGGTTGGTCGCCATGATCCAGACGGCCTTGATCTCTCCGCGCCCCATGGCGGCGAACAGGTCGACGGCCTTGAGGCCCGGCTTTGTCGCGACGGTGTTGCTGCCCCAGAAGCGTCCGACGCGATCGATGGCTTCGGGGGTGAAATCCATATGGGCGGCCAGCATATTGGCCAGGCCGCCGACCTCGCGACCGCCCATGGCATTGGGCTGGCCGGTTACCGAGAACGGTCCCATGCCTGGCCGACCGATGCGACCGGTCAGCAGGTGGCAATTGATGATGGCATTGACCTTGTCTGTGCCTGAGGACGACTGATTGACCCCCTGCGAGTAGACCGTGACGGCCTTCTCGGTCTTGGCGAACCAATCGTAGAACAGCGAGATGGCCTTTTCCGACAGGCCGGTGACTTCGGCGACGCGGCCTATCGGCCAGTCTTCGGCAACGAGCAGCGCGGCATCGACGCCGCTGGTGTGCTGGGCAACGAAATCGGGAGCGGTGATACCGTGATTGGCGAGATGGGCGAGAAGGCCGACGAAGAGTGCACTGTCGCCATCCGACTGCAGCGGCAGGTGCAGGTCGGCCATGTCGGCGCTGACGGTGCGGCGTGGATCGATCAGCACGACGCGCATCTGGGGGCGCTCGGCCTTAGCCTTGACGATGCGCTGGTAGAGCACCGGGTGGCACCAGCCCAGATTGCTGCCGACCAGCAAGATCAAGTCTGCCAGTTCGAGGTCTTCGTAATTGCCCGGAACGGTATCCGATCCGAAGGCGCGCCGGTGGCCGGCCACTGACGAGGCCATGCACAGGCGCGAATTGGTGTCCATGTTGCCCGAACCGATGAAGCCCTTCATCAGCTTGTTGGCGACGTAATAGTCCTCGGTCAGCAGCTGTCCGGAGCCATAAATGGCCACGGAATCGGGGCCATGCTCAGCGATCGTCTCCTTGAAGGTATTGGCAACCCGGTCAAGCGTCTGGTCCCAAGTGACTCTGGCGCCGTCACTTTCCGGGTAGAGCAGACGGCCATTGAGCGACAGGGTTTCGCCAAGCGCCGAGCCTTTTGAGCAGAGACGACCATAGTTGGCCGGGTGTTCGGTATCGCCGGCAATGGTCACGCTGCCATCCACCTGGGGCGTGGCCAGCACGCCGCACCCCACCCCACAATAGGGGCAGGTGGTTCGTACGGTGGTGGACGTGGCAACGACGGTCATGCGGCAAGCCTGAGCGAGGGGCGGCCGTTGCAGGAGCGGGTGTTAGCCGGCCAGGCTGCAACGGCCTCCATAGGGTCCAAGGGGATGCCCCCCTGATAGGATTGACCGAAGATCAACATGTCGCGCACGCTGGTCGTATCCTCTCCCCTGCGCAGCAGGTCGAAGAACCATGGGCCATCAGCGGTCTCGCCGTAGAGGACAGCGCCGACGATGCGATCGTCCTTGAGGATAAGCCGCTTGTAGACACCGCCGTGATCGTCTTGCAGCACAATTTCCTCGCGGTCGGCGCCGCTGGCGAAGTCGCCCGCCGAGTAGACTGAAATGCCAGTGACCTTGAGCTGTGTAGCCGTCTGCACCGGGCGGAACGCGGCTGGTTTGCCGACCAGCGTGCTGGCGATGACCTTGGCCATGTCGTAGAGCGGCGCGACCAGGCCGTAGCAGACAGCCTCGTGTTCGACGCACTCGCCGAGCGCCAGGATGTGCGGGTCCGAGGTCCGCATCTGGTCATCGACGACAATGCCGCGCTCGACATGGAGACCGGCATCGGTGGCAAGGCGCGTCTCCGGACGGATGCCCACGGCCATGACGACAATGTCGGCAGCGTATGTGGTGTTGTCGTCGAGCAGCACCGCCTCCACCTTGCCGTCGCCGATAATCGCAGAGGTTTGGGCGTTGCAATGCACCACGATGCCCCGCGCTTCGAGCGCGCGCTGCAACAGCTGGCCGGCGGTGGCATCGAGCTGGCGGTTCATCAGGTGGCCGGCAGCATGGAGTACGACGACCTCCATACCGCGCAGCCGCAAGGCCGCAGCAGCCTCCAGGCCAAGCAACCCGCCGCCGATCACGACCGCACGCGCACCGGGTTGCGCCGCAGCTGCAATCATGGCGCCGACATCGTCGAGATCGCGGAACGCGACCACGCCGGGCAGTTCCCTGCCCACGATAGGCGGCACGAATGGCGCGGAGCCAGTAGCAATGATCAGCTTGTCATATGGAGTTTCGCCCGAGCGGGAGATCACCACCTTGCGGTGGCGATCAATGGCGCTCACGTGCTCGCCGAAGCGCGTTGTGACGCCACGCTGTGCGTACCAGGCAGCATCATGGGTGATGATCTGCTCGTAGGTCTTCTCCCCGGCCAGTACGGGCGAGAGCATCAGGCGGTTGTAATTGCCCCGCGGCTCCGCGCCGAACAGGGTGACCCGGTAGGCGCCGGGCGCCTCCTCGAAGAGGTGCTCCAGCGCCCGACCGGAGGCCATGCCCGCGCCGACCACCACCAGTCTTTGCACGGGCTGGCTCATGCCGTCATCCAGAGCAGGCATGCCGCCAGCTTGCCCGGGCGCATGATCAAGCCGCCTCGACGAAACGGTGGCGTTCGTAGAGGAACTTCAGCACCGACTCGCGGCACTTGAGGTAGGTCCGGTCGGCCGCCAGCTCCAGCCGCTGGCGCGGACGCTCCAGCGGCACCTCGAGGATTTCGCCGATGCGCGCAGACGGTCCGTTCGTCATCATGACGATGCGGTCGCTCAGCAATACGGCTTCGTCCACGTCATGGGTGATCATGATCATGGTGTTGCCAAGCTTTTTCTGGATGTCCATGACCGCATCCTGCAGATGCGCCCGGGTGAGCGCGTCCAATGCGCCGAAGGGCTCGTCGAGCAGCAGGATCTTGGGCTGCATGGCCAGCGCACGTGCGATGCCGACGCGCTGCTTCATGCCGCCCGAAATCTCGGTCGGCCGCTTGTCCTTGGCGTGGCTCATCTGGACCAGATCGAGATTGTGCATGATCCAGTCGTGCCGCTCGGCGCCGGTCTTGCTGCGGCCGAACACCTTGGCAACGGCCAAGTTGACGTTCTCGTAAACGGTAAGCCAGGGCAGCAGGGAATGGTTCTGGAACACCACGGCGCGCTCCGGCCCCGGCCCGTTGACCTCACGGCCCTCGAGCTGGATGCCGCCGGAGGAGACTTCGGCCAGGCCGGCAATCAGGTTCAGCAGCGTGGATTTGCCGCAACCGGAATGGCCGATGATAGAGATCACCTCGCCGCGCTGGATGTCGATGCTGATGTCCTTGAGCACTTCCGAGCGGACGCCGCCCCGGTCGAAGTGTTTGTCGACGTTTTCGATCTTGAGATAGGTCATGTGCCGGTCCTCAATTCGCTGATGTGCCGCGGGTGACGAAGGCGCCGATGGCTGAGACCAGCTTGTCGAGAATGAATCCGACGAGTCCGATATAGGCCAGGGCGACGATGATGTCGGAGAGGCGCGAGCTGTTCCACGCATCCCAGATGAAGAAGCCGATACCCACGCCGCCGGTGAGCATTTCTGCGGCGACGATGGCGAGCCAGGAGAGGCCGACGCCGATGCGCAGGCCGGTGAAGATGTAGGGCGCCGCAGCCGGGATCATGATCTTGAAGAAGAACTCGAACTGGTTGAGCTGCAGGATCTTGGCGACGTTGCGATAATCCTGCGGAATGTTGCGCACGCCGACGGCGGTGTTGATCAGCACTGGCCAGACCGAGGTGATGAAGATCACGAAGATGGCCGAAGGCGCTGCGTCCATGAAGGCCGCCAGCGACAGCGGCAGCCAAGCCAGCGGCGGTACGGTGCGTAGAATCTGGAAAATCGGATCGAGCCCGCGCATGGCCCAGATGGATTGGCCAATCAGCGCGCCCACCGATACCCCGACCACCGCAGCCAGACCAAAGCCGATTGCCACGCGCTGCAGCGAGGTCAGCACCCGCAGGCCCAGGCCGATGTCACCCTGGCCGTAGTCGAAGAACGGGCTGTAGATCAGCTCTGCGGCTTCCGCCCAGATGCGGCTCGGCGCTGGCAGCGATGCGCCCGGGGAAGAGCAGACGATTTCCCAGATGATCAGACCAAGCGCCATGACCACCAGTGGCGGCACGACATTGGCAGCGACCTGGCCGAGCGTCTTCTGCCAGGAGTTGGGCCGCGATGCTGGCTTGGGCAGGGCGATGACTTCTGCCTTGGCGGAGGCGGCGGGCATAGCCGGGGTGACGAGGCGCTGTACGGTGGCGGTCATGGTCAAAGGTCCTTTCGGGGCGGAGCCGGGAAAGGGTGCGGGGCATGCCCCGCACCGCGTTGGGTCAGACCATCGCCTTGATGGCGAGGCTGTCGAGATAGGCGGTGGGGTTGGCGGGGTCGAACACCTTGCCGTCGAAGAAGGTCTCGGGACCGCGCGACGTGCCTTCCGGAATGTCGGCCGCAGCGACACCGAGCGCGGCAGCGGCGCCGCGCCAGATGTCCTCGCGGTTGACCTGGTCAACGGTCGCCGCGATGTCGGTGGTACCCGGCAGATAGCCCCAGCGAATGTTCTCGGTCAGGAACCAGGCATCATGGCTCTTGAACGGATAGGACGCGTGGTCCTTCCAGAACTTCATTTCGAGACCGGTCGCAGTCGCGACGCGACCATTGCCATAGTTGATATCGCCCTTGAGGCGGCCGGCGACGTCGGCGGCAGGAATGTTGAACCAGCTGCGCTTGCCCAGGATTTGCGCAAGCTCTTCCTTGTTCTCAAGTGCATCGGCCCATTGCGCCGCTTCCATCACCGCCATCAGGATCGCCTGGGTGGCAATCGGGTTGGCCTCGATGAACTCGTTGCGCAGGCTGAGCGCCTTCTCCGGGTGCCCCTTCCACAGCTCACCGGTGGTTGTGGCGGTAAAGCCAATGCCCTGGTTGACCAGTTGTTCGTTCCACGGCTCGCCGACGCAGAATGCGTCCATGGTGCCGACCTTCATGTTGGCGACCATCTGCGGCGGCGGCACGGTGATGAGCGAAACCTCGCTCGTCGGGTCGATACCGCCAGCCGCGAGCCAGTAGCGCATCCACAGATCGTGGGTGCCGCCTGGAAAGGTCATGGCGACATTGACTTCCTGGCCGGCTGCCTTGCGCTCGGCGAAGATTGCCTTGAGCGGGCTGGAGTCGAGGCCGACACCGGCATCCTTGTAGCCCTGACTGACCGAAATAGCCTGCGCATCGAGATTGAGCCGCGCAATAATCGACATCGGCACAGGGTTGCCACCGGTCACCGTACCAAGGCTCATCAGGTAGGGCATGGGGGTCAGGATATGCGCGCCATCAATGCCGTTGGCAGCACCACCAAGCACCAGATTGTCGCGTGTTGCGCCCCATGAGGCCTGCTTCATCACCTCGACATCAGGCACGCCGTGTTTGGCGAAAAGGCCCTTCTCCAGCGCGATGATCAGGGGTGAGGAATCGGTCAGGGCAATGAAGCCCAGTTTGGCCCCGGTAACTTCCGGACCTGCGCCCTGCGCGAAGGCTCCGGAAGGAAACAGTGCCCGGGCAGCGATCAAGGTCGCGGCAGTTGCCGTTGCCCCTTTGAGAAAGCTACGGCGGGTGGTCGTGGTCTGCGTCATCAAGTTCTCCATCTGCACCGATTGAGAAAACAAAAAAGCTGCCAACGGATGAGCATGGTCTTGCGACTGCATGCAGCACCTGTTGGCAGCTTTGCCTGGGAACGCCCATCATTGGACGTCGACTAAAAGGATCGTCTCGGGAGGAGCGCCTTCGAGAATAACATTGCAGGAAGCGTGCCAAGTCGAGTAATGCGCGATTTATCCTGTCTTGGCAGTGGTTTAGATTTCAGCGGCAGAATCTCGGTTCAAGTCGCCTCTGTCTAGATGGCTCAAAACCGCGCCAAACTGCTCATCTAACGGGCAGTATTGGGTCGTGCCCAATATTGGCTCAGACTTCCGGCGTCTGCTTTGCCAGGTAGGCCTCCAGCGCATCGGAGTCGAAGACTTCGCCATCGAAAAAGAGGTCCGGTCCGATGGTGAGGGTGCCGTTTTGTGCGGCAATGTCTCCGGCTGCGGCGCGTGTGCCCTCTGTCTTATAGTCTGCAAACGGCGTGGCCGCGCCTAGCGGCGCAAGGGCGTCCCTATAGAGGTCTGGGCGGAAGCATGCGGCCGCGATTGCGGCATTGCTCGGACTCGCCGCAACTTCGCCCCATCGAACCATCTGCGTATAGTACCAGAGGGCATGGCTCTTCCACGGGAAGTTGGCGGCGCTGGCATGCGGAATGAAATAGTCCGCCACGTGCTGGATGTGGCCGCCTCCCGTGTCGAGCATGCCGCTGAGGGATCGTCCGACGATTTCAGCGGGGGCGTTAAGATAGGCGCTGCCTGACATGATCTGCGCAGCCTCGGCGTGGTTGGCCGGGTCGGCGCACCATTGTCCCGCGCGGTAGACCGCACGAATGATGGCGGCCACGAGGTCGGGATGCGACTCCGCCCACACTGCCCGCATGCCGACGACCTTGTCGGGGCTGGACTGCCAGATCGACGCCTTCACAGTCGCGATATGGGCGCTGGCCGATGCGACGCCGATGCTATTCCAGGGTTCGCCGACGCAATAGCCGTCAATGCCGCCGCTCATGAGCGCGTCCGGTAGCAAAGGTGGTGGCAGCACGACGATCTCGATGTCGCGATCCGGCCTGATGCCGCTGGCCGCCAGCCAGTAGCGCAGTTCATAGTTGTGCGAGGAGGTCTGATGCACGACGCCAAAGCGCAGTTTGCGCGGACTGGATGCCACGACCTTGGCGAGAGCAGCGCCAGCGGGCCTGGCCGCAAGATCGCCCGGCGCGCCTTGATCCGCCATGGCGCGCCAGAGGTCGGCGCTGACAGTGATGGCGTTGTTGCCCAGGCCCAATACGACCGGTGTGATCATCGGCGTAGCGAGTGGCGTAATGCCGAGGCTGGCTGCGAGCGGCATGGGCGCCAGCATCTGGGTAATGTCGAAATGCCCGAGGGCAGCGCGGTCGCGGATATTGGCCCAGCTGGTCTCGCGCACCAGATGCAGGTCCAGCCCCTCGTCTTCGGCAAAGCCTTTTTCGCGCGCCAGCACCAGCAGCACGCTGTCGAGCAAGGGCAGGAATCCGGCGGTGAGGTGGGTCGTGGACATGGGGCTTCCTATGGGCCGAGAAGATCGGCTGCGGTCACAAGGCTCTGGGCGATGTCGACCATCCTCCGGTTCTGGTTCATGGCGGTGGAGCGGAGCAGGGCATAGGCATCGGCCTCGCTCAGCCCGCGGCTGCGCATCAGGATGCCCTTGGCCTGCTCGATGACTTTGCGGTCTTCCAATTCGCTGCGCGCCTGCTCGAGTTCCCGGGTCAAGCGGGAAAAAGCATTGAAGCGCGAGATCGCCATGTCGAGGATGGGCTTGACGCGTTCTTTCTTGAGCCCGTCCACCACATAGGCCGATACACCGGCCTCGACTGCCTTCTCGATCATCGCGCCGTCGGAGCGGTCGACGAACATGGCTATGGGGCGCTGGATGGCCCGAGACAGCGAAAAGAAGTGCTCCAGCGTGTCGCGCTTGGGATTTTCGAGGTCGATCACGATGACATCGGGCGCGGTGGCGGCAATCGTCCGCCCGACCTCGTTGACGTCGTGAATGACGGCGACGCGCTTGTGCCCGGCCTCGCGCAGCCCATCCTCGATGATGGACGCACGAATACGATTCTCGTCGATAATCAGAATGGAGAGGTCGGAATTGGGCATCGGCGGCAGTTATGCCTGTGCCCAGATAAACCACAAGGGTACGAACTGCACAATTCGTATGCAATTTTGCGGCCTGGGGGCCGGCCCGAGCTACACTTTGGCGTTGATCTCGCTCCGCCAGCTGTACTGCGGCGAGTAGCCCAGCATCCGCTTGGCCTTCTCGATCGACAGCAGCGTGCCATTGGTTGTCAGGTTGCCCTTGGTCGGCACGGATGGAAACACTTCGGCCAGCAGCGACATGTTGGATCGGCTCATGACGGTATCGGCATTGGCGATGATGAAGGCCTCGAAGCCGGTAAAGTCGGCCTGGATTGACCGACGGACCGCCTGGGCACCGTCTCGGGCGTCAATATAACCCCACAGGTTCCATTTGCGGCTGCGCGGATCGGCGTCGAACTTGGGGAAGGCGGCATAGTCTTCCGGGTTCATGACATTGGAGAAGCGCAGGCCGACGATGCGGAGCGACGGATCCCAGCGGCAAAACTGTGCGGCCATGGTCTCGTCGAGCAACTTGCCGAGCGAATAGGCCGATTCGGGGCGGGGATAGTATTCCTCGTCGACCGGCGCATAGGGCGGTGGCGTTTCGAAGGGCAGGCCGAGCACGGTCTCGCTGGACGCGAAGACGATGTTTTTGATGCCCGCAAGCCGGGATGCCTCGAAGACATTGTAGGTGGTGGGCACATTGTTGGCGAAGGTGCGCGCATTGGCGGCGAGGCCGGGGGCCGGAATGGCCGCCAGATGCACCACGGCATCGAACGGCCCCTTGCGCTCGTCCACGCCACCGAGAATCGCAGCGGCCACTTCACCGAAATTGGTCAGATCGATCCGTACGGAAGGGCAAATGGGATCGGCGAGGGCCTGCTGGTCGATGTTCAGCACATCGTAGCCGTGCGCAACGAGGTCGCGCAGCACGGCACGCCCGAGTTTGCCGCTGCCGCCGGTAACGAGAACCTTGGCCATCCTAACCTCCTCAAATTGCAGGACTTGTACCCTGCCGTTGCGAGAACGTGGCACGGAATACCGGCGCTGCCAACCGGCACGCGAACACCGATCTCTCAAAATTCGCTACTGATGGCGGCTTTGATTATCAGCGGCTGCGACCATCAGACGTGGTTTCGATCGGCGCCGCCCTATGTCCTCCAGCGCGACAGCGCTGATCCAGGAGAGAGCTTGCCGCAGGAATGAACGCTTTCTGAACGTCGATCTCAGCATCGGTTCAAGGCGGTGGTGGCAATCTCTCAATCATGGAAACGCAATTCTCTTCCAGGGAGAGAACAAATGAACAAGCAGCAGGAAAAAGTACTGGTCGCCGGCCTCTGTGGCCTGGTCGTTGTCGCCGCCGGCGCCTTTGCCGTACAGCCAGCGATGGCCGCAGGTTACCAGGTCGACCAACTTGCCCAGGTTACGGGCGTCGCTCATTGGGACAACCTCAATGTCCGCAAGTGGCCCGCCTCCTATTCGCAGAAGATCGGCGCCTACGAGCCAGGCTCGCATGTCTGGGTTGAGCGCTGCATCGAAGCCCAGGTCGGCGCCGACTGGTGCCTCGTCGATGGCCAGGGCGTCTCCGGTTGGGTCAATTCGAAATACCTGACCGTCGTCTATGACTGGGACATCTGATCCCTGTCGGGAGCGCTTCGTTTCGAAGCGCCCCTGATGTCGGCGAAGGCGGAGACCTGCCGAGCGATGGCATAACATCGCCGCAGATCACTGTCGTCACTCGGTCGGGTCTCCACCTCCGCCGACATACCTTGAGTTTCGTGCCTGCCTCCTTCCCATGCTCTGTTGACTTTTCCGGTCCTGCGCTGTTCTGAGAACAGCCTGGGCCGGAGTTTTTTTATATGGATGCCAATCCCGTTCTCGCCGAAACCGTTCGCGGCAACTGGGTGGAAAATCTCCACCGCGGCGCCTACGCCGTCGTCGACGCCGAAGGCACGATCATCGCCTCGGCCGGCGACATCGAGCGGGCGATCTTTCCGCGCTCCGCCATCAAGTCGATGCAGGCGCTGCCCATCTTCGCGCGCCACGCCGACGAACAATTCCACCACACGTCCGAAGAACTGGCGCTGGCCTGTGCCTCCCATCACGGCGAGGACGTCCATGTGAACACGGCAGCCGGGCTGCTGTCGCGACTTGGCCTGTCAGTGGCAGACCTCGAATGCGGTGCGCATCAGCCCACCAACAATGCGGCGCGTGAGGCCTTGCGGGCTGTCGGTGCCGAGCCTAGCGCGCTGCACAACAATTGCTCGGGCAAGCACTCCGGCATGCTGAGTGTCGCGGTGGCCATGGGTATCCCCACTGCCGGCTATGTCGGACGCGAGCACGAGGTGCAAAAGCAGGTTCGCGCCGCGGTTGAGGCAGTGATCGGCGAGCCGCTGACCGAGGGCAAGTGCGGCACCGATGGCTGCTCGATCCCAACCTTCGCCGCACCATTGCGTGCCTTCGCCTACGGCTTCGCGCGCATGGCGACCGGCAAAGGCATAGCGCCGGAGCTGGGGACCGCTGCTCGCCGCCTGTTCGACGCAGCGACTTCCCATCCGCACCTGGTGGCGGGCACGGGCCATGCCGACACCCTAATCATGCAGGCATTCAACGGCCGCTTGATGCAGAAGGTCGGCGCCGAGGGCGTGCAATGCGGTGCAATCCGTGACAAGGGCTGGGGTTACGCGCTCAAATGCGACGATGGCAACATCGCCGCATCGCAGGCCATGCTGGCCGGCCTGCTGCTCAAGATCGCCGATCCCGACGAGGCGCAGCGAGCAGTCCTGCAGAAGTGGGCAACGCAACCGATCAACAACGTTCGCGGCGCCGAAGTCGGCATGATGCGCACGCTGACCTAGCGACCTTTCGTCTGCTGGTTTTGGTCGTGGCTGGCATTAAGCTGGCGCAGTTCACGCAGCCCGGGGCGGCGCCACATGAGCAAACTGACCATCCTGATTGTCGGCGGCTACGGCACTTTTGGCGGGCGTTTGGCTGAGCTGCTGGCAGGCGAAACGCGTGTAACGCTACTGATTGCGGGCCGGTCGTTTGAAAGGGCTCAGCAGTTCATCTCGACGCTGTCTGCGGGCGCCGAGAAGCGGCCGGTGGCCTTTGATCGACGGACTGCAACGGTATCGGACATCCGAGCCCTTGCAGCCGATATCGTCGTCGATGCGACGGGCCCTTTCCAGCACTATGGCGATGATCCATACCGCCTAGTCAGGAACACCATCGAAGCCGGTGCCAGCTACATGGACTTGGCCGACAGCTCAGCTTTTGTCGGCGGCATAGACCAGTTCGATGCAGATGCCCGCGCCGCCGGGGTTTTCGTTCTGTCCGGCGTCAGCAGTTTTCCAGTGCTGACCGCGGCAGTGTTGCGACAGTTGTCCACTGGCCTGACTGATATTGACAGCATGCGCGGCGGCATCGCCCCATCGCCACACGCCGTCGTGGGACGGAACGTAATCGAAGCCATCCTGAGCTACGCAGGCAAGCAGCTACCGCTGATCCGCGACGGTCACAAGGCGGCCGGCTATGGTCTCACCGAGACCATGCGTTACACCATCGCGCCGCCCGGCCACTTGCCGCTGTGGAACACCCGGTTTTCGCTGGTCGACGTCCCGGATCTCCTGCTTATTCCAGCCGCTACGACCGGTCTCAAGACCGTCTGGATGGGCGCCGGAACTCGGCCGGAATTCCTGCATCGGGCGCTGAATGGCCTCGCCTGGCTTGTGCGTCTCAAGCTGCTGCCCGGCCTGTCCTGGCTTGCGGCCATCGTCTTTCAAGTACAGCGCGTTTTGCGCTGGGGCGAGCATCGCGGTGGGATGTTCGTTGAAGTGACCGGAACTGGTCCTGCGGGTCCGGTGCGGCGCTCGTGGCACTTGGCAGCCGAGGGCAGCGATGGCCCTTACATTCCGTCCATGGCGGTGCAGGCGCTGGTGCTCAAGCGGCTGGAGGGCCACTCTCCAGCGCCTGGTGCTCGCTCCGCCATCGCGGCGCTGGAGCTCTCCGACTATGATCGCGTCTTCGCCGGGCGGACGCTCTACAGCGGGTTTCGTGATGACATCGAGCTCTCCCGGTCGCTCTATGCACGGCTACTTGGCTCGGCTTGGGACCGACTCCCCGAGCCAGTTCGCATCATGCACACCGATATCCGCAAGGCCCGAGGCCAGGCGGTGGTGGAAGCGGGCGATGGGTTGCGCGCCCGAATTGCCCGGTGGCTTTTCGGCTTTCCATCGGGGGGTGAGCGCGTGCCAGTGACGGTTGAGTTCAGCACCAGCGGTGGTGTTGAAACCTGGAGGCGCAGCTTTGGCGGACGGTCGTTCGCCAGTGTCCAGTCCGCCGGTACCGGCCGCAACGACAGGCTCATGGTGGAGCGCTTTGGTCCGGTGCAGGTCGCATTGGCGGTCGTCAGCGATGATCAAGGGCTTCGCCTGATCATCAGACGCTGGACCCTGTTCGGGCTGCCCATGCCCATGGCGCTCGGCCCGCGTGGCGGGGGTGCGGAGACGGTGGAGCAAGGGCGTTTCACCTTCGATGTGGAAATCGGCCATGCCCTGACGGGCATGGTCGTTCGCTATCGCGGCTGGCTGGTCCCTGAGGGCTAGTTGGCTGCCAGCCAGGCCTTTGCCGCCTCGATGTCGATTGTCGGGTCAGTAATCGTTGCCGGTGCCAGATCGACAAAGGCTTGATACGCCTTGCGCGCGTCCTCGATTTGTCCAAGCGCTGCATAGACGTCGCCCGCATGTGCCTGGATGGACGGATCGTCCGGTGACAGCGCCAGTGCCTCTTCGAAATGAGGCAATGCGCCGGCGTCGTTGCCCTGCAGGTGCATCAGCCAGCCCAGCGTATCCATATAGTTGGCTACCTCGGGATCCGCGGCGACGGCCTTTTTGGCCAGTGCAAGTGCCTGCTTGTAGTTGGTCCCTTCGAGGACGTAGCTCCAGGCCAGACCGTTATAGCCGGCCCCCTGCGCCCTGGGAGTGTCACTATCAGCCGCCTGCTGCATCAATTCGCGCGCCTTGGCCAGATCCTGCGGTACCAGGATGCCGTCCGAGTAGATCGCGCCGGCATTGGACCAGCCCATGGGATCGCCGGCATCTGCGCCCTGCAGCGCCAGCTCAATGGCCCGCTCACCCGATTGCTCCAGGCCGCCGCGACCCTCCTCGTACATCACGCCCAGATTGACCATGGCATTGGAGCTGCCACCCGCTACGGCCAGCTCGTACAGCCGGACGGCCTCGACCTCATCCTGTTCCACGCCACGGCCGGTTTCGTAGAGATAGCCGAGGTTGGCGGCGCCATAGGATTCGCCGTTCTTGAAGGCGGTCTTGTAGAACTGGGCGGCCTTGACGAGGTCGGGCTCGACGCCCCGGCCATACTCGTACATGACCCCCAACTCGTTGGTCGCCCAACCGATGCCGCCATCGCTGGCCACTGTCAGGTACATCAGTGCCTGCTCAAAATTCTCCGGTCCGACAACGCCGTAGGCACTGAAATAACCCAGGTTCATCGCCGCAACCGGCAGCCGATCGATCTCGTAGGCTTGTTCGTAAAGGGCCAGCGCCTGCGCATTGTCGGGTTCGACGCCATCGCCATACTCGTACATCTCGCCGAGCGAGTTGACGGCCATGCTCAGTTCGCTTTCGGCAGCAATGCCATATTGCGCTATCGCCCCGCTAAAGTCGCCGGACACCTGCAGGACGCGGCCGTAGAGATAGTGGTCATGAGGCGTGGCGCCGACTGCCTCGGCAGCGGCCCGGCAGGCGGGCAGGGCGGCATCGATATCCATGTCATCGCGCTCAATGCCGGCGCCGGCGGGCGTCGCGGGATCAAGCGGGCTGGCTGCCAGCGCCTCGCAAGAGGCAGCGATGTCTTGAGCGAGCGACGGTGAAGCGATCACCATTGCCGTAGCGAAAGCCAAGCCAAGTATATGAACGCGCATGTTTGATATCCCCTCACAGACATCATTACTCGCGCGCAGCAAATGCGATGACAAGCCCGTTTCGGCTAGTTGACGCTCACGTTTGGATATTTGGTTACATTGGCCAGCAGGTCTGGTTCAACTACCTCTGTCCAGGCAAGACCCACGACGGCGTGCTCGGTCGGCGAGGCGATCAGATTGTCGCCCAGTCGCACGGCGCCGGCCTCATCGACCACGCTGACGCCGATGCCGATATTACTGTTTGAAATCACGTTGCCCGAGATCAGCACATTGCGCAGGTACGGGCCGTAGCCGGCGGCAATGCCGATGCCTGGAACGTTCTGCACCGTGTTGCCGGTGATGGCCGTTTCCGCCTCGGCATAGATCCCGATGGGCAGCGTGTCGGGATTGACCGCTGAGACGGGCGTGATGTTGCGCACGATGTTGCCCGAGCAGACGGCCAGTTGGCCGCCGTCATCGAGATTGGTGATCGAAATGCCGGTGGCGGCCCCATCGATGATGTTATTGGTAATTATCGAGCCAGAAAAGGCGAACTCGGAGAAGATGGCGACCTCGCCCGATCGCAGGCAGGTATTGCCGCTGACCTGCGTATTGTTGGTCGAGTTGAGGCGCACGGCGGTGAAAGCGCAATCGACGATATGATTGTCGCTGACGATCACTTCGTCGGCCTTGAAGACATTGATGCCATTGCCATTCTGGCCGTTGCCGCCGCCCTTCCATCCGATGTTGGAGATGCGGTTGCCTGAGATGATCGACGCGTCAGATCCGTTCTCGCCACGCCAGATGCGGATACCCGCATTGCCGCAGCCGTCGATACGGTTGCCGCTGATAAAGTGGCCACGCCCGTCCATTGAGTGGATGGCCGCGTCGCCGATGCCAGAGAAAGCGCAGTCGCGGATGGTCAGCGCGGAATCATAGAGACGGATGGCAATCTCCGGCACGTCGTGGAAACCGCAGCGTTCGAAGGCCACGCTGCTGGCAGATTCGAAACTGAAGAGATTGTTTGCCGCGTCCGAGGTCGTCCCGCCGTAAAAGTCGATATCCCGGAACAGGACCGAGCCGCGCTCGTAGATGTTGGCAATTGTGGTGATGGCTGCGCCGGGATGTGGCGCAAGGGACGACAGCATCGGCGCGCCCTCCATGACCAGTCCCCAAGGCAGGTTAAGCCCCTGCGCCCGGACACTGCCGGGCGGCAGGCGCAGGACCTGACCGGCACCGACCGCCAGGTCGATGGCCCGTTGCAGAAGTTCGCTCTGATCGGCTTCAGACCCGGGAACGAGGCCCAGGCTTGTTGCATCCAGGGTCGTCTGGGCGCGAACGGGCGTGACCGCAAGTGCAGCAAATCCGGCAATGAGGTGTCGGCGTTTCATCATGGCTCCATAGTGCCTCGCCGGCCCATCGATCGCCATCGACAATGGAAAACAGAGTTACGAGTTGTTCGCCCCTGACGCAGACGGCTATAAGAACTCGACTCCAATAGGTGGCGGCCAATGCTCGTTGACGACAAGATCTATCTCGGAACCAGCGAGCGGCCCGAATACCTCGCCCTCAAATACGGCAATCGCCACGGCTTGGTCACCGGCGCGACCGGCACGGGCAAGACCGTGACCCTGCAGGTGCTGGCCGAGGGCTTTTCCCGCGCTGGCGTTCCGGTGTTCGCCGCCGACATCAAGGGCGACCTGAGTGGCGTCGCCAAGATGGGTCAGGCGCAGGGCTGGCAGACGCAGCGGGCAACCGATATCGGCTTCACCGATTTTCAGGATGATGTGTTCCCGGTGATCTTCTGGGACCTCTATGGCAAGCAAGGCCATCCGGTACGGGCCACCATTTCCGAGATGGGGCCAGTGCTGCTGAGCCGTATCCTCGAGCTCAACGATACGCAGGAAGGCGTCCTCAACATCGCCTTTCGCATAGCGGACGACGAGGGGCTGCTGCTGCTCGACCTCAAGGATTTGCGGGCGTTGCTCGTCGACATCCAGGAGCGGGCTAAGGAAGTTTCGACGCGATACGGCAACGTGACCACTGCGACCATCGGCGCGATCCAGCGTGGCTTGCTGGTGCTGGAAGAGCAGGGCGCCGATCACTTCTTCGGCGAACGAGCGCTCGACATTGCCGACCTGATGCGGACCGACGCCGATGGTCGCGGATTCATCTCGATCCTCGCCGCTGACGAACTGATGCGCGCGCCGCGCCTCTATGCGACCTTTCTGCTGTGGCTGCTGTCGGAACTGTTCGAGGAACTGCCCGAAGTGGGCGACATGGACAAGCCCAAGCTCGTTTTCTTCTTCGACGAGGCACATTTGCTGTTCGACGATGCCCCTAAGGCGTTGATCAACCGCATCGAGCAGGTGGTCAAGCTCGTACGCTCCAAGGGCGTCGGCGTCTATTTCGTGACCCAGAACCCGGTCGATATTCCCGAAGAGGTGCTGGCGCAGCTCTCCAACCGCATCCAGCATGCCTTGCGCGCCTATACCCCGCGCGAGCAGAAGGCGGTCAAGGTCGCGGCGGAGACGTTCCGGCCCAACCCGGCCTTCTCGACCGAAGAAGTCATCACCCAGCTCGGTATCGGCGAAGCGCTGGTTTCAGTGCTGGAGGACAAGGGCATTCCGTCGATGGTCGGGCGTACGCTGATCCGGCCACCCTCCGCGCAGGTCGGGCCACTGTCGCCGGCCGAGCGCGAGTCGATCATCGCCAATTCGCCGCTGGGCACGATGTATGACGAGATCATCGACCGCGAGTCGGCGTTCGAAGTGCTGCAGCGTCGCGCACGCGACAAGCAACTGGCCGAAGAACGGCAGCGCCAGGACGAGGAGGTTCGTCGCGCGCCCGAGAGAACCTATCAGGAAGCTGCGCCGCGTCGCACCTCTACCCGCCAGACGCCCGCCGAGGCCGCAATGAACTCGCTGGCGCGGACCGTTGCCAACCGGCTCGGCAGTGCGCTGGTGCGGGGCATTCTTGGCAGCCTGAAGCGTGGTCGCTGATATGCTCGAGCCCGCCACATCAGCACCTGTTCTTGCAGTCTTCGCCTCCGACAAGGGGCCAGGCGATGCCGAGCGCGCCTCGATCATGGGGCAGACAGGCACCTATTTCGCCAAACGCGGGGCCAGCCTTGTTTGCATCGCCGAAAATGGCGTCATCCCCATTCCGCTCATTACCGCTGCGCGCGCTGCCGGCGGCAATGTGCAGATCGTTGCCGATACCTCCATCGTGCTGCCACCAGCGCTGGCCGGCGTGACCATGGAGGTCTTGGCGACGCAGCCCGAACGCCTGGCGCGCGTCGCCAACCTGGCCGAGGCCTTCGTCGCCCTGCCGGGCTCATTGGCCTCGGCGTCGGCCCTGTTCGGCGCCTGGGCAGCGGCCAGGGCGCAGGGTCGCACAATGCCGGTGGTGATGCTTAACCGGCATCGGGCATATGAGGTGATGCGCGGCTATGCGGCGGACGTGTTGTCGCCGGGGCTGCCTGGCTATGACCGGGCAGTGCAGTTTGCCGATACGATCGAAGATCTGTGGAGCCGGGTTAGCCGTCTAGTCAGCGAAAGCCGTTAGGCGTCCAAACCTGGATGCCGCGGCTTGCGGCGATCCGGGAAGAGCGGCACCACATTGTCGGTGGACCGCCGCGTGGGAACCGGCTGCGGGGTCGGCACAGCGGTGCGGTTACGCCGATCCGGCCCGCGATAGCCGCCCAGAACGCCGACGACACTGCGGGTACGCAACCGGGCCTGGATGCGCTGCAGCAAGTGGCGCGGCGACATCGGCTTGATGATGACTTCGTCTATGCCGGCGCTGATCGCCTGATGCCGCATCGGCGGCGTGATGCTGCGGGTGAGCGCAATGACCGGCACATCCTGGCTGACCAAAGCGCCGTTGAGCCGGATGCCCTCGACCATCTCATAGGCTGGGCGGCCCTCGCGGTCGAAATCGCAAACCAGCATGTCGACGGGCGCTAGGCGCATATAGGCGATGAGGTCGATCTCGCTGTCGAAGACGCGGACCTTCAGGCGTGAGTCACCTGCCACCACCATCGCCAGCAAGGACGAGAGCGCAGGATTTGCCGCGATGATGGCAATGACCTTGGCCGGTTCAGTCACACATTCCCCCGAATAGTAAACGATCCGTTACCATGCCCCAACGACGCGTTGAAGGGCTGGGTTCCGGAAATGGATAATTCGTAGGGGAAACTGCGCGGTAGCCATGAGAAAGCCCGCCGGCGCAAGCGCGCGGCGGGCTTTGGGATTGCTCGACGATAGGGATTAGGCTTGGGCTTCTTCGAACAGCAGTTCGACGTGTTCCCAGTTCACCAGGTTGTCGAACCAGGCTTCGAGGTACTTCGGACGGGCGTTGCGGTAGTCGATGTAATAGGAATGCTCCCAGACGTCGACGCCGAGGATCGGTTTGCCGCCATGGACCAGCGGCGATTCGCCGTTCGGGGTCTTGCTGACTTCCAGCTTGCCGTTTTTCACCGACAGCCAAGCCCAGCCCGAACCGAACTGCGTCGTGCCGGCGGCGATGAAATCGGCGCGGAACTTGTCAAAGCCGCCAAGGTCGGAATCGATTGCCGCCTGCAGCTTGCCCGGCAGCTTGTTGCCGCCGCCATTGGGCTTCATCCAGTTCCAGAAGTGAACGTGGTTGTAGTGCTGGCCGGCATTGTTGAAGAGGCCGGCATTCTTGCCGTAGCTCTCCTTGACGATGTCTTCGAGCGGCAGGATCTCGAGGCCTGAACCCTCAAGCAGCTTCTCGCCATTGGTCACATAGGCCTGGTGGTGCTTGTCGTGGTGAAACTCGAGGGTTTCCTTGGACATGTAGGGGCCGAGCGCATCATAGGCATAAGGCAGGGGCGGCAGAGTGAACTTGGTCGACATAGTGGCCTCCATTTAGGGAAAGACGCTGAGGATAGTGGGCTTGATATAGGTCGTTTTGATAACGGCAACAATCAGTTGGAGGGGAACGATCCTTCCAATCCGACTGCATTCAGCGCAAAGGCGTAGCACATCGCGGTTTCCTTGAGCCGGTCGAAGCGACCCGAAGCGCCGCCATGGCCCGCACCCATGTTGGTGCGCAGATACAACGGGGCGTTGCCAGTCTTGGTTGCGCGCAGCTTGGCGACCCACTTGGCCGGCTCCCAATAGGTGACGCGCGGATCGGTGAGGCCAGCCAGCGCAAAGATCGGCGGATAGTCGATTGCGGCCACCTGCTCATAGGGTGCATAGGCGGCGATGCGGGCATAATCCTCGGCCGAGGCCAGGGGATTGCCCCATTCGGGCCACTCGGGTGGCGTGAGCGGCAACGTCTCGTCGAGCATGGTATTGAGCACGTCGACGAACGGCACCTGGGCCAGGATGCCGCCCCACAGGTCGGGCCGCAGATTGACGATGGCGCCCATCAGCATGCCGCCGGCCGAGCCGCCCTGGGCCACGATGCGACCCTTGGAGGTATAGCCCTTCTCGATCAGCATTTCGGCCGAGGCGATGAAATCGGTGAAAGTGTTGGTCTTGTGCTCGCGGCGACCCTGCACGTACCAGCGATAACCCTTTTCCATGCCGCCGCGAATATGGGCGGTGACGTGGACGAAGCCGCGATCGACTAGGGATAGCGCCGAAATCGAGAACGCCGAGGGCATCGACATGCCATAGGCGCCATAGCCGTAGAGCAGCGCGGGAGCCGAGCCGTTGAGCTTGGTATCCTTACGGTAGAGCACGGTGACCGGCACCTGCTCGCCATCGCTCGCGGTGGCAAACAGGCGGCGGGTCTCATAGTCATCCGGGTTGTGACCGGACGGCACCTCCTGCTCCTTGAGCAGGGTGCGGACACCGGTTTCGAGATCGACATCGTAAGTCCGAGACGGCGTGGTGGGCGAAGAGTACGTGAGGCGGAAAACCGAGGTATCGAACTCATAGCCGACCGACATGCCGAGGGAATAGGCCTCCTCGTCGAACCTCACGGTCTCTTCGGCATTGGTCCGCAAATCGCGCACGACGATGCGCGGCAGGCCCTCGAAGCGTTCAAGACGCAGCAGGTGGTTCTTGATGACGATAGTATCGAGGATCAGCACACCCTGCTGATGCGGCACCAGGTCGGTCCAATTCTCAGAAGCAAGATTGTCGACCGGCGCCACTGACACTTTGAAGTCTTCGGCGCCATCGGCGTTGGTGCGGATGTAGAGCAGGCCGTCGCGCTCTTCGATATCGTATTCGCGGTCGGTGAGGCGCGGCGCGACGAGGCGCGGCTCGCCGCCCCGTTCGGCATCGATCAGCCAGCACTCCGAGGTCTGGTGGTCATGCGCGTCGATGACGATGAACTTGTCGCTGAGTGTGCGACCCACGCCGACGAAAAAGCCGGGGTCACTCTCCTCGAAGATAACAGGGTCATTCGCCTGGTCGGTGCCGATGGTGTGGAGCTTCACCCGATAGGGCCGATGATTGTCGTCGTATTCGGTGTAGTAGATCGCCCTGGAATCGTTGGTCCAGACATAGGAACCGGCGGTTTCGGCGATGATCTCTTCGCTGTCCTTGCCGGTCTCGAGGTCGCGAATGACGATGTCATAGTATTCCGAGCCAGCGCGGTCGGCGGCCCAGGCGAGGTAGCGGTGCGAGCGATCGTGTTCGGCTCCGGCAAAGCCGAAATACTCCTCGCCGGCCTCTACATTGCAGTCGAGCAGCACGGTTTCCGGACCACCCTCACGCGCCGTGCGCACGATCTGCGGATACTGCTTGCCCTCAAGCATGCGCGAATTATAGGCGTAGGGGCCATCAGGCGAAGCAATGCCGCTGTCATCCTCTTTGATGCGGCCCCGAATTTCCTTGTAGATTGTCTCCTGCAAAGCCTCGGTCGGCTTGCCGAACTCGGCTTCGAAATAGTCGTTCTCCGCGTCGAGATAGGTGCGAATTTCCGGATCGAGCGTTTCCGGTTTCTGCATTACCTCCTGCCAATTGTCCGCCCTCAGCCAATGATAGGGATCCTCGCGCCTGACGTTGTGGAATGTGGCGGAATGCGGCTTGCGCGCAGCGACGGGCGGGATGGGCTTGGTCATTGATATATCCGGGTGGAGGCGGGAGCCGCTTCGGGAAGGATTACTGACATAGGTCGGTCTACGCCTCAAAGAAAGAGGGCGATACGCTGGATAAGTGCGGCCTAACCCCGTTTTGACTTGTCCCGCGCGGCTCATTGATTATGGTCTGGCGCGAGACAGGGCCGGTCGCGGGAATCGGCGCATGGGAGTAGCGTGTTGGGGCCGGGCATGGATGCGAGCATAGCGCTGGTGGCGATCGGGCCATTCGGCGCCGCAGCACTGGCGCCGCTGGTGCACCGGATCGCGCGCCCGTTCTCTGGCTGGGTACTGGCCCTTGTGCCAACGGCGATATTCCTGTTTCTGTGGACGCTGATCGAGCCGGTTGCGAGAGCCGGCGCTGTTCGCGGCGTGATTGGCTGGGTACCCAGCTACAATCTGAACCTCAGCTTCTTCGTTGACGGGTTGAGCCTTACCTTTGCGCTCACCATCACCGGCATCGGCACGCTGGTCGTTCTTTATGCCGGCGCCTACCTCAAGGGTCATCCCCATCTCGGGCGGTTCATGGTCTTCCTGCTCGCGTTCATGGGCTCGATGCTGGGGCTCGTGCTGGCCGACAATATGCTGGCGCTCTTCATGTTCTGGGAACTGACGGCCGTCACCTCGTTCCTGCTCATAGGCTTCGACCATGAGCGCCAGGCCGCCCGTCGCGGCGCGATACAGGCGCTGGTTGTGACCAATATTGGCGGCATGGCGCTGCTGGTCGGCGTGATCCTGCTGCAGCAGGCGACCGGACTGTGGGATTTGAGCGAGTTGCAGGGTGAGGCCGTGCGTGGCCACGGCCTTTACGGCGTAATTTTGGGCTGCTTCCTCATCGCCGCTTTCACCAAGTCGGCACAGTTCCCGTTCCATTTCTGGCTGCCCAATGCCATGGAAGCGCCGACTCCGGTTTCGGCATTTCTGCATTCTGCCACTATGGTGCAGGCCGGCGTCTATCTGCTGGCCCGACTGTCGCCGAGCCTTGGCGGGACAGAGGCCTGGACCGTGATCCTGGTCTGCTTCGGCGGTCTGACGCTGCTCTGGGGAGCGCTGGGCGCGATCCGGCAAACCGATCTCAAACAGGTTCTGGCGCAAACGACCATCGCTTCGCTCGGCCTGCTTGTCTTACTCATCGGCCTGGGAACGCCAACAGCGATCGCTGCCATGGTGCTCTATTTCGTGGCGCATGCGCTCTACAAGGCAGCGCTGTTCATGGCGGTCGGCGCCATCGACCACGAAGCCGGCAGCCGCGACATCACGGCGCTCAGCGGCCTGGCTGACCGCATGCCTCTGACCTTTATCGCCACGGCAATTGCCAGCGCCGCCATGATCGGCCTGCCGCCGACACTCGGCTTCTTCGCCAAGGAAGAGATGTATCTCGACCTCCTCGGATCGCAATGGTCGCAGCTTGTCGTCTTGGTTGTCCTGGTCGCGGGTAACGCTGTGCTGGCTGGCGTGGCTGCGCTGGTGGTGATCAAGCCATTTCTCGGTGCGCCCATGCCAACACCCAAGACGGGTCATGAGGCACCAATAGCCATGCTTGCCGGACCATTGGTGTTGGGCGGGGTCGGGATCGTTGCGGCCTTGCTGACAGACTGGTTTGGCCACTCAGTGCTGGTGCCCGCCGGAACCGCGATCCTGGGCAATCCGATTGAAAGTCATCTGACCTGGGCGATAAACTTTGCCAGCCCGGTGCTCTGGCTCTCCGCTGCCACCTGGGCCCTCGGCCTTGTGGTTTACCGCCAGGCATCGGCTGTCCGCACGCTGTTGCGCCGCTTCGAGGTCGCGCTGGGCTGGACTGCCGACACGGTGTTCGATGCCCTCATGTTCGGTCTGATCCGCTTTGCCGGCGTTGTGACACGCCTGTTGCATCATGGTCGGCTGGAAATGTATCTGGTGACCGTGTTTGCCATGCTAGCGGTCGCGGTATCGGTGCCACTCTTCGTTATGGGAGGCATCACGCCTCTGCTGCCAACGGCCGACCTGGGTCTCTGGAGCGTCAAGCTCGACTGGCCGGATCTGTTGCCCTACGAGTGGGGCGTGATCGTGCTGGCACTGGTTGGCCTGGGGGCCATTCTTACGGCGTCGAGCCGGTTGGTGGCTATTCTGGCGCTGGGCATACAGGGCACGGCGGTGGCGCTGATCTTCCTGTTGTTCGGCGCGCCAGACCTGGCCTTCACCCAGTTCATGGTCGAAATCCTCTCGGTGGTGATCCTGGCATTGGTCATGACGCGTCTCAACCTCGACGAGCGCGACCGGCGGCCGTTCGAAGACCTGGCACGCGACGGTACCCTGGCGCTGGTCTGCGGTGCAGGGGTGAGCCTGTTGCTGATGGTCGTGCTGTCGGGTCCGTTCGATCCTCGGCTCTCCGAGTTCTTTACGGCGACCAGCGTGCCCATTGCCCACGGCGCCAATATCGTCAACGTCATCCTCGTCGACTATCGCGGCTTTGATACCTTGGGCGAGATTTCGGTCGTGATGGCGGCCGGCATTGCCATCATGGTGTTGCTGCGCAGGCGAGGCACGGCATCGCTGCCGCCAGCGGCTTCGCAGCAGCCGAAGGTGATGCCATGAACACCGTCATCTTCCGTACGGTCGCGCCGTTTATCGTGGCCATCATGCTGGTCTTCTCGGTCTATATTTGCCTCCGTGGCCACAACGAGCCGGGCGGCGGCTTTATCGGCGGGCTGATCGCGGCTTCCGCCATCGCCGTCCTCGGCATGTCGATGGGCGCTGCCGAGGC
The DNA here is from genome assembly GCF_021729885.1 of Devosia sp. SL43. NCBI lineage: Bacteria > Pseudomonadati > Pseudomonadota > Alphaproteobacteria > Hyphomicrobiales > Devosiaceae > Devosia > Devosia sp. SL43. Next base: position 3,932,155 of record NZ_CP063401.1, read on the forward strand.
GCGTCGTGCCTTGCGGCTCGATCCGCTGAGCTTTGCCGGGCTGGGTGTGCTCATTGCCGCGCTATCCGGCCTGCTCTCGATCTTCAACGGCAATCCGTTCATGACCAGCATCTGGCTTTACCTGAACCTTGGCGAGACCGAGGTGCCGCTCTCAACGCCGATGATCTTCGATATCGGGGTGTACCTGGTCGTGTTCGGCACCATCGCCTCGGTTGCCCTGGCCCTCGAGGGCGACGACGGGGAGGCGCCCTGATGGACTATGCGGTTGCCGCACTCGTTGGCTGCTTTGTGTCGCTGGGCGTCTACCTGTTGCTGTCGCGCTCGCTCATCCGCATGCTGCTGGGTTTGGTGGTGCTCGGCAACGGCGTCAACCTGCTGATCTTTACGGCCGGACGGCTCACGCGGTCGGTCGCTCCGATCGTGCCTGACGGGCTGACGCAACCGGACGGGCCGATTGCCAATCCGCTACCGCAGGCGCTGATACTGACGGCGATCGTCATCGGCTTTGCGATGTTCAGCTTCTTGCTCGTGCTGTCCTTCCGCGCCTACCAGAGCCTTGATGCCGACAATACCGACACCATGCGCGTGGCTGAGCCGCCCGACGCGCCGCATCCCCCGTTGAGCTACTGATATGGGCGAACTCGCGCTGCCGGTGGCAATGATCGATACCCTGACCTCGGCGGCCGACTGGGTCATAGTGCTGCCGATCGTGCTGGCGCTGTTGGGCGCCGCCGCGCTCCTGCTGCTGCGCGGATGGGGGCGGCTCAGCTTCATCTTCGCTGCGCTGATCGTGGTTGGCATCATCGCCTGCGAAACCAGCTTGCTGTTGCGTGTTGCCGAGACCGGGCCGCTCAGCATGACCATGGGCAAGTGGCTGCCGCCCTTCGGTATCAGCTTTGCCGCCGACGTCTTCGGTGCAGCCTTCGCGCTGGCTGCCGCCGTCGTGACATTGATTGTGCTCGCCTATGCGGAAGCCGACCGACCGACAGAGGCCGCCGGCGATGGCTTCCATTCGCTGGTCTTACTGCTTCTGGCCGGCGTCACGGGATCGTTTCTCACGGGCGACCTGTTCAACCTCTACGTCTGGTTCGAAGTCATGCTGATCGCTTCGTTCGGGCTGATGGTGATCGGTGGCCGGGCAATCCAGCTCGATGGCGCCGTCAAATATGGCTTCCTGAATTTTCTCGCCACGACGATTTTCCTGCTCGCGTTGGGCCTGCTCTATGGGCTGCTTGGGACGCTCAACATGGCCGATATCATGCGGGTAGCTCCGGCGGCCAATCCGGTCGCCATGGCCGCCGTGGCGGCGCTTTTGTTACTGGCCTTCAGCATGAAGGCCGCAGCCTTTCCGCTCAACGCATGGCTGCCTGCATCCTATCATACGCCGCCAGCGGTGGTTTCTGCGCTGATGGCGGGCCTGCTGACCAAGGTCGGCGCCTATGCCCTGCTGCGTGTCCTGGTGATCGTCCTGCCCGCCAGTCGCGACCTGCTTGAGCCGGTGCTTGTCGCTATTGCTATAGCCACGCTGCTGATTGCGCCTTTGGGCGCTATTGCAGAGACCAACTTGCGCCGCGCCATCGGCTTTCTGGTCATCGGCGGCATAGGTTCGGTGCTTGCAGGGATCTCCATGCCATCGACGGAAGGCCTTGGCGGCGCTGGCCTCTATATCTTCCACGCCATGCTGACCATGACCGCCCTTTATCTCGTCGCGGGATTGATCGAACGGCAGACCGGTGAGACGGACAGTCGGCGCACGGGCGGGCTCTATGCCGCGAGCGCGTCGATTTCCATGCTTTTCCTGATACTGGTTCTTGCCACGGCAGGCATGCCGCCGTTCCTCGGCTTCTGGCCCAAGCTGCTGCTTCTTCAGGCAGGTATTGGCGAGGGTGGCTGGCTGGGCGCCGTGATGGTGGTCGCCTTGCTGGTCAACGCGGTGCTCACTCTCATTGCCGGTACGCGCCTCTGGTCGCATATCTTCTGGCGCACTGCGCCGAACCCGCCACCGGCCGTTGGTTCAGCAGGACTACGCATGGTCGCGACGGGCGCCCTGGTTGCCCTGATCGTCGCGGTCGGCCTGTGGCCTAACCCAATGTTCGAGGCCGTGCGGCTGGGCACAGCCGATCTCGTTGACCCGGCGCGCTATGTCGCGGCAGTGGGCTTGGCGGGAGTTGCGCCATGAACGTGAGTCTGACGATCGTCGGCCTTGCCTTGATCTGGGCCGCCATTACCGGCAACTTCTCCCTGCCCAACATTGCCTTGGGTGCGGGCGTCGGCCTATTGACGGCCGTGCTGCTTCGCAACGGCCTGGCCAAGCCTCTGAAGGCAGGGCGGCTGCGGCGGGTCGCTGCACTCGCCGCGTTGTTCCTGTGGGAACTCCTTGTGAGCGCCGTTCGTGTCGCGCTGATCGTGCTGCGACCCAGTCTGCGGGCCTCGCTGCGTCCGGCCATCATCGCCTTTCCGCTGACGGTGAAGTCAGATGTCGAAATCACGCTCCTCGCCAACCTCATCACGCTGACGCCGGGTACGCTTAGCGTGGATATCGCCGATGATCGCAGCGCTCTCTACGTTCATGTGCTGCACCTGACGGACCGCGATCAATTGGTGGCCGAGATCGCCGGGGGATTCGAGCGCCGGGTGCGCGAGGTGTTCGAATGACTGCTGCCGAACTTCTGCCTATTGCGACGATGATTGCACTGGTGTTGCTTGGATTGGCCCTGCTGATAGGGACCATGCGCGTCATCATCGGGCCGACACTGGCCGACCGCGTGCTGGCGCTGGACCTACTAACGGTCATCGCTATGGGCTTCGTCGGCGCCATCGCCATCCGCACTGGGCTTACGCTGTACCTCGACATTGCCATTGCCCTGGCTCTGTTAGGCTTCCTGGCAACCCTTGCCTTCGTGCGTTACATGCTCTCACGTCAGAGCAAAGAGGAGGAGCGGCGATGATTGTCGATCTCGCCATCTATCTCGGCTGCGCGTTCTTGCTGGCCGGCGCGGCCTTTTCGCTGTTGGCAGCGATCGGCGTGTTGCGTTTGCCCGACCTCTATACGCGCATGCATGCCGCGTCCAAAGCCGGCGCCGTTGGCGGTGGCCTGATCCTGCTGGCAGTTGCCCTGGTCAGTTTCGATGGCACCGTCGCCCTGCGAGCAATAATCGCTGTCGCGTTCCTTTTGCTCACTACGCCGGTGTCAGCTCATCTGCTGGCTCGCGCAAGTCATCGCGGCGGATATCAACCCGGCGTGAAAACGGAGATCGATGATCTCAAGTCTAAAAGCGAACAAACTCCTTCGGCATAATTACTGCACTTGGTAACATGTTAATTGCCAGGGTCGGGTTGCGGCTATCAGTAAACGGTCCTAGTAATCGTAGTACGGCTGTGACTGCCCTTGTCGCTGCCCAATAAGAAAAATGGAAGGTTGAAATATGAGTGACACCGCCGGCTCGGCGAATGGTTACGAGCACGAACTAGTCGAGCTCAGCACCGAAATCGTTGCAGCCTATGTGAGCCACAATGCTGTGAATCCGTCCGATCTGCCCAAGCTGATCGCCGACGTTCATGGTGCACTGCGCGCTCTTTCGTCCAACGAAGCTCCGCTTCCCGCAGAGGAGCTCAAGCCTGCCGTGCCGGTTCGCAAGTCTGTTGCGCCCGACTACATCATCTGCCTCGAAGACGGCAAGAAGTTCAAATCCCTGAAGCGCCATCTTCGCACCCACTACAATCTTTCGCCGGAAGAATACCGCGAGAAGTGGGGCCTGCCGGCCGATTACCCAATGGTTGCCCCCAGCTATTCGGCAACCCGCTCGAAGCTGGCCAAGGACAATGGTCTGGGCCGCAAGGCCGCCTGATAGATCACCACGCCAAGAAACGCCGCGCTGACAGTCTGACCAGACTTAGGCCCCGGCGACAACTCAGTTCAAACGGCCGCTCCCAAGGGCGGCCGTTTGAATTTCTGGACACTTATTCGACTTATCCCCGCCCTGCTTGCACGTCGCAGTATCTAGGAATAAATTCCTTAATACCGACGAGGCCAGCCCTATGTTTGATTCCCAGCCATCCCCTAGTCAGCCGAGGCCGTCTGCGACGGCGGAGGCTTCTCTATGTGCGTGCGATGATGTCATCGCGCTCGTTGCCCGCGAGAAACATGTGCCGATTCTGCTGCTTACGCACAGGTCACGCTGCCGGGCCTCTGCAGCGCGAGCTCGGCAGCTGGCCATGTATCTGTCACACGTTATCCTCGGTTGCAGCCTTGCCGAGGTTGGCGTTGCCTTTGGTCGGGATAGGACTACTGTCTCCTACGCGTGTGCGTTGATCGAGGATATGCGTGACGATCCGGTGTTTGACGAAGAGGTGTCGGGCTTCGAGCGCCGCCTCGAGGCACAGCGCGATGGAGTGTCCGTCGATGTCCACTGATGACACTGTCGTGTTGCGCCTGGCGAGCGGTCGCGATGGCGAGGGGCAACCTTTCCTGCTTCCGCACCATCTGCTCGCAGCAGGGCGTTTGGAAAGGCTCATCGAACGATCGCACCTGGCACCTCGTGTGACCATCTCCTACGACACGGCGCGGGTTGGTGGCGGCGACCGCTCGGGCAATAGTGCCGCAGAAGCGACCGACACGGCCGCCCAGGCGCGCCAGAAACTCAATCAGTTGGCGCGGACCATCCCGCCTGATTGTTGGGGCGTGATGATCGATGTCTGTGCGTTCGGCAAGGGTCTGCAGTTGGTGGAGACCGAGAGGCGCTGGCCGCGTCGTAGTGCCAAGCTGGTCCTGCGCATCGCGCTTGAACAATTGGCGCATCAGCTTGGATTGACGCCACAGGCGCAAGGCGTCGAGCAGGGGCAGACGCGTTCGTGGCTGCCCGAACGATTGCCGATCATCGCTGGAAGCGAACCTTAACTACGACAGGAACGGTAATGACTGGGCGGACGCGGTTCGTGCTACGCAGGTTTCATGCGTCAGAAGTTCCTCACAATTCAGTATTTGCGCGGCCTTGCGGCTATTCTAGTCCTGGCCTCGCATGCGCTGCTGTATCCTCTGGTGGGCGAGCACCTGGCCTATGGTCGGCTCGGTTGGTTGGGAGTCATCCTGTTCTTCGTGATTTCCGGCTTCATCATGGTGGCCGTGACCGGCGACGGGAAGTTCGCTGCACTGGACTTCCTGCGGCGACGCTTCGTCCGCATCGTGCCCATGTATTGGGCGGCAACGTTGCTGGCTGCTTCACTGGCGCTGTTTGCACCGCAACTGTTCAAGACGACAGTCTACGACGGAGCAGAGCTGGTGATGTCGCTGCTGTTCATCCCGTTCTACAATCCCGTCAGCGAGGGCATTCATCCACTCTACAAGCTTGGCTGGACGCTCAACTACGAGGTCTTCTTCTATATCTGCTTCGCGCTACTGGCATTCCTTGGCGCGGGCGCTCGGGTGGTCTGGCTGACAGTCGCCTTTACCGCACTAGCGGTGATCGGTGCCGTCTTTTCGCCGGAACCGGCCGTTCCGCAGTTCTACACTTCCTTCATGCCGCTGGCTTTTTGCGCCGGTGCTTGGCTCGGATTGGCGACATTGCGCGGACGCCTCGGCGCGTTGCCGCACAAGGTCGTCTATGCTGCTCTGATCATTGGCCTTGCGGCGCTGGTCGAGGGCTTTGCGTTTGACCGGGGCATAGTCGAAGACGGCTTCGCCTTTGTCGGTTTCGTCACCTTTGCCTCGGCCCTGGTGCTGCTGGCGGTCCGCTTCGAGCCGGTATTGCCGCGGATTGCTCTGCTCGAACGCATCGGCGACGCCTCCTATTCGATCTATCTCGTGCATATCTACGAAGTGGCGATCCTGGCCGGCGTTGCCTTCAAGCTGCTCGACCCGGCAAATATTTGGGCCGACTATTTTGTCGCCATCATATCGATCGCCGGTGGCACCGTGGCTGGGCTGATCATGTATTCGCTCGTAGAGAAGCCGGTGCTGCGCTTCTTTAGCAGCATATTTCTACCCAAGCCTACGCCCAAGCGGACGGCAGCGCCGGCAGAATAGGCGTCAGCTCAGCGCCTTGCCTTCGGCGCGGATGCGGTTGACCATGGCGACGAGGCCGTTGGAGCGCTGCATGCCAAGATGCTCACTCAATCCCACCTTGCCGAACCAGGCGACGGCGTCGGTCGCGGCGACCTCTGCGGCTGGCCGGCCCGAATAGAGCGCCAGCAGGATCGCGACGAGGCCCTTGGTGATAATGGCGTCCGATTGGCCCCTGAAGTCCATCACAGGTTGGCCTGTACTGCGGTCGACGCTGGAAACCAGCCAGACATTGGATACGCAGCCCTTGACCTTGTTCTCAGCGGTCTTGTCGGCATCGTCCATTGTCGGCAGCGCCTGTCCCAGCTCAATGACGTAGTTCAGCCGATCTTCCCAGTCGTCGAGGAAGGAGAGGTTTTCGGCAATGTCGTGAAAGGCGGCTGGCTCGGTCATGCTGCCTATCTAGGAGGCCGTCGACTGCACCGCAAGCAAAGAAAAACCCCAAGCACGGGGCAGCGTGCTTGGGGCAGGGGCCAGGGTCGCTGGAGTGCGTCGCTTGGGGAAGTGACGCGGCCCTGGGGTCGAGTTCGGGCGCCTGAGGCAGGCGTCCGCTATCCCGCGCGGTCCAATCGAGGTCTTGGATAGGGAACTGGAACACTGGTCGGCGTCTCATGCATGGGAAGGCCAACCGACGGGGAAGTCTGCAAAGCAGTAGCGACGACGGCCTTGCCGCCGATGCATTGAAACGAGTCACATTCGATATTGCTGACCTGTTCGGCGACCACTTGCGTCCCGGCTGCCATCGCCTGGATGGCGAGGGCATTGGCATCGGGAAGGTCGACACCGGGCTTGATCACCATATAGGCGGCGGTCAGCCAGAAAACGGATCGAACAATGGTGAACATGGTCTCTTCCAGAAATCTCTAGGGGGCTTCTGCCCTTGCGAAGATGACCCTAGCCCCGGCCCATTAAGCCGGTTTGGGACAATTCGATAAAATTTGAAGCAAATGCGCGCGAGCGGTCCCGAGCGGGCAACGGCTTGTTTACGCTAACCCCAGAAAGGGCGTCAGGCCGGTGCCCACAAGCTATTGGCCGACAGGGATTTAAGCCGGCTTTAGCTCTTGAGGGCCAGTGTGAAGGCAACGAGACCTGAAGCTCATTCAGGCGGTGCGCGGCGAGCAAGGCCGCGTTCCCGGTGCCCAGGCACCACCACAGCTGGCGTCGTTATAGTGAGTAATGCGTATGCGTAGCCTGTTCTCTTTCGGCGCAAGCAAAGAGATGAGTCTGGCCATTGCCGGCACCGGCCATCGGCCGGAAATGCTGCGCCGCAAGACGCTCGCCAACAATTCCCGAATCGCCATCATCGTCAGCGCGCTGATGATGCCGCTGGCCGTCTACTGGCTGGTGACAGCCGCGATACTTCCCATCGTTCTGGCCGCTATCGGCCTGGGCAGTGGCATGGTCACGCTTGCTCTGCACCAGCGTCAGCGTTTTGAAGACGCTGCGGCCGGGCAGGTCTATACCATGCTGGCCTTGGGTTTGCTGTTGACCCTGGCCGACAGTCAATTCGGCGACGCCGGCCTTGCTATCGCGCTGATGGCACCGGTACTGGCATCGCTGCTGGGCCGGCAGACCCTGCGTCGTCAGAGCTGGATGATGCTGGTGGGCGTACTTGCCCTGGGCACACTAGCGTCCACTTTTGTCGTGCCGACAATTCCTCTGCCTAGCCACATTCTTTTGGCAACTGCTGGCGTCACCTTCATCGCCTCCGTTGGCGTTGTCATCCATACCGCCAATCGCATCAATGCGGCCTATGAGGTCTACGACAAGGCCCAGGTCACCGCCTATCGGCACCTGATCGAACATGTGCAGGATGCGGTGATCCGCTTTTCCAGCGATGGCGAAGTGCTGCTCGCCTCGCGCTCCTCCGAAACCCTGTTCGGCTGCCGTCGCTATGAACTCACCGGTAGCGGTCTGGGTGAGCGGCTGCATGTACTCGACCGTCCCATATACCTGACCGCCTTTGCTGACGCCAACCAGGGCGGCAAGTCGCGGGTCATCGAAGTGCGCATGCGTCAGGACGACCCGCGTTCGGCCTCCAGCGTACCCCACTTCATCTGGGTCGAAATCAGCCTGTCCCCTGTGATCGATGCCGACCCTTCCACAATTCGGTACGAGGTTGTCGCCCTGTTGCGCGACATTACCGACCGCAAGGACAACGAAGTCGCCATGGCCGAGGCCCGGCGCGTTGCCGAGGAGGCGTCGATTGCCAAGTCGCGATTCCTCGCCACCATTGGTCACGAGTTGCGGACCCCGCTCAATGCCGTCGTTGGCTTCTCCGAAATGATGACATCAGGCATCGGCGGCGAGCTGTCGACGACGCATCGCGAATATGCCGGTTTGATCCACCAGAGCGGCAAGCATCTGCTTGAGGTCGTGCGCATGCTGCTCGATATGTCCAAGATCGAGGCGGGCAAGTTCGAGCTGCAGACCGAGCCATTCCTGGTGCAGGACATCATTGAACCATGCTTCCACATGGTAGAGTCCTTGGCCAAGGAGCGCGGTGTTCACCTCGTCCCCGAGATCGGCAAGGCCCTGCCCATGCTGATCGGCGACGAGCGTGCCTGCCGCCAGGTGCTGCTCAACCTGCTGTCCAATGCCATCAAGTTCAGCCATCCGGGTGGTACCGTGACGGTTACCCTCAAGCGGCAGGGTCAGAGCGTCAACCTGTCGGTCAGCGACCGCGGCGTCGGCATGGCCCCAGAATCACTCAAACGCATCGGCGAGCCATTCTTCCAGGCAGAGGATGGCCTGGCGCGGCGCTATGAGGGCACCGGCCTTGGCCTGTCCATCGTCAAGGGGCTGGTGGACCTGCATGATGGCACGTTGCGTGCCATGTCCGAAATTGGGGCAGGGACAACCATGACTGTCTTGCTGCCTATAAACGGTCCAGCAATAAAGACCGACGAAACTGCAACCGTGACACCCCTCCGTAGAGAGCCAGCCGCCGCTCCTGATACCCCATGGCAAGTCGAAAAAAGAAAAGCGCAATGACGGCAACCACTTTCACGCGCCTGCCCCTCGCGGCGGGTAGTGCCGTTGCGACCTCACTGGGTCGTGCCGGTCTTTGGGCGTTCTCCCACTATATGCGCGCGCCACTTGCCTCGACCGGCCTGATGGCGATGGTGACGCTGACGGCTCTGGCCGGCAGCAATGCCCTCTATTTCCAGACGGCTCGCCATCCCGCGCCGTTCTTCGCGCCAGCGGGCGATGTGCCCGTGCCGGTCGCTCAACCCGCGGATGCGCCTGTGCTGGCGCCAATCCCCGCCGAGCGGACTGCCGTCGTTGCACCCGCCGCGTCGGCTGTCGTAACCACCGACACCACCGGCAGTGTCGCCTCGGGTCCGCAGGCGATACCCAACGCGCCGGTCGGCAACACGCAGGCCTTCGAAGTGCAGAAGAAGCTGACCGAACTTGGTCTGTTCAATGGCAAGGTCGATGGCTTTTACGGCCCGATGACCGCCACTGCGATTCGCGCCTTCGAGCAGCGCAATGGCATGGAGCCGACAGGGGCGCTGACCCCCGACGTGATCGAAGCCATTCTGCGCGCTGACGCTTCGGGAATGATTCCGGTAACGCAGCAGGCAGCTGTCGTTCAGCCACAACCCGCGCCCGTGACGGTGCAGCCGGCGCCGGTCCAACAGGCTGTCGTCGTGGCACCGCAACCGCAAGTTGCGGCGCGACTGCCGGAACTGACCCCGGTGGACAACGCCGTCGATGCTGTGGGCAATGCTGCGGCGCAGACCATCGATTCGATCGTTGCTGCCGTCGGTGGCGCACGTGCGACTCCCGTGTCGCAAGGCGTGGCGCCAACGCCTGCCTTGCCGATGATGGCGACGACCGCCCAGCCCATGCCAGCACCGGTGCAGGTCGCCTCGCTCGAACCCATGGCCGCGCCGCAGCCGGTGACGGCCGTGCAGCCCAACCCGGTGCCCGATCAGGTGATGGCGGCGACCACGGTAGCGCCGGCTAACAACGTCCAACTGGTCAGCCAGATCCAGCGTGGCCTGGCAAGCCTTGGCTTCTATCACGGCTCGATTGACGGGCATCCGGGTGATGCCACAGCCAAGGCCATCCGCGAGTTCGAGAACTTCCACAGCTACCGGGTGACCGGCGAGGTCAAGCCGGACCTGGTGGGTCTGCTGCGCCAAGCCGGCGCTTCGATCTAGGTGAGCCTGCTGCGCAGCGACATCTGGGTGAGCGCCTTCGTCAGGCGCCACAACGATCTCGGAAATATGTGCGTGGTGTCGAGGCGCGGCGATCCGATTGCCGGGCAGGTGTTCATCGAAGTCGACCACCTGGACCGTACGCTTTCGCTGTTTACCCCCGCGCCTATGGCTAGCCGCAAGGATGATGCCAGTCTGGTATTTCAGCGCCGCTTCAACCGCGTTGAACCAGACAAGGTACGTGAGCGCATTGCCCGGGAGATCGAGTTTGACCCAGATCTATGGGTGGTGAGTGTCGATCTTCGCGGCGAAGATCCAGGGATCGAAATCGTGATCTGAGGTACCGCAGGGCCGGGACAAGTCTCAGCTGGCGCGTTTGATGCCGATGCGGGCCAGGGCCTCAATCGCCTGTTCCACCACCGGATTGTGGGCTGGCGACATGCTCGGCGTGCGGCGGCTGGTTTCGGTGAAGGACTTGTATTCCGGCTTGGCCAGTTCGAGCAGGTTCACCTCTCCGCGCCAGGCGCTCATCAGGTAAGCCATTGATTCTGGCGTCACATTGCCAAAGAGCGTGGCAAAGTCGGCCAGCGCGCGCGAGCGTTCGCTGTCGTGGCTGGTGGCGTGGATCAACACTTTGAGCCCGTCATAGGCACTGCAGCCGAAGGCGCGTAGGATGACGAAGAGCGAAGCGCCCGTCACGTCGTGGGCGATCTGGCCGCAGCGCACTTCGTCGAGGCCGGTGATCTGGCTGAGCAGGCGCGTGACTTCCGGGCGGCGGTTCTCCGAGAACAGCTTCATCAGGGCCTTGGTCAATTCCGCATTGGCGACGGTAAGCTGCTCGATGGTCTTGCGGATCGGCGCGACCGGTGTTTCGCGATGGGCAAAGGCCTGGATCACCTTGACCCTGTCGATGTCGGATAAGTCGAAGAAAGCCGGGGCCAGCAGAGCGGCGTCGAAGTCGTCCCGCTTGGCCAGCGACTCGGCGACCATGTGGTCCATCTGCGCCGAACGGGCAAGGGCGCTGAGATAGGCGCCGCGTGGCACGATGGCGGTGTTGGAGGCCAGGGCGCGGTAAACCTTACGCGAATTCATCTGGAACAGCTTGGCCAGAACGACATTGGACAGGTCGGCGCGGGCGGCAATGGTCGAGGCGGACGGGACGTCGTAGCGGGCAATGATATCGAGCATGGTCTGCTCGGACAACTCAGCGGCGCCGGACAGGAAGGTGTTGAGGTCTTCGCCGATATTCTCGACGACCAGCTGCTCCAGAGTCGGGGACAACATTTCCGCACGACCGAGAATGGCCGCACCTTTGGCCTTCGCCTGCGGCCCGGCAATAGGAAAGAGGCGACTGGCAAGAGCCTCGAACTGTTCCATTTCGGGAGGGGTCGGCTTGCCCCGGCGAGCATAGGCGTCGCACGCCGCGATGAGCAAGGTGTTGGTGCGGTCGACGCCGCCGGTCTCGATCAGCAGTTGAAACGTCTCGTAAGGCTGAAAACCAAGCATATCGCGGGGACCGTCACTTCGGAATCGCATCACATTCGATGCAAGGCCACTCTTGCCGCCAATTCGTTAGCAGACTGTTAACCTTGACGATCTCTTAATGGGGTCGACAGGTAAGATTCATATTCGCCAGTCTAGAAGAACGAGCACGAGGGGCGTCGTGCCGACTGATGTGCAACACGAGACGCTGTCCCCATGGGAAGGGAAGCGAATTGATTTTGGAGGACAGCTTGGGAAAGCTCGTCATATTTGATCGGCGGCGAAAGCCCGTCAGCGCTGCGCGTAGAACCGCCGGCGACGCCCAGATCCTGATGTTTACCGGGGTGCGTTATGAACGCGGGACGCCGCCAACCAAGACTGTCGACCCATCGCGACCCAAGCGGAAGCGTGGCTGATCGTCTGCGCACCGCGCTGCGCCTGATCCCTATTATTGCCTTGGCAGGCCTGACGGCCGGCTGCGTTGCCCGTCCGGTCGGCGATTTCGGCCGCGCAGTGCCCGGCTTCACCCATGATACTGCCATGCCTGCCATCGGGAATGGCTTGGCAGGGGCACGTGGAGAGCCGGTTTCCAATTTCAATATTACCGACCAGGAGGAAGAGATGCACAATCGCGTCTGGCGCTTCCTTGTCGCGGCTCATGCCAAGGACTGGGTGTTCGACAGCTCGGTCGAGTTGCAGCGCACCCGCATCATTCCGCCCCGCAAGGATGAGTATTACTCGCGCGAGCGCTACTATGCCTGGTTGCGAGAGACCGAGTACCAATCCTCGCGCACCCGTTACAGCACCGTCGGCCGACATATCACCGCCGACATCGACACCATTCCAACGACCTTCGCCGCTATCTGCGCGGTCATAGAAGTGGACAGGCAGCGTGCGGTTGCACTTGCAGGTCTTGGTGCCGGATTGCCACCCGACATGGCCAATCAGGTCGAGGCGCGGAAACACGAGAATAGCGCCTTCGTCACGTGGTTTGTGCGGGCGCTGAACTATCGTTACGAGAGCTATGACTTTGCGCTCGACAGCCTGCTTGTCGAAACGCCTCATGAGCAATCGCTGGCGGTGGACGAGACGCTGCGGCGTATGTCGGTCTATGTCGGTCGGGCCAATCGGCATGACTTCTGTGGTGGCAGCAGGCCGGAGCATGGCAGTGGCGACGTGTTGATTCCGTCGCGCTATCAGCTGCCTGGCGATAGCGAGGTTGTGCTGCCCAAGTAGCGCCAAAGCTGCGGTTGGGGACTATCCCCTGGTCCCGCAACTCGCCTCGGACAATTCTTGCGCGAAGCGCTGCCGCATCGCCTGATGTGGTGGAATGAGCTTCACCACAGCGAACAGCTTGTTGGACGCCGATTCCACGACCAGCAGCCCTTCCGCTACGTCGAGTTGCTGCTGGGCCAGGAGGCGCGTTTGTGCGGCATTGAATATGCCGAGCTCGAGGATCTGGCCGATGCCGTCCCGATTGGTCGTCGAGTAGATTACAATGCCGGCTTCGTTGTAGAGGGCAACCGACCAGAAGGCGTCGGGCAGCACACCGCTGAGATAAGCAGGCCCACTGGCGAGATCGATGACGCAAAGGCCGTAGATGAGGTCGGGATCAAGGCTCAGCGGATTGGGCTGGCCGGCTTCGACCTGGGGCAGGATGACCATGCGGTTGGCGGCGTCGAAGGCGGCAATGCGCGTCAGGACGGTCTCGTCGGCCAGCCGGGGCAGGGTGAGGATGACGATAATGTGGATGATGCCGCCCAGAACCACGCCACCCAGCAGCCAGAGCAGGAAGCGCGTCATGTGCAGTCACCCCGCAGGATGGCAGGCATGGATTCGTCGCTGGAAAAGCCAGAGAACACGGCGGTGTCGTAGAGTGTTAGCTCAAGAACAAAGGGACCGTCGCCAACCAGTTCGAGCCAGTTGCCAGGCATCAGGCGCGTCCCTACTTTGATATCCACCGAACCATCATTGGCGCGAGCGATGCCGGTAGAGCGAATGGAGGGCTCGGTGTCAGGGGCGGCCAGGTTGACGCCCTGGGCATCCACTGCGACCAAGGTCCAGAGCGTGGCCAGCGGCGTCTTGCCCTCGATGCTGTAGCTGCAATTGCGGGTCAGCGGCTGGCCGTCACTGTCGATAGTCGCGGTAAACTGCAGGCCCTCAGCCTGGCCAAGCTGCAACGAGGCCTCACGGGCAAGATGACCGCGCGTATAGGGATTGGGCGCCGACGCACCCACATCGGGCCAGGCGGTCCAGGGCCCGACCTGGGCGGCGCCAAAGAGGCGACCGTCGGTGAGGGCGTAGTAGCTCAGGCCAAACCCTACCGTCAGCGCCACGGCGATCATCATCAACAGGTAGAAGACGAAGCGCACGGCTCAGTAGCTCTGATCGAGAATCGGCATTGGTGGCAAGGACCTGCGCGAAGTGGCTGGCTAAAGCCTATAGCAAGGGGGTGGAGTGGGCGGAAGGGCGGATCGTTCGTGAACCCCTGTAGGTTACAAGCCCTCTGTCGCCATCGGCACTGCCGCGCGGGCCTCGGTTGTGATGCCGCCGGCATTGAGTGTGGCGTTGAACAGGTCGGCGAGGACGACGAGTTTACGTGCCGCTCCCGGTGTAAGGTTCGGCGGGCGCTCGGCGATGGTTTCCTCGACGGCGGCCGGATCGGTTTCGGCGACGACAGTTTGTTCGGGGACGAAGTCGACGCCGAAGACCGGTAGCACATCGATGTTGGTGTGGGCGTAGGCCATGAACTTCTGCCAGGCCACCGCGGGCAGTGTGCCCCCCGTCAGGTTGTTGGTTGGGTGGTAGTCGTCATTGCCGAACCACACCGCAGCAACATAGTTGCCGGTGAAGCCGCAGAACCAGGCGTCGCGATAGGACGAGGTGGTGCCCGACTTGCCGACAGAGGGTACGCCGGGAATATCGGCGCGGCGCCCGGTGCCACCGGTAACCACGCCGCGCAGCATGGAGTTCATGTTGGCCACGGTGGTTTCGCTGAGCAGTCGCTCCTTGGGCGCAGTGGGGTCGAGTTCATAGACCAGTTCGCCATTGAGCGTCGTCATGCGCGTGATGCCATAGGCAGGCGTCTTGTAGCCGTGGTTGGCGAGGACGGCATAGGACGAGGTCATGTCGAGCACTGACACAGAGGCGACGCCCAGGGCCAGCGAGCGGGTGACGGGGTAGTCGGCAGTGAGACCCATACGGTGGCTGAGCGCCGCAATGGTGTCGCGACCGGTCTTGATCGACAGCGTCACCGGCACCGTATTGAGGGACTGGGCGAAGGCACTGGCCAGCGTGACCGAGCCCTTGTAGCTGCGGCCGTAGTTCTGCGGGCACCAGTCACCGATGCAGACCGGGCGGTCGGTGATAACGTCGGCGGGCGTAAGCCCTAACTGCTCGAACGCCTCGGAATAGACGAAGATTTTGTAGGCTGAGCCCGGTTGGCGGGTAGAGACGATGGCGCGGTTGAATTGGCTCTTGGCATAGTCCATGCCGCCAACCATGGCGCGAACGGCGCCGTTGGTATCGGTGACCACCATGGCGGCCTGCTCGACATCATACTGCTCGGCCCCCTCGCGCACCGTGGAGATGACCGCCTCTTCGGCATATTTCTGCAGCGTATTGTCGATGGTGGTGCGGACCACGAAATTGTTCGAGGCGTGCTGAGTGGCCACAATGATCTTCTTGGATTCCTCGAAGGCCCAGTCGAGGAAGTAGTTGGGCGAATTGGCGTCCTGGATACGATCAATGGCCGAAGCAGGGTGGCGCCGCGCCGCCGTCACTTGGCCTTCGGTCAGGAAACCTGAGGCGACCATATTGGACAAAACCAGATTAGCGCGGCCGCGCGCGGCGGCGAGATCGACATGCGGGGCATAGTTGCCGGGCGCCTTGAACAGGCCAGCCATCATGGCGGCTTCGGCAAGCGAGATGTCCTGCACCTTCTTGCCGAAATAGTAGTCCGCCGCAGCGACGACGCCGAAATTGCCGCCGCCCATATAGGCGCGGTCAAAATAGAGCTTGAGGATGTCGTCCTTGCTATAGTGCCACTCGAGCCAGACGGCGAGGAAGGCCTCGATGATCTTGCGCTCGAGGGTGCGCTCGGAGCTGAGGAACAGGTTTTTGGCCAGCTGCTGGGTGATGGACGAGCCGCCCTGCGTGCTGCGTTCGCCCGAGGCGTTGGTGACGAGCGCGCGCAGGGTGCCGACCACGTCGATGCCGAAATGGTCGTAGAAACGCCGGTCTTCGGTCGCCAGTGTGGCCTTGATCAGGTAGTCCGGCATGTCCGCGAGCGGCACGGAATCGTCCGAGCGGATACCGCGGCGCCCGATCTCAGTGCCAAAACGATCAAGGAAAACAACGGAATAGTTCTCGGCCTCGTTGAACTCGCCGGTCGCCGTCGCGTCGAAGGCGGGGAGGGCCAGGGCCACCATGAGGACGCAGCCGATGGCGAAGAAGGAGAAGCCGTCGGAGATGATTTCGACGAAAAAGCGTTTGATGCCGGTGACGTGGAAGATGGACATGAAGTCCTGGAATCGCGTGTAGCCGCGCCCGAGCCACTGCCAGAACTCGTAGAGCGAGGAATCGAGCCACGCGTCAGCCGCCAGCATGCTGGAGGTCTTTTTGCGTTTCTCTTTGGTATAGAACGGATCCTGCACCAGAAATCCCTCGGTGACGCGTCACGGACTGTTGTCCGTTGGTTGGCGTCAAAGCAACACAATCGCTGGAATATGATTGCACTCGTGCGCCGACAAGAGCAAACCGGCAACAGCCTTACCAGACCTGAGTTAAAATGGCCTTCTGGGACGAAAAAACGCTTGAGGAGATGACCGACGCGGAGTGGGAAGCCCTCTGCGATGGTTGCGGCCGTTGTTGCTTGATCAAACTGGAGGACGAGGATACCGGCATCCTGATCACCTCCGACGTCCGCTGCCGGCTGCTCGATGGCGATAGCTGCGCCTGCACCGATTATCCCGGCCGCCAGGCCAAGGTGCCTGACTGCATCAAGCTGACGCCGCAGAACGTGACCGAGATCAAGTGGATCCCCACCACCTGCGCCTATCGCCGCATCGCTGAGGGCAAGGGGCTGGCCTGGTGGCACCCGCTGATCTCGGGCGACCCGCAGACGGTGATCGATGTGGGCGTGTCGGTAAAGGGTCGGACGTTCGGCGAGGACGAAGTCGAGCCCGATACGTGGGAAGAGCACGCAGTGGACTGGCCCGAATGGGAGCCGCCGGAGCGGCTCTAAACCTTTGTATTTACCCCTGATTAACCATGTTGTGGCCAGATTGGCTGGTGCGCGAGGCACTGTCTAGCCTAGGATGGGCCGCATCATGACCGACACCCTTATCGCCAAAGAGACTGCCGACTCGTTCTGG
The DNA here is from genome assembly GCF_021729885.1 of Devosia sp. SL43. Lineage (NCBI taxonomy): Bacteria > Pseudomonadati > Pseudomonadota > Alphaproteobacteria > Hyphomicrobiales > Devosiaceae > Devosia > Devosia sp. SL43. Next base: position 3,949,236 of record NZ_CP063401.1, read on the forward strand.
GCACGCGTTCGCGCGGCGCTGGTCGGGTCGCGACCCGCGCCGAACGATCGGCCGCCCGCCTATGGCCAGGCGGCGATTGCCCGTTCGCTTGGCATGAAGCCGCGGCTGGGCGCACGGATCGAGGAAGAGCTTGTCGCCGGCTGGAATCACGCCGCGGCTCGGCGGGTATCGATGAGCCTGCTGGTGGTCGAGATCGACCGGATGGCAGATTATTTTGCCGCCTATGGCAAGGCCGATACCGACGACTGTGTTCTGGCAGTGATGCGGGCAGTGACCGACAAGCTGCCGCGGCCGGGCGATACCTGCCTGCGACTGGGGCGCGCCACCTTTGTGATCGTGCTGTCCGATCTGCCGATGCTGATGGCCCGCGCCTGCGCGACCAAGATCGCCGATGCGGTGCGCGAACTGAACCTGCCGCACAAGGAAAGTCATGCCGGCATCGTGACCGTGAGTACCGGTCTGGCGGTGGGCAACCCGCAGGGCGGCTATGACAAGAAGTTCTTCGAAACGGCGGCCGAAGCGCTGAAGAAGGCGCAGCGCAAGGGGCTGGGCCGGATCGAGGCAGTGGACCTGCGTCCGGCGCAGGAGCGCAAGCGGAAGGCGGCTTGAACGGTGCCACGCCTCGTGGTTCGAGGTTCGCAAGGGCTCGCACCTCACCATGAGGGCTACTGTGAGCTCAATGCACCATCAGCCCTCATGGTGAGGTGCGCTTCTTCAGCGCCTCGAACCACGAGGGCGTGGCACTATTTGCGCTTCGGCCTGCTCGCCAAATCGGGCAGCCCCTCATAGTCGCCCCTGATCAAGGCTTCCTTCTTCCGCCGAGACCATTTCTTGACCTGTTGTTCGCGCGCGAATGCGTCGATGAGACGCTCGTAGTATTCGGTGTGGACCAATGTCACTGGCGTGCGCGTCGAGGTGTAACCTTCGACCACCCGCTCGTTGTGTTCCCATGTGCGCTGATCCGGCTCCTTCTGGGTCGAACCCACATAGTAGGAGCCGTCTGAAGACAGCGGATGTAGACGTAGGCGTGCATGGCCGGAGTATGGCGCAGGTCACACCATTGTGCCACGCCCTCGTGGTTCGAGGCTCGCGAAGAGCTCGCACCTCACCATGAGGGCTGTTGTTAGTGCTTTGTATCAGTAGCCCTCATGGTGAGGCGGGAGCCCTTGCGACCCTCGAACCACGAGGGCGTGGCACAACAGCCGTGGCTTGCCACTCCGCCCATCACCCATTATGAGAGCCGTCCCTTTGGCGCCCGGCGCCGGCTTCCCCATGGATGATTGGTATGACCCTCGCTTGCGGCCTCGACTTCGGCACGTCCAATTCGACCATGGGGCGCGTCGGTGCGGATGGGATTCCGCAATTGCTGGCGCTCGAGGATGGCAAGCAGACCATTCCCAGCGTACTGTTCTTTGGCTTCGAGGATGATGCGATCCATTTTGGCCGCGAGGCGGTGGCCGAGTATGTGACAGGTGCCGACGGGCGGCTGATGCGGTCGCTCAAGAGCGTGCTGGGCACGGCGCTGATCGGCGACAGCACGCGGGTGCGGGCGCGCAGCTATGGGTTTATCGAGATCCTGGGCATCTTCATTGCCGAGGTGAAGCGCAGGGCCGAGGCGGAGCTGGGTGAGGCGGTGGACACGGTGGTCTGCGGGCGGCCGGTGCATTTCGTCGATGACGATCCGGTGGCCGATGCCGAGGCGCAGAAGCAGCTCGAAGGCGCGGTGCGGGCGCAGGGCTTTGCCCATGTCGACTTCCAGTTCGAGCCGATCGCGGCGGCGCTCGACTACGAGCGGCAAGTCAATTCGGAGCGGCTGGCGTTGATCGTCGACCTGGGCGGCGGTACGTCGGACTTTTCGGTGATCCGGGTTTCGCCCGAACGGGCAAAGGCGGTGGACCGGGGCGGCGATATCCTGTCGACGGCGGGCGTGCATGTCGGCGGCACCGATTTCGACCGGCTGCTCTCGATGACCAAGGTGATGCCGGAGCTGGGGCTGGGCACCATGACGCGCGACGGCAAGCGGCACCTGCCGGTGGCGCCATACTATGATCTGTCGACCTGGCACCGGATCAACCGGCTCTACAACGCCCAGGCCTTGCGCGACCTGCGCGGCACCATGCGGGAAGCGCGGGCGCCCGAGCGGGTGGACATGATGATCGAGCTGATCGAGGATCGGTTGGGGCACCGGCTGGTCGGCGCGGTCGAGGCGGCCAAGATCGAACTCTCCGATGCCGACGCGACGGCCTTCGCCTTTCCGGTGCGCGACCGGCTGGTCGAAACCGAGATTGATATCGGTGACCTGACACGGGCGCTGGCGGCATCGGTGCAGCGCATCGAGGACACGATCGCCGAAACGCTGAAGCGGGCCGGGGTCGATATCGGCTCCATCGACAGCCTGATCCTGACCGGCGGCTCGACCCAGGTGCCTGCGATTGCCGGGCGGTTGAGGGCGCTGTTTCCGGAGGCGGAACTGGTGCGCACGGACGTGCTGGGAAGCGTGGGCCTTGGTCTGGCGATGGATGCTAAGCGGAAGTTTGGCTGAGGCTGGAGGCCAAACGAACCGGTGAACCCCAAGTGAACCGGCGGTTTCCGGAGGTTCAGGCCGGAAATGGCAAACCCTTGATCAACATCCATTGCGTCGCCAGGCGACGTGTACCCCTTGTTGAGGAGACATCATGAGCTTGACCAAAACCATCATGGCAGTCGCAATGACCGCGTTCATTGCTGCCCCGGCATTCGCCCAGGACCTGACCCCAGTCGGCACCTGGCAGACCACCACCGGCGAGTCGCGCTACACCGTGAGCTATTGCGGCGACGGCACCGAACTCTGCGCCAAGCTGACCTGGTTGCGCGACGACGCCAAGACACCGGAAAACCTGGCCTTGCTCAACAAGTATGTCGTGCGGCACGCCAAGCCGACCGCCGAGAACAAATGGCGTGGTACGGTGAGCTACGAGGGCCAGTCGGTCAACGGTTCGGTTACGCTGGTCAGCGATGACTTCATGTCGCTGTCTGGCTGTCAGTTGATCGCTTGCCGCAAGGTGGAGTTCGTGCGGCTTTAGTTTGTGGCCGACTGCCAGACGTATGAACCCCGTTGCCCGGCGCAGCGGGGTTTTTCGTTGGCGACGGTCCGAGAGAAGCAGCGACTTATCCATCTTATCCCCGCGTCACGGTGATCGGCTATAGTTCAGGCATGGTCGGAAAAGTGGGTGAGGCGGAAGCCACACCCGGCAGCGGCGGAACTTCATGGACAGGCAAGAACGAGGCGACACCCGTGACTGGGCGAGTATCCGGCACGCTTATGAAAATGGCGACGGGACGATCAAGCAAATCTGCGAACGCTTCGGCGTCACCAAGGGATCGCTGGAACATCGTCAGCGGGTGGATCGGTGGATCCCGCGACTGACGACCAATGCGAACAACCAGTCGGTGCTGCTGGCCCGCCTGTTTGCTGTGCTCGAAGCGCAGGTGACCAAGCTGTCCAACACCAAGGGCGAGACACTGGGCGACAAGGAGGCCAACCAATTGAGCGAGATGATCAAGAACTTCGACAAGCTGAGCACGATCGAGGCAGCCGACACCAGCAAGGGTGGTCCGGCGCAGAAGAAAGACATGCGCGACCTGCGCGACAAGCTGGCCAAGCGAATTGCCCAGTTCAAGCGCCGTTGAGGTCGACGCCGAGTCGCGGGCCGAAGTGGCGGCCATGCTGGACGAGGCGGTCGAGACGAAATTCTACGATTGGCGCCACTGGTCATACTCACAGCAACGAGAGCCCGCAGGCGACTGGACAACCTGGCTGTTTATGGGTGGTCGGGGCTGTGGCAAGACAAGGACGGGCGCCGAGTGGGTGCGCCAGCTGGCTAACGATCGGGTATCGCCGATTGCGCTGGTTGGCGAGACGATGAATGAGGCACTGGCCATCATGGTGCGCGGGGAGAGCGGTATTTTCGCCGTTTGCCCCGAGGAGGAACGGCCAAAGCTGCGCGGGCACCAGCTGATCTGGAAGAACGGCGTCGAGGCGACGCTGATGTCGGCGTCCGATCCCGACCGGTTTCGCGGACCACAATTTGCCGCCGCATGGTGTGATGAAGTGGCCAAATGGCCAGATGCGGAGGCGGCGTGGGACCAACTGCAGTTCGGGCTTCGGCTGGGGGACAGGCCAAGGCAGCTGGCCACGACGACACCCCGGCCGATTGCCTTGCTGCGACGCCTGCTGGCCGACCCGAAGACGGTCACCAGCCACATGAAGACCAATGACAACCACGCCCATCTGGCGCCGGACTTTATGGAGGCGGTGGTTGGGCGCTATCGCGGGTCGATCCTGGGGCGGCAGGAGCTGGATGGCGAGCTGATCGAGGATATGCCCGGGGCGCTGTGGCAGCGCGGGATGTTCCGGCGGTTCGAGGGTGGCGAGATCAGGCGCATTCTGGTGGCGGTCGATCCGCCGGTAACGGGGCATGAGCGCTCCGATGCCTGCGGGATTATCGTGGCCGGGCGCGTTGGCGACGGGGCGGTGGTGCTGGAGGATCGGACGGTGAGACAAGTTGCGCCGCTCGATTGGGCGCGGCGGGCGGTGGCGGCCTATGAGGCGCATGGCGCAGACGCCATCGTGGTCGAGGTGAACCAGGGCGGCGATCTGGTGCAGGCGCTGATTGCGCAGGTCGATGGCAAAGTGCCGGTGCGGCCGGTGCGGGCGAACCGGGGCAAGTGGCTGCGGGCGGAACCGGTGGCGGCGCTCTATGGGCGCGGGCTGGTGCGCCATGTGGATGGGCTGACCGAGCTGGAGGACGAGATGTGTGCGTTTGGGATGGACGGGCGCAGTGATGGGCATTCGCCGGACCGGGTGGATGCGCTGGTGTGGGCGGTGACCGAATTGCTGTTGAATGAGAGTGAGCCGCGGGTGCGGAGGCTGTAAGGCGCTGGGCGCGCAGTCGATACCCTCCCCACCCGGGTCGCGCCTTGGCGCGCCCGAGTGCAAGCTCTTGTGGGGAGGGATCAAGGGTGGGGGATTCCACGCACCGGACCTGCGGCGAGATACCCCCTTCCTGCTCGATTCAACGGACTTAGCGAAGGGCTAAGTCCTATCTCGCTTCCCTCCCCACAAGGGGGAGGGTGGACGACTGAGAGGCCGGTTCAGGCCAGAGGATCAAGAACATGCCGAACTGGATCAGCCGCCTGATGGGTGGCGGAACGAACACGCCTGCGGAACAGAAATCCTCGGGGCATACGCTGCTGAGCCTGAGCCAGCTGGGGGCGGCGAACTGGAGCAATCGGGGGTTTGTCAGCCTCTGCAACCAGGGCTTTGCGCGCAACCCGGTGGTGTATCGCTGTGTGCGGTTGATCGCCGAGGCGGCCAATCGCGTGCCGCTGGTGGTGAGCGAGAACGGGCGCCGGGTGGATGAGCATCCGCTGGCGGCGTTGTTGGCGCGGCCCAATGGGCGGCAATCGGGCGGGGAAATGCTCGAGGCGGTCTATGCCTATCTGCAGACGGCGGGGAATGCCTATCTGCAGGCGGGGATGGTCGATGGCGAGGTGCGCGGGCTGTTTTGCCTCAGGCCAGACCGCATGAAGGTGGTGGCCGGGGCCGATGGCTGGCCCATGGCCTATGACTATACGGCCGGGGGCCGGACGGTGCGGTTGCGGCAGGACGAGGCTGTGCCTTCAGTGCTGCATATGGCGCTGTTTCATCCGCTCGACGATCACTACGGCATGGCGCCGCTTGAAGCCGCGCAGACCAGCCTCGATATCCACAATGCCGCCGGGCAATGGAACAAGGCGCTGCTCGACAATGCGGCGCGGCCATCGGGGGCGCTGGTCTATTCGGCCGGCGGCGGCAACCTGACCGAGGAGCAGTTTGAGCGGCTGAAGCTGGAGCTCGAGGCGAACTTTTCCGGGGCGGGCAATGCCGGGCGGCCGATGGTGCTCGAGGGCGGGCTCGACTGGAAGGCGATGGCGCTCAGCCCGCGCGACATGGATTTCATCGAGGCCAAGCATGCCGCGGCGCGCGATATCGCGCTGGCCTTCGGCGTGCCCCCGATGCTGCTCGGCATACCGGGCGACAATACCTACGCCAACCTGGCCGAGGCCAACCGGGCCCTGTGGCGGCAGACGCTGATCCCGCTGGTGGTGCGGGTGGCGGATGACCTGAGCAATTGGCTGTCGCCGGCGTTTGGCGGGGCGACGGTGGCGCCGGACTTCGATGGGGTGGAGGCGCTGGCGGAGGACCGCGCGGCGCTGTGGTCGCGGGTGGGCGGCGCGGAGTTTCTGAGCGACGCGGAGAAGCGGGCGATGTTGGGGATTTAGGAGGTTTGACCATGGACGACCTGACCAAGACCGTCATCGAGCGGGGGGATCTGGCGCATCTGGCGCTGTTCCTCTGGGCATCCGGCGCCAGCGCTCTGCTGGTGTGGTCCCTGCGGGAGATGGCGAAGGTGAATCAACACTTCAACGACTTCGTGCAGGAGATTGCGTCTCTGAATCGGCTTTTCAGGAAGGATGACTAAACCCATGGCCAACAAGCAGAATCGGGAGAATGCGCAGCAGACGTTCCGGCAGTTTGCCTGGAACCTGGCGGGGACGCTGGCCAAGGACAAGCCGGCCGTGCCCAAGCCGGGCAAGCGCTGATGGTGGGCATTCCCATCGACGGCGAAGGGCGGTTTTCGGGTTATGCCAGCGTGTTCAACCGGGTCGATGGCGGTGGCGACATCGTCATGCCGGGGGCGTTTGCCAAGAGCCTCGGCAAGCGCAAGGATCGGATCCGGCTGTTGTTCCAGCATGACCCCAAGGAGCCGGTCGGCACCTGGGACGCCATCGGCGAGGACAGCTATGGGCTGTTCGTGGCCGGGCGGCTGGTGCCCGATGTGCCGCGGGCCGATGCGCTCAGGCGACTGATAGCGAATGGGGCGCTCGACGGGCTGTCGATCGGCTTCCGTACCGTCAAGGCGACCCGCGAGGGCGGGCATCGCAAGCTGTGGCAGGTCGACCTGTTCGAGGTGTCGATCGTGACCTTTCCCATGATGGAGGACGCGCGCATTGCGCCCTCCGGCTATTCGACCGGCGCCGCCATTGCGGCCGCCACCCAAACCATCCGCAACCGATAGGGACACCTAAATGGATATGACCAGTGACGGCCTTGAAACCAAGGCCGGCGCGGGGAGCGATATTGGCTCGCTCTTCGCCGAATTCTCGATGGCGTTCGAGGAATTCAAGCGCACCAATGACCAGCGCCTGGGCGAGCTGGAAAAGCGCGGCTCGGCCGATGGGCTGCTCGAGGGCAAGCTCGATCGGCTGAACGCGGTGCTGGACGGGCAGAAGGCGGCGATGGACCGCGCGCTGGTGGAGCGGGCCCGCCCACAGCTCGATGGCAAGGCTCGCCAGGCGGGCGGCGAATACAAGGAAGCGTTCTCGTCCTATGTGAAGCGCGGCGAGGAGAAGGCGCTGTCGGTGGGCGTGGCTGCCGATGGTGGCTATGTGGTGCCGGCAGAGACCGAGACGGAAATCACAAGGCTGATGACGGCGGTGTCACCGATCCGCGCTATTGCGGGTGTCCGGCAGGTTTCGAGCTCGGTGTATAAGCGTCCGATCTCGGTATCCGGACCGGCGACGGGCTGGGTGGGGGAGACGGCGGCGCGTCCGACCACCAACTCGCAGACGCTGGCGGAGCTCAGCTATCCGACCACCGAGCTCTATGCCATGCCGGCGGCGACCTCCGCCTTTCTCGACGATGCGGCGGTGGATGTCGGCCAGTGGATTGCCGACGAGGTCAATGCGGCGTTTGCCGCGCAGGAGACCACGGCCTTCGTCAATGGCGACGGCACCAACAAGCCCAACGGGTTTCTCGCGGCGACCACGGTGGCCGAGACCAGCTGGAGCTGGGGCAATCTGGGCTATATCCCGACCGGCGTGGCCGGTGCGCTGCCGGCGAGCAATGCCAGCGACGTGCTGATCGACCTGGTCTACGCGCTCAAGGCCGGTTACCGGCAGAATGCGTCCTGGGTGATGAACCGCAAGGTTCAGGGCGCCCTGCGCAAGCTCAAGGATGCCGACGGCAACTATCTGTGGCAGCCGGCGCTGTCGGCCGACGGCAAGGCCCGGTTCATGGGCTTTGACCTGGTCGAAGCGGAGGACATGCCCAATATCGCGGCGAACTCGCTGTCGATCGCGTTTGGTGACTTCAAGCGCGGGTATCTGATCGTCGATCGCCAGGGCGTGAGCGTGCTGCGCGACCCGTTCAGCAGCAAACCGTATGTGCTGTTCTATACGACGAAGCGCGTGGGCGGCGGGATTGCTGATTATGACGCGATCAAGCTGCTGAAGTTCGCGGTGAGCTGAGCTAGCAGTCGACTCCCTCCCCCATGCGGGGAGGGTTAGGGTGGGGGGTGGGTTGGCCCGGATATTCGGGCTCTCGTCCCCCCACCCAGCTACGCTACGGCCCTGCGGGCCTAGCTTCGCTACCCTCCCCGCAAGGGGGAGGGATGCCGACTGATAAGTCGGTGCTCGAACATCAAAAGGCAAAAACATGACTTCATACCTTCTCGCGGGGCCCGCGGAGGAGCCGGTTTCGCTTGGCGAGGCCAAGGCGTTTCTGAAGGTCGACGATAGTGCCGAGGATGCTCTCATCACCACGCTGATCGGCGCGGCGCGGATGCATGTCGAGGGCGTGACGGGGCGGGCGCTGCTGGCGCAGAGCTGGCGGGTGGTGCTCGACGAATGGCCGGACAATCGTGTGGTCAGGTTGCCGGTGACGCCCTTCATGGCGGTGACTGAAATCAATGCCTATGACGCTGAGGGCGCCGCGCATGAGGTGCCGCTGGCGCAGTTCATGAGCGAGCCGGATCGGCTGCTGCTGCCGACCACTGTCGCCGGGATGCCTTTGCTGCGGGAGCGGCAGGGGATCGAGATCGATTATGTGGCCGGGTTCGGAACCGAGCCGGAGGACGTGCCATCAGACATCCGCCAGGCTTTGCTGGTGTTGGTTGGCTACTGGCACGAGCATCGCGATGCGGTGATCGTGGCCGGGTCCGGGGCGGTCGTGCCTTCCGGTTTCGAGCGGCTGGTGGCGCCGCACAAAAGGGTGCGGCTGTGAGCGAGCGGGCCCCGCCCTTGGGCACGCTGACCGATCGAGTGCAGCTCAAGCGGCGCGAAATGACCGAGGAAACCGAGGGCGGCCATGTGACGCTGTTCGTTCCGGTGACGAGCCTGTGGGCGCGGGTGCGGTCGCTGACCGGGCGGCAGGGGACCAGTGCCGATGGACGCGCGGTGGAGATTTCCCATGCGGTGGTGCTGAGGTTTCGCAATGACGTGAAGCCGGGCGATCGCATCGTTTATCGCGGGCGGGCGCTCGATGTGGTGAGCGCGGCCGACCTCAACGGGCGGCGGGCGTATCTCAGCTGCGCCTGCAGCGAAACCAGTTTTACGGGGTAGGCGATGCATCCGATCAGCCTGTTGCAGGGGGCGCTGGTGACGGCGCTCAGGGCCGATGCGGTTTTGGTGGCGATCACCGGGGCGAATGGGATTTTCGATGCGGCACCGACGGGACGGGCACCGCCCTGCGTGGTGGTGGCGCGGCACGATGTGCTGTCGCGCGATGGCGATGAGGCGCCGGGGCACGAGCATCGGCTGTTGCTGCATTGCTGGGGTGATCAGCCGAGCCGGAAACGGGCGCTGGATATGGCGGAGCGCGTGGTGGCTGTGGCGATGGCGTTCTCAGCAGCCGGGATCACCGTGACGCATCGCGAGCATGTGCGGACGGATACGGTGATCGACGGCGATACGGGGCAGGCGCGGGCTGCGGTGGTGCTGCGGTTTTTGAGCGAGGCTTAGCCGGCGTTCAGCGTTTGCTGCCCCACCCCCTCCCAGCCTCCCCCATCAAGGGGGAGGTGCCACTCCACTCATTTGGCACGATCTGACCACGGCCACCGGCCAGCACCTCCCCCTTGATGGGGGAGGCTGGGAGGGGGTGATGGTTAGGCACTGACACAAGGATCATCACATGGCCGCTCAGAGCGGGAAGAATATGCTGCTCAAGCTCGACCAGACCGGGTCGGGGAGCTTTCTCACCGTGGCGGGTTTGCGAACGCGGGCATTGGCGTTCAATGCCTCGACCGTGGACACCACCGACCAGGAAAGCACCGGGCGCTGGCGCGAATTGCTGGCGGGCGGCGGGGTGAAGCGGGCTTCGGTATCCGGGGCTGGCGTGTTCAAGGACGGCAGTTCGGATGCGCAGGTGCGGTCGCTGTTCTTTGGCGGGACGATCCGCAACTGGCAGCTGATCATCCCCGATTTTGGCACGGTGGAGGGGCCGTTCCAGATCGTGGCGCTGGAATTTGCGGCCGATCATGCCGGTGAAGTGACGTTCGACCTGGCGCTGGAAAGCGCGGGCGAGATGACGTTCACGGCGATCTGATTTTCCACGGTGTCATCCCGGCGCAGGCCGGGATCCAGGGTCCGAATGTCTCCCCTAACTCGGTGTTTGCGGGGGCGGACGGACATGGATTCCGGCCTTCGCCGGAATGACCGGGTGGGTGAACAAGCAAAAAGAGGACTTTCATGGCCATTACGCAACGAGGCGAAATCGACGCTGTTATTGGCGGAGAGACCCGCACGCTTTGCCTGACGCTGGGGGCGTTGGCGGAGCTGGAGACGCGGTTGCAGGCGGGGGATCTCGTCGGGCTGGCCGAGCGGTTTTCCGCCGGACGGGTTTCGGCACGGGATTTGACGGCGATCCTGGGGGCCGGGTTGCGCGGGGGCGGCAATGTGTTGACCGACGACGACCTGGCGCGGCTGTCGATAGAAGGCGGGCTCAAGGGGGCGGCAGAGATTGCGGCGCGGCTGCTCAAGGCGACGTTTGGAGAAGTGGCATGACACCGTTTCCCTGGGACGCGGCAATGCAGTTCGGGCTGGGCGTGCTGCGGCTGCCGCCGCGTGACTTCTGGCGCATGACGCCGCGCGAGCTGGCTTCGGCCTGGGGCGCGGTGATGGGCGATCGTGGTGGGCCGCTGCGACGGCAGGAACTCGATGGATTGATGGAGCGCTTTCCCGATGGCCGGTGATTTCTTCCCCGATAGTTTCGGCGACGAGCTGAGCAGTGTGACGCTCGAACTCGAGCGCATACAGGATCTGGCTGACGGCGTGGCCCGCTCGATCAGCGCGGCGTTTCGCGGGGCGCTGCTCGACGGCAAGTCGTTCAAATCGGTGCTGGGCGATATTGCGCGCAGCTTTGCCGATATCGCGCTCAAGGCCGCGATCAAGCCGTTTGGCGACATGATTGGCGGGCTGGTGGGCAATCTGTTTGCCGGAACCAATCCGGCGCTCGGCACTGTGACACCGTTCGCCAAGGGCGGGGTGATCGCGACGCCGAGCTTTTTTCCAATGGGCAACGGGCTGGGCCTGGCGGGGGAAGCAGGTCCGGAGGCGATCATGCCTCTGGCCCGAGGCTCTGACGGTCGGCTTGGTGTGGCCGGCGGTGGTGGCGCGGTCAATGTGACGTTCAACGTGACGGCGAGCGATGCAAGGAGCTTTGCGGCGAGCGAAGCGGAACTGAGCGCGATGCTGTTGCGGGCGGTGAAGCGTGGGGCGCGGGGGAGTTAGGTCCTCCAGCGTCAGCCACACACTCGATCGTCACCCTCGGGCCTGACCCGAGGGCACTGTACTTAACGGACGCTCAGCCAGTGAAGAGCCCTCGGGTCAAGCCCGAGGGTGACGATCTGTGGTGGTTGCAGGCGAGCGCTCATCTCAACGACTGGGGAGAATTGTCATGGCCTTTCACGCAGTGCGCTTTCCGCTCGATGTCGCGCTGGGTGCGCGGGGTGGGCCGGAGCGCAGGACCGATGTGGTGCAGCTGGCCGGTGGTGGTGAGCAGCGAAATGGGCGGTGGCAGCATTCGCGGCGGCGCTACAATGCTGGCTATGGCGTCAAGTCGCGGGCCGATATGGCCGCGGTGCTGGCGTTTTTCGAGGAGCGGCGCGGGCGGCTGCATGGCTTCCTGTGGCGCGATGGGCTGGATTTCTCCAGCAATGGCGGCACGCCGACGCCAACAGACCAGGCGATCGGGACGGGGACCGGCAGCCAGACCAGCTTCCAGCTGACCAAGACCTATGGCGCGAGCTTCGATCCCTATCTGCGGCCGATCACCAGGCCTGTGGCGGGCTCGGTGCGCATCGCGGTGGCGGGCTCAGAGCTGATGAGCGGCTGGACGGTCGATGTCGCCACCGGCGTTGTCGGCTTTTCGGTGGCGCCAGCCGACGGGGCGGCGGTGACGGCGGGCTTTCTGTTCGACGTGCCGGTGCGGTTCGATACCGATCGGCTCGATGTGGAACTGACCAGCTTTGACGGGGCCGAGGCCCCCAGTATTCCACTGGTGGAGATCTTGCCATGAGAACTCTCGGTAGCGGCTTTGCTGCGCATATCGCGCAGGGCGAAACGACTTTGTGTCATTGCTGGAAGCTGGTGCGTGGCGATGGCGTGGTGCTGGGCTTTACCGATCATGATCGGGCGCTGAGCTTTGGCGGCACGAGCTTTGTGCCGGCGCATGGGCTGGATGGCGGCGAGGTGCCGGCGCGGCTGGGACCGCAGGTGACGACCAGCGAAGTGCTGGGCGTAATCCATGCCGACGCCATCACCGAGGACGATATTCTGCTCGGGCGCTATGACGGTGCACTGGTCGACACGTGGCGGGTCAACTGGAACAATGTCGGCCAAAGGCTGCTGCTGCGAACCGATACGATCGGCGAGATCGTGCGCGAGGATGGCGTGTTCCGGGCGGAGCTGCGCTCGCCGCAACAGGGGCTCAATGCTACGCATGGGCGGATCTACCAGGGCCTGTGCGATGCGGCACTGGGCGATGTCAGGTGTGGCATCGATCTTGATGACCCGGCTTATACCGGGTTTGCGACGGTCACCGCGATCGACGATCCTTACCGGGTCGTGGTGTCCGGCCTTGGTGGCTTTGGCGAGGGCTGGTTCTCCTTTGGTGGGGCACGCTGGACCGATGGTCGGCGGAATGGGCTGCGCGACGGGGTGATGACCCACGGCCGGCATGGCGCGTCCGATGTGCTGGGCTTCGGGGTCAAGGTCGGCGATTGGGTCGTGGTGGGCGATACGCTCGCGGTGACGGCCGGTTGCGACCGGCGCTTTGCCACCTGCCAGGCCAAGTTCGCCAATGGCGTCAACTTTCGCGGCTTTCCGCACATCCCCGGCAGCGACTTCGTGATGCGCGCGCCGCGCCGTGACGATGCACTGGATGGCCAGGCGGTGGTGCGGTGAGC